>DASUXW010000074.1:0-11329 GCA_036377715.1 Gemmatimonadales bacterium
CGGGTCACCATCCTCCACACCTCGCATTCCGAGATCGGGCAGATCTACCTGCCGGGGGTGAACCGGCTGCTGGCGGTCACGTGCGTGGTGCTGGTGCTGGCATTTCAATCCACCGGCAACCTGGCCTCGGCGTACGGGATCGCGGTCACCGGCACCATGACCATCACCACGCTGCTCTTCTGCTCGGTGGCGCGCCACCGCTGGCACTGGCCGCGCTGGCGCGTCGCCATCGTGGGAGCGGTGTTCCTGGTGGTGGATCTGGCCTTCCTTGGTGCCAACTTCCTCAAGATCACGAGCGGCGGCTGGCTGCCGCTCCTGATCGCGCTCGTGGTCTACCTGCTCATGACCACCTGGAAGCGCGGCCGGGACGCGGTGCGGGCGGAGCTCCGGGAAACCGCCATGCCGATGCCGGACTTCATCGAGAGTCTGGCCCGGCGGCCGCCGCAGCGGGTCCCGGGCACCGCCGTGTTCATGACCTCGGACCCGGCCGGTGTGCCGGTCGTGCTGCTTCACCACCTGAAGCACAACAAGGTGCTGCACGAGACGGTGGTGATCATGTCGCTGGAGGGCGAGCAGATTCCCCAGGTCCCCGCCGACGAGCGACTCACCTTCGAGTCCCTGGGCGACGGGTTCTATCTGGTGGTGGGCCGCTTCGGCTTCATGGAGACCCCCGATGTGCCCTCGCTGCTCACGCTGCTCCAGCAGCACGGCCTCCGCGCCACGCCCAATGAGACCAGCTTCTATCTCGGCCGCGAAACCCTCCTCCCGACCGGCCGCTCCCGCATGTCCCACTGGCGGAAGCTCCTCTTCATCGTGATGGCCCGGAACGCCCAGTCGGCCACGGCCTTCTTCAACCTGCCGCCCAATCGGGTGCTGGAGCTGGGGGCGAGGATTCAGCTATAGGTCGGTGGTCGCTAGTCGCTAGTCGTTAGTCGTTGGACCCCCGTCCCCAGGGCTCCGACTAACGACCAGCGACTAACGACCGCTCCTCTTACCCCTCCGCCCCTTTTGCACTAAAATGCCGCGGACTGCGACGCAAGCGGTGTCACTCCGGGGTTGGGGAGGGGGTCTAACTCTCTCTCCGGCACCGGCTTGCCGTCGCTGGCACCAGACTCGCCTTTCCCCTGGGCGAAGCCGCGACTTGTCCTGCGGCGAGGCGTCGATCCGCCCGATAAGAGCACACCCGGAGTGATCCGGGGCCGCAAAACTAGAGGTCTCACCGAACGCTGGTGAGATAGCTCGGTGCCGAAGGAGGATGGATGAGGACCCCGCAGGAGCTGGAACGTGGTCTGGCCGCGCCCGAGGTGCTCGGCCTGGAGACCCGTGTGGAGATCCGCCTCGCGGCGGAGCGGCTGCTCGACGAAATGCCCGCAGGCGTCGGCCGGCTGGTGATCGATCTCACCCACACGCGCGAAGTGGATTCCGCCGGGCTCGGCGCGCTGATGCTCATTCAGCGCATCGCCGCCGAGCGCCGCCAGCCGGTGGTGCTGCGGAATCCCAACGAGGAGCTGCGGTTCCTGCTGACGATTACGAAGCTGTATGAGTTGTTCGTGGTCGAAGGGGAGTGAGGAAAGGACGGACGGACGGACAGACGGACGGACGGACAGTGACAGCACACCGCAGCGGTGTGCCGTTTCCGTCCGTCTGTCCGTCCGCCCGTCCGTCCTTCCGTCTACCCGCCGCACCCATTAGTGTACCCAACCATCCTCCCTCCTGACGTCTGTCTTCGCAGCGGGTCGCGGGGTACGTGGATGACGCAGCCTAAGCGCCGCCGGCGCGTCCTGATCGTGGAGGACGAGCCTGCGCTACGTCTCAGCTACCAGCGGGCGTTCGAGCCGCGATACGAACTCGTCTTCGCCTCCACCGGGGCCGAGGCACTCGAGCAGCTCGAGCAGCAGCGCCCCGACGTGGCGGTGCTCGACATGCGGCTTCCCGATACCGACGGCGTGGAGCTGCTGCGACGCATCCGGCTCACCGAGCCCGATCTGCCGGTGATCATCACCACCGCCTATATGAGCATCGAGCCGCAGCTCAAGGTCCTCAACCTTCCCCACTCCGGCTACATCGTCAAACCCTTCCGCCTCGACGAACTCGGCGCGCGGATCGATGCCGTCCTATGACGGCGAGCCGCTGCTGGTCGCGCGCGGGATCCGCCGCTCGTTCGGGCGGACCCGGATCCTGCACGGCCTCGATCTGACACTCGCGCCCGGCGAGGCGCTCGCCGTGGCCGGCCCCAACGGGGCGGGGAAGAGCACGCTGCTCCGGATCCTGGCCGGGCTCATGCGCCCCACCGCCGGCGAGGTCCGGGTGCTCGGCCGCACGCTGGCGGGCGACGGTGCGGAGGCCCGCCGGGCGATCGGCTTGTTGTCCCACCAGTCGCTGCTCTACGACGACCTCACCCTGCTCGAGAACCTGACGTTCGCCGCGCGCCTGTACGGGCTGCGGGCACCCGCGGCCGCCGCCAGGACGGCGCTCGACGCGGCGGGGCTCGGCGGTCGTCTCGACGACTCGCCGCGGCGGCTCAGCCGGGGGCTGCTGCAGCGCGCGGCGATCGCGCGGGCGCTGCTGCACGGTCCGCGGGTGCTCCTGCTCGACGAACCGTTCACCGCGCTCGACGCCGCGTCGGCGGACCGGCTCCGCGACCTGCTCCGGGCCCGTCTGGCGGAAGGGCTCGGGCTGGTGGTCGTCACCCATCACCTCGGCGAAGTCTGGGACCTCGCGACCCGCGTGGCGGTGATGGTGAACGGCCGGTGGGTGAGCCAGGAGGACCGGACCGGGCCGCTCGACGCCTTCCTCCCGCGCTACCTCGCGTGGACCGGTGCCTGAGACGCTCCGCCTGATCCTCGCGATCGCGGGAAAGGACATTCGCGCGGAACTCCGGAGCCGGACGGCGCTCCTCTCCGCCGTGGTCTTCGCCGCGCTGGTGCTCGTGGTGTTCAACTTCGCGCGCGATCCGACCGCGCTGGCTGCCATCGATCTCGCGCCGAGCGTGTTGTGGGTAACCTTCGCGCTCGCGGCCATGGTGGCGCTCAACCGGGCGTTCACGGTCGAGCGGGAGCACGGGTCCATTGACGGGCTGCTGCTCGCTCCCGTGCCGCGGGGGGCGCTCTTTCTGGGCAAGCTGCTCGCCAACCTGGCGTTCGTGGGGACGGTGGAGGCGGTGACGCTGCCGCTTTTCGTGCTGTTCTTCGACGTGGACCTGTGGCGCGCGCTCCCCGGGATCGTGGGGGTGACGGCGCTGGCGACGATCGGGTTCGTCTCGGTGGGCACCATCTTCAGCGCCATGGCCGTGCGCACCCGGTTCGCGGAGCTGATGCTCCCGGTGCTGCTCCTCCCCTTCATGGTGCCGCCGCTCATCGGCGCGGTGCAGGTGACGTCGCGGCTCCTGGCCGACCGTCCGTTGAGCGAGATGCTGGGGTGGCTTAGACTCCTTGCACTCTACGACGTGGTGTTCGTGACCCTCTGTACGATGGCATTCTCCGCGGTGGTGGACGAGTGATGGCTGGCGATGCGCGCGCGATTACCCGTCGGGGGCTGGGCATCAGCGTGGCCGCGCTGCTCGGCCTGGCCGGGGTGTACGTGCTGGCGCTCGCGTATACTCCGATCGAGCTCCGGCAGGGGCCGGCGCAGAAGATCTTCTATCTCCACGTGCCGGCCGCCTGGAGCGCGCTCATCGCGTTCTCGCTTGTGGGCGTCACCAGCGCGCTCTATCTCTGGCTGCACGACCCGCGGCTCGACCGGTTCGCGGCGGCCTCGGCGGAGGTAGGGGTCGCCTTCAGCGCCGTCATGCTGACGACCGGGCCCATCTGGGCCAAGCCGATCTGGGGCACCTGGTGGACCTGGGACGCGCGGCTCACCTTGACGCTGTTTCTCTTCTTCCTGTTCATCGGGTATCTGGCGCTCCGCGCCGCGGTGCACGATCCCGAAGAGCGCGCGCGCTTCAGCGCGGTGGTCGGGATCCTGGGGATGCTGCTGGTCCCCTTCATTCACCTGAGCGTCTATCTCTTCCGCACCCTCCACCCGCAGCCGGTGGTGCTCAAGCCCAGCGCTCCCTCCCTGCCGCCCGAGATGCTGCGCACCCTCCTCATATCCGCCGGGGTCTTCACCCTGCTCTATGCCGGGCTGGTGACCATCCGCTACGGCCTCGCGATGCTGGAGGAAGCGCGGGACGAGGCCGCCGAGGCCGCCGATGCTCGCGCCTGAGCCGCCGCACAACGCGGGCTACCTGGTCGCCGCGTACATCGTGGCGCCGGTGATTCTGGTCGGGTATCTGGGGATGCTGTGGCGGAGGGTGGTGAAGGTCGGGCGGGCGGACGGACGGGCGGACGGACGGACGGAGTCATCCTGAGTGTAGCGAAGGCACCTTACCCGAGGCATGTCCCCTTCACTTCGTTCAGGGTGACCCCGTCCGTCCGTCCGTCCGTCACCTCTCACGCGGCGGCAGTATCGCGTACTCCCACAGCAGCCCCGCCACGATCCCGCCCAGAATCGGTCCCGCCCACCAGACGATGTGCGCCACCCATTCGCCGGCGACGAGCGCGGGGCCGAAGGCGCGGGCCGGGTTCATGACGGCGCCGGTCAGGGTCCCACCGACCAGGATGTCGAACAGCAGCACCAAACCGATCGCGAACCCGCCGACCTTTGGCGCCTCCGCGTTGACGCAGGTGCCGTAGACCGCGCTCACCAGGAAGAACGTGAGCACCGCTTCGAGCGCGATCGCCTGGCCGAGCTGGACGTTGTTCCCCAGTGTGGGCGTGCCGAGCAGCGTGTTGCGAGTGGCGGCCGCCGGGAGGAGCCACTCGAGGAAGAGCGCCGCGATCACGGCACCGATCAGTTGCGCCACGATGTAGGCGCCGGCCGTGGCGCCCGAGATGCGGCGCCCCACCAGCAAGCCGATCGACACCGCGGGATTGATGTGCCCGCCCGAGATGGCAATGGTGCAGGTGACCACCACCGCCAGCGCGATCGCGTGCGCCCAGGCGATACCCAGCAGCCCGTACCCCGCTCCGGGCGCCGCTTTCATGATGACGGAGCCGGCGCCGATGAAGACGAACGTGAAGGTTCCCACGGCCTCGGCGAGCGAACGACGGAGCAGTGACGGCATCGGCCAATCCTCGTGCTGTGGTGGTAGGTCGGAACGGCCGCGAATCTAGGCGTCGTCTCGACGAAACACCAGCGCGGCGTTGATTCCGCCGAAGCCGAACGAGTTGCTGAGCACGATCCCCGGCTCGACCGCGCGGCCTTCGCCGGTGATCTGCGGCAGGTCGCAGGCGGGATCGGGCGTCTCGAGGTTCACCGTGGGCGGGAGCCAGCCGCGCCGCAGCGCAAGCGCGCAGATGGCCGCCTCGATCGCGCCGCTCGCGCCCAGAGCGTGGCCGTAGTAGCCCTTGGTCCCGCTCAGCGCCACCCGGCCGGCCCGCTCGCCGAGCACCTGCTTGATGGCGAGGGTCTCCGTGGGGTCGTTGAGCGGGGTCGAGGAGCCGTGGGCGTTGATGTAGTCCACCTCGGCCGGGCGGACGTGCGCTTCGTCGAGCGCGATCTGCATCGCGCGCGCGGCCTGCCGCCCGTCGGGGCGGGGGGCCGTCATGTGGTGGGCGTCGTTAGTGACCCCGAACCCGCACAGCTCCGCATACACCGGTGCGCCCCGCGCCAGCGCGCGCCCGCGTTCCTCCAGCACCAGCACCGCCGCCCCTTCCGCCATGACGAACCCGTCGCGTCCGGCGTCGAAAGGACGGCTCGCGTGGGTCGGATCGTCGTTCCGGGTGGACATGGCGCGGATGATGGCGAACGCACCGAAGCAGAGCGGCGCCAGCGGCGCCTCGGCGCCGCCGGCCAGCATCACGTCGGCGTCCCCCCGGGCGATGGCGCGGTAGCCGTCGCCGATGGCGATCGCGCCCGAGGCGCAGCTCATCCCGTTGGTGGAGTTGGGACCGGTGCAGCCGAACTCGATCGCGATGTTGCAGCTCGCGGCGCCGGCGAAGACGGTGAGTGCGAGGGCCGGGTCCACCGCGCGCGGGCCCTCGGTCAGGAAGGCGTGGTAGTTCCGCTCCCCGTGCGCCACCCCGCCGAGCGCCGTGCCCATCATCGTGCCCACCCGGTCGGGGTCCTCGCGCTCGAGCACCAGGCCGGCATCGGCCAGGGCCATGCGGGTGGCCGCGATGGCGAACTGGGAGTAGCGGTCGAGCCGGCGGACCCGGCGCTCCTCGATGTGATCGCCGGGCGCGAACCCGTCCACCTCGCCCGCGATGCGCGACTTGAACACCGTCGGGTCGAAGCGGGTGATGCACCGGATCGCCGACGCGCGGCGCCGGAGCCCCTGCCACAGTCCGTCCACGCCGAGCCCGATCGGGGTGATCGCGCCGATTCCCGTGACCACCACCCGCCTCGCGCCGCTCATGCCGTCTCCTCGATCGCCCGCCGGATCCCCGCGAGGGTCCGCGACGCGATGCCGTGAACGAACACCGGACCGATCACCCATGACGCGGCGGCGCTGCCGATCAGCGGCCACCGGGGTCCACTCCAGTCGTGGACGATCGTCACGTCGGTCCATTCACCGGCGGGCTCGATCCGCCAGACCACATCCATTCCGGTGGTGATCCCCCGGACGTGACGGTAGTGCACCGCGGGCGCCGAGCGGTCGATCCGCATCTCGGACACCCACCAAGTCGGATAGTTGAGCGGGCCGAACGGCCGCCATGCCGCCATCTCCACGAGGCCGCCGTCGTCCCGGCGCTCGAGCATCCGGACCCAGCGGTAGTGCGGGAGCAGCGCCGGCCAGCGCTCGACGTCGGCGGCGGCGTCGAGCACGCGGGCCGCGGGCGCCCGCACGCGCGTGTAATCCACCGTGCGCACTAGTCCGCCCGCGGGTGCCACACGGCCACCAGCCGCGCGCCCGGCCGCCGCAGGACGACCCCGTCCACTTCCGCCGCGGCGAGCAGCGCGCGCAGCTCGCGGGCGGTGTAGCCGCGCCGAAGCGAGGTGACGCCGTCGGCCAGGGTAGTGGGATCGAAACGGAGCGCACGCCCGCCCAGCCGGAACGCGAGCGGGGCGAGCCGGGCGCGCCGGAGATCGGCCACGACGACGGCGCGGCGGGCGAGCCGGTCGCAGGTGCGGAAGAGCCGCACGACGGAGTCAGGGGCCAGGTGGTGCGCCACCTGGCTCACGAGCACGAGGTCCACGGACTTCTCGGCGAAGGGCGGCGATCCCGCGCACCCGACCGCGCAGGGGACGCCCTGGTCGCGCGCCAGCCGTGCCGCCACCCGGCTTCGCTCCAGCCCGACCGGCACGAGCCGCACCCCGCGCCGGGCTGCCCAGCGCACCGCCACGCGGGGGAGGTCGCCGAGGCCGGTGCCGAGGTCGGCCAGCGTCAGCACCGATCCCGCGGGGACGCTCGCCAGCGCGCGCGCCAGCCCGTGCCGCACCGCGGCGGCGCCGCCGAACCAGCGGTTGGCCCGGGCAATGTTGCGGAGCGATTCGGTGACCGCCGCCGGATCGGCGGATGGGTCGTCGAGCAGCTCGGTGCCGACGGGGCTCGGGATCAGGGGCTCGGCAGTCATGCTCGGGGGTGAGCGGACCAGCGGTCGCGGACTCCCACTCGCCGCCTCCTCACGTCAACCCCGTGTACCCGCCGCGGAAGTACACCAGCGGCCGGCCGTCCCGGGTGTCCCCGCCGATGACCCGGCCGAGGATGATGGTGTGATCGCCGCCGGGATACGTGGCGTGACGCTCGCATTCGATGTGTGCCAGCGCTCCGTCGAGCAGCACCTGGCCGTCCGGGCCCATGTGGTATCCCACCCCATCGAAGCGATCGTCGTGCTTGAGCGAGAACCGGCGCGCCAGCTCCTCCTGGCTGCTCTCCAGGATGTTGACCACGAACTCGGGGGCGGCGGCGATGAGATCGTGCAGCTGCGCCCGATGGTCGATGCACACCGAGACCAGCGGCGGCTCGAGCGACACCGAAGCCAGGCTGCTCGCGGTCATCCCGCACGTCCGGCCCGACGAGTCGCGCACCGTGAGCACGGTGACGCCGGTGGCGAAACGGCCGAGGATCTGGCGGAAGCGGGCGGGCTCCACATCGGGCCGGGTCAGACGAGCATCCTCGCGAGAAAGAGCGGGCTGAGCACCCGGCGCGCGGGCACGAAGTCGCCTGTGACGCCGACGAGGGTGTCGGCCATCCCCGCGCGGCGGCCGATCCGGCCCACCGCGTGGTCGAAGAGTGCGGGGAGCTCCATGCCGTAGCCGATGAGCCGCTCCACCGCCCACTTCCCGACGAACGCCCGCCGGCGCGCGCGGCGATACCCGGCCAGCCGCGCGGCGGTCACGATCCCCGCCGAGGCGAGCGCTCCGGATGCGACCCCGGCGAGCAGCTCCGCGCCCCGAAGCGCGCTGCAGATGCCCTCGCCGGTGAACGGATCGAAGAAGTCGGCCGCGTCGCCCACCAGCGCGGCGCCGTCGGCCACCACCCGGCCCGACCACGCGGCGAACGGCCCGGTCGCGAGCACCGCTCCCGCCCGGGCGCCCGCGGCCACCCGCTCGTACACCCCGGGAAACCGGCGCAGCCCCTCCATCAGAAACGCTTCGGCCCCGCTCCGCGCCGTCCGGGCGAGCTCGGCGCCCACGACGAGCGCCACGTTGGTGCGATCGCCGCCGATCGGATTGAGCCCGACGTACGCGCGCCGCCCCACGTGCAGCTCGGCGCTCCGGCCCATGCCGGCCACGCCGTCCACGTGGGTCACGAACGCCACCCGCCGTGGCCGGCCGTGACGGCGGCCGCCGAGCCGGCGCGCCACGATCGAGCGCAGCCCGTCCGCCCCGACGGTGAGCCGCGCGCGAAGCACCCCGCGGCTGCCGTCCGCGCGGCGCACCACCGCGCCGGCGACCGCGCCGCGATCGTACACCAGGTCCTCCACCAGGGCACGCTCCAGGACCGTGACACCCGACGCGCGTGCCGCCTGGACCAACGTGTGGTCGAGCACCCGCCGCGAAACCGAAAGTCCGGTGGGCCGGAACGGCGCCGGCCCGGCCAGGGCGAACCGTCCGTGCAGCCGGTTGCCGCGCGCCGCCGTCACCACCGTTCCCTCGAGCGGAGCGGCCCCGGCTGCCTCGAGCGCCGGCACCACGCCCAGCCGGTCGAGCAGCCGCACGGTCTCCGGGCTCATGTACTCCGAGCAGGGCTTGTCCCGCGGAAACGCGGCGCGGTCCACCGCCGCCACGCGCCAGCCGGCCCGTGCCAGCAGCGCGGCGCTCGCGCTCCCGGCCGGACCGGCGCCCACGACGAGCACGTCGAGCGCGCCGCGCTCAGCCGATGCGCTGGTACTCGAAGCCATCGAGGACGAGCCGGTCGGGGGAGAAGCCCGCGAAGGAGAATTGGAAGGTGAGGGTACCGGCCCCCGTGAAGGAGATCGCCACGTCGCTGCCGCTCACCGTCCAGGTGCAGGTGCGCTGGGCGGTCCGGGGAAAGCCTTCGGCGAGCGACTCGGTGACGACCGTCTGCCGGCAGGTGCCCGCCTCGTCGAACTGCCAGGTCGTGGTCCAGGTCTGGAGGTCGCCCGGGAGCTGGATCACGCTCACGTTCTGCCACACGCCTACGAGCGACGCTTCGCCGCCGCCGCTGGTGCTGGTCCCGCTGCCGAAGCTGCCGGGGCGATCGGTCTGCGGTCCGGTCGCGTCCCCGCTGCACCCGGCAAGGATCAGTGCCGCCAGCAGAACCAGGCCGCGGCCGCGAGGACGGCCGCGAAGAGGGTGGCGCCGAGGTTCACCGCATCGTTGTCCAGCCATCGCAGCCCTCCCTCATGCTCGGTCCGGGCGCCGCACCGGTGTACCCGCCGCTCGGTGGCCTGCTGGCAGGCGGGGCACCGAAACCGGCCCTGCCACAGGGCGCCGAGCGCGGAGTCGGCGACCATCCCCGCGAAACCTACCAGTGTCCCGAGCGGAAGGAGCGCCGGCGTTCCCCCGGCCAGCGCTCCCACGGCCGCCACGAAGCCGGCGCCTGCGGCGGCGCCCCCGGTCCCGAGCGCCGTCATCCCGCCGCTCGTCCCCGCCGCGACACGCGGTCCGAAAAAGAGCAGCCCCGGCGGCGTCGGGCTCCGCGCCCCGATGCCCGTGGCCCAGGTGTCGGCGGCGGCCCCGGCGAGGCTCCCCGTCACGATCCAGAGGCCCAGCCCCGGGTCCAGTATTCCCAGGAGCGCGCCCGCCGCAGCCGGACCGCCGTTGGCCAGCACCTGCCGCTCGTCCCGCCGCTCGCCGGAGGAGACGACGCTCCCGGAGACGAAAAAGGCGGCCAGCACCGCGCCGCCCGCCCATCCTGCCCCGATCAGCACCAGGACTCCCACCAGCCACCCCGCCGCTGCCCCGCCCGCCGTGAGCGAGCCCGCGCGCCAGGCCGCCAGCGCGGCGGCGCCCGCCACGAGCACCGCCGCCGCCGCACCGGCCGGGGTCAGCCGCGCTCCATCTCGGTGCGGAGCAGGGCGAGAATCCGGGTCCGCAGCGTGCCCGGGCAGCTGCCGCGCCGGCCCCGGTTCTGGAGCATCAGCAGGAAGTTGGCCTCGAACCGCGCGTAGCCGTCGCACGGCCGGCAGCGCTCGAGGTGGGCTCGGACTTCCGCCTCGAGCTCCGGGGTCAGCTCGTGCTTCAGGTAATCGTGCAGTCGCTTCTCGGCCTCACGGCAGTCGATCGGGTCACCCATTCTCATTCTCCCGCCGCGGAATGATCCCCGTTTCCACCGCGTACGCGTAGAGCGCCGCCTGGAGCTGCCGCCGGGCGCGGAACAGGCGGGACTTCACCGTCCCGACCGGCACTCCCACCGCCTCGGCGATCTCGCCATAGCTCAACCCTTCCATGTCGCTCAGCACCAGCACCTCGCGGAAGTCGGGCGGCAGGCGGTCCACCGCCTCCAGCACCTTCTCGTCCACGATCTGCGAGAAGAAGGCGCCCTCGGGATCCACGTCCTCCACCGCGCGGTAGATCGCGTGCGGCTCGACCAGCTCGAGGTCGGTGGCCACAGGCTCGAGCTTGCGGCGCCGGTAGTCGTTGATGAAGGTGTTCCGGAGAATCGTGAGCAGCCAGCCCTTGGCATTGGTCCCGGGCTGATACTGCCGCCACGAGCGGTACGCCTTGAGCATGGTGTCCTGGACCAGGTCCTCCGCCTGCGCCGGATCGCCCGTGAGCCGGAGCGCGGTGCGGTACAGCGCGTCGAGATGCGGCAGCGCCTCGGCGTCGAACGCCCGCGGGGCGGTGGAGGGCTCGGCCATGGGGGCAATGTAATGCCGCGGTGAGCGGTAAACAGTGAACGGTGAACAGTGAACGGTGAACGGGAACGGCACACCAGACC
>DASUXW010000075.1:0-8234 GCA_036377715.1 Gemmatimonadales bacterium
CGTGGTCACGCCGCCCCCGCCCATCTCCGAATCGGGCTCGGCCCGCGAAGCCGCCGTGGGCGTCGTTGCGTACTGGTCGAGCCCGAAGTACTCGGCGACGCTGGTGAACCGGTAGGTCTCGAGGTAGTGCCGGACGAGACCAGGCATCTTCCGGAGGTTGCGATACTGTCGAATCTGCTGGGTGACGGGCACGCCGTTGACCCGGGGCTGATCGGGGTCGAGCTCCCAGGTGTGGAAGTACATCACGTACGGTTGGGGACACTCGCGGTCCCATCGTGCCACGGCGCGGCGCACCAGCCGGTCGGGGAACTGGCGGAAATAGTTGCCGCCGGCGATCGGGACGTGCAGGCCCATCATTCGCACCGAGGAGAGCGGGACCTCGAGGAAGGACCGGCCGCCCGCGGTGGTGCGGTGCGGAAACTGCCGCCAGGGCTCGCGAGCGTAGGCGCGGAACAGCAGCCGCACGCTCGAGTCGTACTCGTAGCCGCACTCGGCCAGGGTATCGAGAGCCCAGTGGTCCGACGGATGCAGCCAGTGGGTGGGGAGCCGATAGCCCAGCACGCGCCGCCCGGTGACCCGTTCCAGCGCCTCACGGGCGCGGAGCGCATCTTCCTGAAACGCCTCCCGGCTGAGCCGCCGAAAATCGACGTGATGGTACCCTTTGCTGGCCACCTCGTGGCCCCTGGCCATCACCTCGCGGACCAGCTCGGGTGCGGCGTCGGCGACCCACCCGAGCACGAAAAACGTCGCGCGAGCGCTACATTCATCGAGCAGATCGAGGGTGCGACGCGTGCTGGCCTCCAAGCGCATCTCGAAGCGATACCACCGGTCCCGGGAGATCACCGTCTGCAACGGCGTCACATGGAAGTAGTCCTCCAGTGCAACCGTCAGCACGTGAATGCGTCCGGTGCGCATCGGCTCCGGCGCGCGCTCGTGACCGACGCCGTTCCCCGAAGGGAACGCGGCGGGCAGCGCGGGACCGGCATCCGAGCGGATCATCAGGGACCCAAGTTGTTCCGGCGTATCAGGTTAACGGGCACGGTCCGGTCGGCGGCGAGTCGGGCGGGAAGCTCGGCGAGGGCCGTGAATCGCTGCGCGACAGATCGCTGCTGGTGGATTCGCGGCTGGGAGGCCGTACCGGGCCGGCAAGGTGTCCTCAGCCAATCTGACCGCTGCGGCCGAGCCCGCAAGAGCAAAGACAGGCCGGCCGAAATCGACGTTCGGCATGAAGCGATTGCGGGTCTGGGCGCGGTCGCCGGGGACCGGGAGCAAGTTGCATTCCGAGGAGGGGCGGGTCGCGCATGACGCCCCAGCCCGGCATCTGGCGGTGGGTAGACAGGCTCGAAGTGGCGCTCTACCGGAACGGCTGGCCGGCCCGGCTCTCCAGGCTGCTGGGCTATCGGCCGAGCATCCAGGTGGTGGAGCATCAGGTGCCACTGGCCGGGTTCCCGGACGGAACTCCGGCGCTCACGGTGGCGTTCGCTTCGGACTTCCACGCGGGACCGACCACCGACCCCCACCTCCTGCACGAGGCCGCCGCCGCGCTGACGGCCGCCCGCCCGGACGTCCTGCTGCTGGGCGGCGATTACGTGGCGCTGGACTCGCGCCACATCGAACGGCTCGCGCCGGTGCTGGGCGGTATCCCGGCACCGCTGGGCCGCTATGCGGTGCTCGGCAACCACGACCATTGGAACGGTGCCGCCCCGATCGTGCGCGCGTTGGAGCGTGCGGGGATCGAGCTCCTCGTCAACAGCAACCGGCGGCTGCCGGCGCCGTACGGGAACATCTGGATCTGCGGCATCGACGACCCCATTTCGGGCGCGCCCGATCCGCAGGCGGCGCTCGCTGGCGCCGACGGGCTCCGCGTGGTGCTGATGCACGCGCCGGCCAATCTGGTAGGGCTCGATGGGGCGCGGTTCGACCTCGCCCTCTGCGGCCACACCCACGGGGGCCAGCTCGCGCTCCCCGGTGGCAGGCCGCTGATCGTGGCTCCCGGGGCGCACTCACGGCGTTACAGCAGGGGCCGCTTCCGCCTCGACAACGGCGCGGCGTTGCTCGTGAGTGTGGGGATCGGCTGCAGCACGGTGCCCCTCCGGCTCAACGCGCCGCCGGAGATCCTGATCTGCCGCCTATTCGGGCTCGCCTAGCACCCGGCCGAGCACCGCGTCCTGCTCGCTGAGCCCGAGCGCCTCCCGGGCGTATTCACGCAGGCCCATCAGCACCAGCGCGACCACCGCGGCCAGAAACGCGCCGATATACAGTGCGGTCAGCTCGGCGAAGAGCGGGATGTCCTCCGTCGAGGGTACGTCGAGCGCCCGCTCCCGCAGCGAGGTCGGGGCCGCGACGCGAGGCGATGCCTGCACGGCCGGACGGTGGTCGGGCAGTTGCCCCACTTCGTCGGGCGAATGTCCGGGCCGCACGAGGGTGGCGCTGGTCAGCGCGATCGAGTCGTCCACCTGTTCCACATACCCGAGCAGGCAGGCGAACGAGACCAGGAGCAGCAGAGCGGGGAGGAGCGCCAGGATGGCGCGCCGCAGCGTGAACCAGACGCGCCGCAACCGGATATCCGGTCGCTCGGGGTAATACAGGGGCCGTGGCGGCAGCGGGTCCAGCAGGTGGGCGAACATCAGCCGCGCCAGCGCGTCGCGCAGGTAGAACAGGTAGGCCAGCACCAGCAGGCAGACGAGCGGCGCGTAGAAGATCAGGAATCGGGTCTGGATCCGATACGCGGGCAGCAGATCGAGCAGCGCGACCGGGATCGGCAGCAGGGCGATCACCAGGGCCGCGACGAAGAACACGCGGCGCAGGCCGCCGGAGTAGCTCACCGGGACGGGTTGGGTCATCCGGACAAGTTAGCAGCGCCCGGGTCACGCTGCCCCGACGGATGTAGATTCCCGCGCCATGGAAGTCCAGATCTTCGGCGTGCGCAAGAGCGCGGACACCCGCAAGGCGCTTCGCTTCTTCGCCGAGCGTCGGGTGAAGGTTCATTTCGTGGACCTGCAGGTGCGCCCCGCGTCGCCCGGCGAGCTCAAGCGGTTCGCCCAGCGGTTCGGCGTCGAAGCGCTGGTGGACCGTGGTTCACGTCGCTTCGCCGACCTGGGGCTCGGAGCCGCGCGGCTCAGCGAGGAGCGCTGGATGGAGACGTTGAGCGACGAACCGATGCTGCTCCGGACGCCGCTGGTGCGCTGGCAGCAGCGTCTCACGGTGGGCGACGCGGAACCCGTGTGGCGCGAGTGGACCGGCCGGTGACCCAGATCGCCGTCGCGGGCGTCGCGGTGGAATACGGCGGCACGACGCTGTTCGAGGACGTGACCTTCACCGTCGCGCGGGGCGAGCGGTGGGGCGTCGTGGGCCGGAACGGGAGCGGCAAGACCACGCTCTTTCGCCTGCTCACCGGCCGGCAGGCGCCCTCCCGTGGCACGGTGGCGCGCGCGTCGGGCCTCCGCTTCGCCCTCATGGATCAGTATCGCGAGTTCGCCGGCGCCGACACGGTGTGGGACGCCGCGGCGGACGCGTTCCGGGAGCTGCTCGAGCTCGAGCGGTCGCTGGGCGCCCAGGCCGCGGCGCTGGCCGAGGCGGGAGACCGCTGCACGCCGGCGATGCTGGCCCGCTACGATCGGGACCTGGAGCGGTTCGAGCGCGAGGGCGGCTATACCGTGCCGGCTCGCATCGACGCGGTGCTCCACGGCCTGGGCTTCGACCCGGCCGCGGCGCGCGAGCAGCCGTGCGGCAGCCTGAGCGGCGGCGAGCGGGGCCGGCTGGCGCTGGTGCGGCAGCTCGTGGCCCCGGCCGACGTCCTCCTGCTCGACGAGCCCACCAACCATCTCGACCTCGAGACGACCCGCTGGCTCGAGGACTACCTGCGGGCGCTCGACGCGACCGTCCTGCTCATCAGCCACGACCGCGCGTTCCTGCAGGGGGTGGTGGACCACGTGGTGCACCTGGAGGGGGGCAGCGCGTTCCCGTACAGCGGCGACTACGCCTCGTTCGTGCATCAACGCGCCGAGCGCCGGCTGGCCGAGACCCGCGCCTTCACCCGGCAGGCGAAGGCGATCGCGGTGGAAGAGGACTACATCCGCCGCAACATCGCCGGGAACAACAGCGCCCAGGCGCGCGGGCGCCGGCGCCGGCTGGATCGGCTCGAGCGGCTCAGCCCGCCGGCGGACGAGGACGGCGCGATGGCCCTCCGCTTCACGCCCGACGAGCGCGGCAGCGATCAGGTGCTCGTGGCCGAGTCCGTCTCGCTCGAGATCGGCGATCGCACGCTGCTCCGGGACTTCAGCGGCAGCGTTCGCCGCGGGGACGTGGTGGGGCTCATCGGGCCGAATGGGGCGGGGAAGTCCACCCTGCTCGGCGTCCTGACCGGCGAGCGGACGCCGGACGGGGGCCAGGTGCGTGTGCCCGACTCGGTGCGGATCGGCTACTACCGCCAGGACCTGGGCCAGCTTCCACCGGGCGAGACGCTCTACGACATCGTCGCCCACCTGCGGCCGCAGTGGGGCCGCGGGGCCATCCAGGCGCACCTCGGCCGCTTCGGCTTCTCGGGCGATGCCGTGCAGCGGCGGCCCGCGACGCTCTCGGGCGGCGAGCGGGCCCGCGTCGCCCTCGCCGTGCTCATGCTCTCGGGCGCCAACTTCCTGGTGCTCGACGAGCCCACCAATCATCTCGACGTGGAATCGGTGGAGGCGCTGGAGGACGCGCTCGACGCCTACGAGGGCACCGTGCTGCTCGTGAGCCACGACCGCGCCCTGCTGCGCGCGCTCACGTCGCGCCTCTGGGTGCTGCGCGACGGACGCATCGCCGACTATCCGGGCGGATTCGCGGACTGGGAGGCCGCCGAGCGCGAGCGGGCCACGGCAGCCGCCGCACCACCCGCGGCGCCGAAAGCGCGCGCGTCGCGCCCGGAACGCCGGCGCAAGGACGATCGCCGGCGCCGCGGGGCCGACCGTCGGACGGCGGAGCTCGCGGTTGCCGAGGCGGAGTCGGCCGTCGGCCGGTGGGAATCCCGGCTCGCCGAGCTCCAGGCGGTGCTGGAAGATCCCGCGCTGTACGCCGCCGGCGACGCGGGCCCCCGGGCCGCGGCGCTCGGGCGCGAGATGGCGGAGGCGCGCGCGGAGCTCGATCGCGCCTTCGAGCGGTGGGCCACGGCCGCGCGCGAGGCCGAGACGCTGGACGGCGACGCGTGACCGTCGCCCTCTGCTACGGCACCCGTCCTCAAGTCATCAAGGCCTCGGTCCTCCTCGACGCGCTGCGCCGCCGCGGTCCGGTGGTGGCCGTGGACACCGGTCAGCACTACGACTTCGAGCTCAACGCGCTGCTGTATCGCCAGCTGGGCGTGCCCCGGCCCGATCACTTCCTGGAGGTGGGGTCCGGCCCGCCCGCCGATCAGACCGCCGCCGTACTGGCCCGGTGCGCGGCGGTGCTCCGCGCCGCGCGGCCCGCGGCCGTGATCGTCATCGGCGACACGACGAGCACGCTGGGCTGCGCCATCGCCGCGAGCAAGGAAGGGCTCCCGCTGGTGCACGTCGAGGCGGGACTGCGCTCGAGCGAGCCCGGGTTGCCGGAGGAGGTGAACCGGCGGGTGGTGGACGCCATCGCCCAGCTCCTTTGCGCGCCATCGGCGCGGGCGGCGGCGCAACTGCGCGGGGAGAGGACGGCGGGCACGGTCGTGGATACCGGCGACGTGGCGCGCGACGTCCTGCTGCGGCACCTCGCCCTTGCGCCGCCACCCGCGGCCCGGCCGCCCTTCGTGCTGGCCACCGCCCACCGGGCCGCCCTCACGTCGAGCCCCGAGGGCCTCGCGGCCCTGCTTGCCGGGCTCGGCACCCTGGCGCTGCCGGTGCTGATGCCGCTCCACCCCCGCACTCGCGAGGCGCTCGAGCGATTCGGACTGATGCACGCGGTCCCGCCGGCCGTCGAGCTGTGCCCGCCGATGGGCTACCTGGAAACCGTGGCCGCCGTCCGGGATGCCGCGGCGGTCGTGACCGACTCCGGCGGGCTGCAGCGGGAGGCGTACTGGCTCGGGACGCCCTGCGTCACCGTCCGGGGCGAGACCGAGTGGACCGAGACCGTAAGCTGCGGTGCCAACGCGCTGGTGCCCGCGCTGGAAGCACCGGCCCGCCTCGACGGCGTGGTGGCGGCGCAGCGCCGGCGCGCGCGCGAGGCGCCGTGGCATCCGGACTTCTACGGCGACGGACGGGCCGCGGAGCGGATCGCGCAGGCGGTCGGGGAGCTCGGCGCGCGCGGGTGATCCCGGACCGCGGGTGACTGGCCCGCGTGTAAGTACCTGCTTGCACCACCCGCCACCCGTCGTTATCCTCCCTCCCCCATGAACGTCCGTGACCTCCTCCTCGACGCGGCCGCCCGCGTGTACGCCGAGTCGGGCTACCGCGGAGCCACGACCCGCCGCATCGCGGAGGCGGCGGGGGTGAACGAGATCACCCTCTTCCGCCACTTCGGCTCCAAGGAGACGCTGCTGACCGAGGCCATCGCCCGGGCGGCCGCGGAGATGGAGCGCATCACCCTGCCGGAGGAGCCCAACGATCCCGAGGCCGAGCTGCTGGCCTGGGCCCGGGCCCACCTCGCCCGCATGAGCGGGCGGCGGGCGTTCATCCGCATGTGCATGGGCGAGATGCACGAGCACCCGGACCGGTTCGCCGCGATGGACAAGCCACCCGAGCGGGCCGCGGCGGTCCTGGCGCGCTATCTCCGGCGTCTGCGGCAGAGCGGCGCCACGACGGCCACGTTCGACGAGCGCGCGGCGGCCGCGATGCTGATGGGCACGCTGTTCGGCGACGCGATGGGCCGGGACATCATGCCGGGCCTGTTCGCGCGCGGGGTGGACACCTCGCTCCGCGAGTACGTCCGGCTGTTCCTGCGTGCGGTGGGGGTGACGCCGCCGGGGACGGGCACATGAAGCGAATTCGGCGATTCGTCACGCTCGCCTTCGCTGCGCTGGTGGGCATGGCGGCCGGACCGCTGCGCGCGCAGGAGCCGGCGGGCCCGCCGGCGCGGCCGCTCTCGCTCGAGGCAGCGCTCCAGCTTGCCGAGAGCCGGAGCGAAGGGGTCGGCATCGCGCGTGCCGACGTGACGCGTGCGCAGGGCGAGCGGCGCCGCGTACGCAGCGGATATCTGCCTCAGCTCAACGGCTCCGCCTCGTACCAGCGTACCCTGCAGAGCCAGTTCTCGGTCTTCCAGCAGGCAGAAGACACCACGACGGCCCCCGCCGAGCCCGCGCGTGAATGCGCCCGGTTCACTCCGAACCCGTCGCAGAGTATCGACCAGCGCCTGGGCGCGCTGGAAGATGCGGTCGAGTGCGCCAGCGCCTCCGACCCGTTCGCGGCGTTCCGCAACCTGCCGTTCGGCCGCGAGAACACCTGGCGCTTCGGCCTGTCGGCCTCGCAGGCGCTCTTCACCGGCGGCCGGCTCGGCGGCCAGTCACAGGCAGCCGACGCCTCGCTCCGGAGCGCCGAGCTGAGCGTGACCGCCGCGCGGGCGCAGACGCTGCTCGACGTGGCCCAGGCGTACTACGACGCCAAACTGGGCGACCGGCTGGTCGCGATCGCCGAGGCCACGCTCCGCCAGGCGGACACCACGCTGGCGCAGACCCGGCTCGCGAAGCAGGTCGGCGACCAGTCCGAGTTCGAGCTGCTGCGCGCCCGGGTGACGCGCGACAATCAGCGGCCGGTCGTCATCCAGCGCAGCGCCGACCGCGACCTGGCCTACGTGCGCCTCCGACAGCTCCTCGACATTCCGCTCGATCAGCCGCTCGCGCTCACCACGGACCTGGGGGACACCACGCTGCTCGCCTCGCCCCGGATCGATGAGCTGGTGGACACGCCCGGCGATACCACAGTGGACCGCCGCGTCGTGGTGCGGCAGGCGGCGGAAGCGCTGACCTCGCAGCGCGGGCAGCTCCGGGTGGCGCGCTCGCAGCGGCTGCCGCAGCTCACGCTCGCTTCCGACTTCGCCGAGCTGGGTTACCCGGGCAACGGCTCGCCGTTCGGGGCCGACTATCTCACCGACTGGACGGTGTCGGTCGGGCTGTCGCTTCCGCTCTTCACTGGCGGCCGCATCCGCGGCGAGGTCGAGACCGCGCGGGCGAGTGTGACACAGGCGGAGCTCCGGCTCAAGCAGACGCGGGAGCGCGCGCAGCTCGACACCCGGAACGCCAGCCTGCAGCTCGAGGCGGCCGTCGCGGCCTGGGAGGCGAGCGCGGGGACCGAGGAGCAGGC
>DASUXW010000076.1:0-6568 GCA_036377715.1 Gemmatimonadales bacterium
GAAGCCGCCGCTGGTCGCGACCTGCCGGGCGCCGTAGAGCACCAGGCCGGCCGGTACTGCCATTCGCGGTGATTCGACGCTGTCCGCCAGACCACGCAGGCGCTGGCCCGGGACGCCGCACCGGGCCGGCATGGCGAAAACTTCGCGGGCGAGCTCGACGATACCGGGAGTCAATGCGCCGCCCCCCGTGAGGATTACCCCCGCGGGGAGTCGCTGATGATAGCCTGCCCGGGTGATCTCGTCGAGCGCGTACTCCAAGACCTCCTGCAGTCGCATGTGCATGATATGCGCCAGCACGCGTCGCTGTGCGTTCCGGGGTCCCTGCCCGGGCGTGCTCGGCAGTTCGAAGACGTCACTTTCGGGGACCAGCGGCTCGAAGGCCGCGCCGAAGCGCTCCTTCAACCGCTCCGCATCCACCTGGGTCACCTGCAGTCCATGGACGATATCTCCCGTGACGTGCCCGCCGGCGCAGAGGAGCGAGCCCGTGTGGCGGATCTTTCCGTTGTGGAAGATCGACACGTTGGTGGACCCGCCGCCCAGCTCCACGATGGCGCAGCCCAGCTCGATCTCGTCCGGCGTGAGCACCGCGAGCGAGGCGGCCAGCGGCTCCAGGACGAACTCCTGGACGTGATAGCCGGCCCGCTCCACGCATTTCCTCAGGTTCTGGAGCACGCTCGAGAGCACCGTGACCAGGTACACCTCGGCCTCCAGCCGCGAGCCGGTCATCCCGATCGGCTCGTTGATCCCTCCCTGCTGGTCGATCAGATAGTCCTGCGGAATGGCGTGCAGCAGCTCGTGGTCGCGCCCGAAGCTGATGTTACTCGCCATGTCGTTGACCCGGGCCACGTCGCTGGTGCGGATCTCGTCGCCGGTGACCGAGACCATCCCGTGCGAGCTCCGGCCCGCGACGTGCTCGCCCGCGATGCCGCAGTAGGTCGAGCCGACCTCGACCCCGGCCATCCGCTGGGCGGCTTTCATCGCCTTGTCGATGGCGCGGGTGGATTCCTCGATGTCGCGGACCACGCCGCGCCGGATCCCCGCGCTCCGCTCCACGCCGACGCCGAGGATCCGGGCGCCCGGCTCGCGCGCGTCGCCGGTCACCTCGGCGATGAGCGCCACGACCTTGGTCGAGCCCAGATCGAGCGCCGCCACCAGCCGCTGCGGCTGGCCGCTCATGCGCCGGCCCGCCGCACGACGACCTGCCCCGCGAATCGTCCGTCGAGTTCCCGATAGGCGCGCCCGCTGCGCGCGAGCGCCTGCTCCACCGCCGTCACCGCTCGAATGTCCTCCGCGGAAACCTGCGCTCCGAACCAGATGCGCCGCCCCCCGACCTCGAGCACCACGTCGGGGCCCACCCGCCAGCCCGCGCCGACTCGGGCGAACAGCTCGGGGTCGGCATCGCGGACCTGAGCGAAGACCCGAGTTACGAGCGGGTCGCCGCTGGCCGCGAGCGGGAGGTCGGGCGCCGAGCGCAACGGATCGAACGGGAGCACCCGTCCCCGCGCGTCCAGCATCACCAGTGCGCTGCCCCGGCTGGCCAGAGCCACCGGGACCGCCTCCTCGAGCGCCACCTCCAGCGTGCCGGGAATCCGGCGGCCCATCTCCACCGCGGTCACGCCGGGCATCGCGAGCACTCGCTGCTCGAGGGGCCCGGGATCATCGAATACGCTGGCCGTGGACGGGAGCCGAAGGGCGCTCACCACCTTCGCCGGATCAAGATACTGCAATCCGACGATCTCCACCTGCCTGACTTTGAAAAAGTCGAATCTCCTGAGCAGCGGCGGCAGTCCGACCCAGAGCGCGAGTCCCAGCGCTGTGCTGCCGAGGACCTTCCACCCGGTCTTCAGGCGGCGTCCAGCCACCGTACGAGCTCGGGACCCACGCGGGTGATGTCGCCTGCGCCGAGCGTGATGACGACATCGCCGGGCGCAAGCGATTCGTAGACCCGGCGGCCGACGTCGGCGCGGGTCGGCTCGAAGCGAACCTGGGCGCCCGCGCGCCGCGCAGCGTCGGCCACCTGAGCGCCGCTCACGCCGGCCATCGGCTGCTCCCGCGCGGCGTAGATCTCGGTGACGATCGCAAGATCGGCGGCGGCGAGCGCCTGGCCCATCGCCTCGGCGTGCGCCGCGGTGCGCGAGTAGAGATGCGGCTGGAACACCGCCACCAGGCGCCGGCCCGGATAGGCCTGGCGCGCCGCTGCGAGCGTGGCCGCGAGCTCCGACGGGTGGTGGGCATAGTCGTCCACCAGCGCCACGCCGCCGTGCTCACCAAGCCGCTCGAACCGCCGGCCGACGCCGGTGAATTCGGACAGCGCCTCCGCGGCGCGCGCGAGGTCTCCACCAAGGGCATCCACGACGGCCAGCGCCGCGACCGCGTTCCGCAGATTGTGAATGCCGGGCACTCGAAGCCGGATCGGCAGTTTGTGCCCATTGACGAATCGCACCTCGGCTTCGGTGCGGTCGGCACGCTGGGTCAAGCCGGTGATCCGAACCTCGGCGTCGTCTGCGAACCCGAACCGGTGCGGCCGGTCGAGGCGGCCGGCGAGCCGGCGAGCCCCTGCGTCATCGGCGCTGACGATGGCCGTCTCGGCGCGGCCGGCGAACTCGGCGAAGGCGCTCTCCAGTGTCTCCATCGAGCCGTAGCACTCGAGGTGATCGGGCTCGACGTTGTTGACGACGGCAATCGTAGGATGCAGCTCCAGGAACGCCCGGTCGTATTCGTCGGCCTCGACCACGAACAGTTCGTCGCTCGCCACCCGCGCATTGCCGCCCCATGCGCTCACCCTCCCGCCGGCGATCCCGGTGGGCGCGAGGCCGGCGGCGGTGAGCGCCTCGGTGGTCATCACGGTCGTGGTCGTCTTGCCGTGCGTCCCGGCCACCGCCACCGAGCGCGAGGTCCCGATGAGCGCCGCGAGCGCCTGCTTGCGCGGCACCACGGGCACGCCAAGCTCACGGGCGCGGGCCAGCTCGGGGTGATTCGGCGACACCGCCGCCGTCACGACCAGCGCGCGCGCGCCGTCCACGTGCGACGGATCATGCCCCTGCACCAGTCGCACGCCGAGCTCGGCCAGGTCGGCGGCGCCGGACGGATCGGTGTCGCACCCGCTCACGGCGAGCCCGCGACGGCAGGCGATCAGGGCGAGGGCACTCATTCCGGCCCCGCCGATTCCTACGAAATGAACCGGCCGCCTGTCCGTGGGGGTAAACAAGTTCATGGTGGATGCGCCAATGTAAGTAGGCGCCGCGAGTTGTGAAAGTGGAGCGAGCACCCCGGTCACTGGGCCAGCGTCAATAATTTCGACACAATCTCCGCGGCGGCCTGGGGGCGCCCGCGCGCCAGGGCCCGTTGGGCCATCGCGGAGCGGCGTGTGGCGTCGCCGAGCAGGCCCTGCACCGCCTCGCCGAGCGCCCCGCCGGTGAGCTGCTGCTGCCTCAGGAACAGCGACGCGCCCGCGTCGGCGAGGACGCGCGCGTTGTGGGTCTGGTGGTCGGCCGCCGCCGTGGGGAGCGGGATCAGGATACTCGGCAGCCCCCACGCGCACAGCTCGGCCACGGTGATCATGCCGGCGCGCGACACGACGAGGTCGGCGACCGCGTAGCCGTCAGCCATCGGGTCGAGGAAGTCGATCACCTGGACATTGGGCGGGCGGTGGCGCGCCGCGAACTCGCCGTGCGTGCCCCGCCCCGTCACCCAGAGCAGACCGGCGTCGCGAAGACCACCCTGGTCGAGCCACTCGGCCACCGCGCGGTTGATCGCGAGCGCGCCCTGGCTCCCCCCGGTCACGAGCACCACGGGCCGGCGCCCGTCGAGCCCGAAGCGCGCGAGCGCCTGTGCGCGCCGCTCCGGAGACGGCGGTGCGATCGGGTTTCCCGTGTCGAACACCTCGGTACGCGCGCCGAACCGGAGCAGGCGCCGCGCTTCGGGCAGGCCGAGATAGACATGCCGCACCCGACGGCTGAGCCAGCGGGTGGCGAGTCCGGGATAGGCATTCTGTTCCTGCACCGCGGTGGGGATGCCGCGCCGCGCGGCCCACCAGACCACCGGCGCCGAGGCGTAGCCGCCGGTGCCGAGGACTGCGGCGGGCTGCTCCGCGGCGAACAGCTTGTTCACCTCCCGGAGCAGGCGCCCCGCAACGAGCGGCCAGCGGGCGTTGCGCCACCAGGTGCGGCGGTAAATGGGCTCGGAGGGAAGCAGGTAGTAGCGGAAGTCGCGGGTCGGCAGGATGCGCGCCTCGACGCCGCGCGCGGCACCGACGAGCACGGGCTCCAGATCGGGTGCCTGCTCGCGCAGCGCCTTCGCGATCGCGAGCGCAGGCATGAGATGTCCTCCGGTACCGCCGCCGGCGATGAGGATGTGGCGACGACGGGCGGCGTGCGCTGGAGTCATCCTGAGCCCATCGCTGGCGCTCAGGGTGACTCCGGGGACGGTCCGCCCGTCCGCCCGTCCGCCCGCCCGCCCCCTCGCGGCTTCCCGCGCAGTCGCCCGATACTGATGAGAATGCCGGTGCCGAGCAGCGAGATCACCTGGCTCGAGCGCCCGTATGACATGAACGGCAGCGTGAGCCCCGTCGTCGGCATCAGGCCGAGCGACACCGCCATGTGCATGAACGCCGTGAGCCCGATGGTCGCCGTGAGCCCCACCGCGAGATACTGCCCGAACGGCTCGGCCGCGGTCTTCGCGATGCGGAACCCGAGCCAGCAGAAGAGCGCGAAGAGGAGCACCACCACGAGCACGCCCACGAAGCCCCACTCCTCGCCGATGGTGCTGAACAGAAAGTCGGAATAGGCGTAGGGCAGATACCCCAGCTTCTGTTGCCCCTGCCCGAAGCCGGTCCCGAACAGCCCGCCCGATCCGATCCCCACCAGCGACTGATGAATCTGGAACCCCGCCTCCGTGGCGGCATCACCCGGGTTGAGGAAGGTGAGCACGCGCGCGAGCCGGTACTGCGCGTCCCGGATCTGGTGAAATACGAGGAGCACCGCCGCCGTGCCGAGCAGGATGAAGTGCCCGATGCGCGCCCCGGCGGCGAAGAGCACGAGGCCCCCGAGGAACGCCACCAGCGTCGCCATCGACAGATTGGGCTCGAGCAGGATCAGCGCCGAGACCACACCCAGGACCACGATGAAGGGGAGCACGCCCTTCCTGAAGTCCCGCACCTGCGCGCCCTTCTTCGACGCGAGCATCGCGCACCACACCACCACGGCGAGCCGAGCCAGCTCCGAGGGCTGAAAGTTGAGCGGCCCGATGTCCACCCACCGCCGCGCGCCATTGAGTGCGGGCGAGATCGAGCGGGTGATCGGCAGCAGCGGGACAAGGAGGAATCCGATCGTGACGAGGAGCAGCGGCCAGGCCCAGGTGCGCCAGCGGTAGTAGTCCTGGCGCGAGGCCCAGAGCAGGAGCAGTCCGCCCAGCACCGCGCCGGTGAGCTGCCGCGCCGCGAACTCGAGCCCGACGTTCTTTCCCTTCATCGTGACCAGGCTGGCGGCGCCGTATGTGGCGGCGACGCCGAACGCCAGCAGCACCAGCGTCACGACACCGAGGAGGCGGGTCTCCCATCGGAGCTCGCCAGGGTGCCGAACCGGGCGGGACTCGGTCACATCGCCTCGACGGCCGCGCGGAAGACGGCACCGCGCTCCTCGTAGTTGGCGAACATGTCGTAGCTCGAGCAGGCCGGCGAGAGGAGCACCGCGTCGCCCGGACGGGCCAGGCGGCGGGCGGTCGCGAGCACCTCGGCGAAATCGCCGGCGGGTACGACTGGCAGCCGGTCGCCGAGATCGCGGACCACGAGCGGACCCGCCTCGCCGTAGGCCACGATCGCGCGGCAGCGGCCGCGCAGGGGCTCGGCGAGGCGGGTGTAGGGCTCGCCCTTGTGCCGGCCGCCGAGCAGGAGGACGAACGGCCGGCCCACTGCCGCCACGGCCACCTCGGTCGAGGTGACGTTGGTGGACTTCGAGTCGTTGATCCAGAGCACGCCGGCCACCTCCCGCACCGGCTCGACCCGGTGCGGGATGGCGCGGAACGAGCGCAGGCCCGCCGCGACGCGGCCCGGATCGGCGCCGGCCCGGACGGCCGCGAGCGCCGCAGCGAGCGCGTTGGCCACGTTGTGGTCGCCGAGGAGCGGGAGCTCGCTCCGGGCGAGCAGCGGACGGTCGCCGAGCATGAGCCGGCCGCCGGCGCGATCGAGCCAGCCGTCGGCGCGCTGGCGAAGGGAGAACCGGAGATGCGTGCCTCTGACGGGCGTCGTCATCTCGCAGACGGCCGGATCGTCGGCATTGCTCACCCACACTGAATCGGCGTCGGCATTCCGGAAGAGCAGCGCCTTGTCGCCGTAGTACTCCTCGAGCGAGTGATACCGATCCAGGTGGTTGGGCGCGAGGTTGGTGAGCACGCCGATCGCCGGCCGGAGGTGCGGCGCGTCGTGGAGCTGGAACGAGCTCAGCTCGAGCGCCAGCCAGTCGGGCGGGTCGGGGGCGAGCGCCACGTCGCACAGCGCGCGGCCGATGTTGCCCGCCGTCTCCGCCCGGAGCCCGGCGGCCGCCATCACGTGCGCGAGGAGCGAGGTCGTGGT
>DASUXW010000077.1:0-10956 GCA_036377715.1 Gemmatimonadales bacterium
CGGTACGTTCACCGGGACATCCATGCGAGACTGTGAATGGCGGAACCCACGGCAGCCACGGAGTTTAGCGGCGCTGTGCAGGCGGGTCAATCTGGCGGAGCAGCCCGTCCTCCATGCGGTAGCGCGCCCCGCAGGCCACGCAGGGACCTTCGCCCGTCGGGAGCAGGTCGAGCCGGACGCCGCATTCGCACATCCAGCCGACCCGCCGCGCGGGCACCCCGATCATCAGCGCATAGGCCGGGACCTCGCCCCGGACCACGGCGCCCGCGCCGATGAAGCTGTACTCGCCCAGCGTGGCCCCGCAGATCACCGTCGCGTTCGCCCCGATGGTGGCACCCCGGCGCACCACCGTGGGCCGATACTCGGCCTTGCGCGGGATGTGGCTCCGCGGGTTGGTGACGTTGGTGAACACGCAGCTCGGGCCGCAGAACACGTCGTCCTCCAGCGTCACGCCCTCGTAGATCGAGACGTTGTTCTGCACCTTCACGTTGTTCCCGAGCCGGGCCCCGTTCATGACGACCACGTTCTGGCCGAGGTTGCACCGCTCCCCGATCACCGCGCCGGGCATGATGTGGCAGAAGTGCCAGATCCTGGTCCCGGCGCCGATCACGGCGCCGTCGTCGACGTAGCTGGATTCGTGGGCGAAAAAGGCAGTCATGAGTCGTGAGTCGTGAGTCGTGAGTCAGCGTCGCGAGCCGCAGGTCGCGGGTCGCGGGATCCTCTCACGACTCACGACTCATGACTCACGACTGGCTTCACCCCGTCCACTCCGGCGACATCTCCCGTGCCAGCGCGTGCCACTCCTGGAGCGGGCGGACTTCGCCGGCGCGGCTCCGGAGCGCGATGATCGCGTCGCACGCCGCGGAGGCGCCGGAGAGGGTGGTGGTATAGGGGACGCGGTGCTGCAGCGCGGCCCGGCGGATCGCATAATCGTCCTGCTGGCTGAGCTTCCCGAGGGGGGTGTTGATGAGCAGCTGAATCTTGCCGGAGACCAGCAGGTCGATGGCGTTCGGCCGCCCCTCATGCACCTTGTGCACCCGCTCGGTCGGGATCCCGCGGGCGCGCAGGTAGCGCGCGGTCCCCTCGGTGGCCACCATGCGGAAGCCCAGGGCATGGAGCCGCCGCGCGATCGGGACCACGTTGGCCTTGTCGTGGTCGTTGACCGTCACGAAAACGGCGCCCTCCAGCGGGAGCGCCCCGTCGGCCGAGATCTGGGCCTTGGCGAACGCCATCCCGAAGGAATCGGCGATCCCCATGACCTCGCCCGTGGAGCGCATCTCCGGGCCGAGGATCAGGTCCACGCCCTGGAGCTTGGTGAAGGGGAACACCGCCTCCTTTACCGCGACGTACGGCTGCAGGACGTCATCGTGCAGCCCGAGCTCGTCGAGCGTGGCGCCGGTCATGATGGCGGCCGCCAGACTCGCCAGGGCGACGCCGGTGGTCTTGGACACGAACGGCACCGTCCGCGAGCCGCGCGGGTTCACCTCCAGCACGTACACGATCCCGTTCTTGATGGCGTACTGCACGTTGAGCAGCCCCACCACGCCCAGCCGCTCGGCGAAGGCGCGGGTGTGCCGCCGCATCTCCTCCACCTGCGGCTCGGTGATGAGGTAGGGCGGGAGCACGCAGGCGGAGTCGCCCGAGTGAATGCCGGCGTCCTCGATGTGCTGCATGACCCCGCCGATGACGCAGCGGGTGCCGTCGGCGATCGCGTCCACGTCGGCCTCGAAGGCGTCCTCGAGGAAGCTGTCGATGAGCACCGGGTGCTCGGGCGCCACCCGCGCCGCGCGATCGAAATAGCTCCGGAGCGAGGCGTCGTCGTAGACGATCTCCATCGCCCGGCCGCCCAGCACGTACGAGGGTCGCACCAGCACGGGGTAGCCGACGCGCGCCGCCACCGCAACCGCCTCCTCGACCGAGAAGGCGATCCCGTTGGGCGGCTGCGCCACGCCGAGCTCGCGCGTGATGGCCTCGAACCGGCCGCGGTCCTCCGCCAGGTCAATCGCCTCGGACGAGGTGCCCATGATCTTCACCCCCTCGCGCTCGAGCCCGCGGGCGAGGCGGAGCGGCGTCTGCCCGCCGAGCTGCACCACCACGCCGAGCGGCTGCTCGACCGCGACGATCTCGAGGACATCCTCGAGCGTGAGCGGCTCGAAGTAGAGCGCGTCCGAGATGTCGAAGTCGGTGGACACCGTCTCCGGGTTCGAGTTGACCATCACCGTCCGGTAGCCCAGCTCCCGGAACGCCATCGCCGCGCGGACGCAGCAGTAATCGAACTCGACCCCCTGCCCGATCCGGTTGGGCCCGCTGCCCAGGATGACGATCGTCCGGTCGCCGCGCGCCACGGCCTCGTTTTCCTCGTCGTAGGAGGAGTAGAGATACGGTGTCGCCGAGGGAAACTCGCCCGCGCAGGTATCGACCGTCTTGTACGCCGGCCGGATCCCCAACCGATGCCGCTCGGCCCGGATGGCGCTCTCCTTCATCCCGCTCAGGTCCGCCAGTTGCCGATCCGAGAACCCCAGCCGCTTCATCCTCCGGAGCGCCGCCCTCCGCTCATCATCGGTCCGCCCGTCCGCCTGTCCGCCCGTCCGCCACTCCTCCTCCGCGTCGAGCAGTTCCACCATCTGGTACAGGAACCAGGGATCGATCCCGGTGCGCTCCGCCACGGCCGACACCGGCGCGCCGAGACGGAGCGCGCGCTTGATCTGGAAGATGCGCTCCGGCGTCGGGGTGCGGAGCGCGGCGAGCACCGTCTCGAGCGAGCCGTCCTGGAGCCGGTCGTCGGCCGGCGTGGCGCCCAGGACCCAGCCGGCCCGGTCGGTCTCGAGTCCCCGGAGTCCCTTCTGGAACGCCTCCTTGAACGTGCGCCCGATCGCCATCGCCTCGCCGACCGACTTCATCTGGGTGGTGAGCGTCGGATCGGCGGCCGGGAACTTTTCGAACGCGAACCGCGGCACCTTCACCACCACATAGTCGAGCACCGGCTCGAACGAGGCCGGCGTCACCCTGGTGATGTCGTTGGGCAGCTCGTCGAGCCGGTAGCCCACCGCGACCTTGGTGCCGATGCGGGCGATGGGAAACCCGGTCGCCTTCGAGGCGAGCGCCGATGAGCGCGAGACCCGCGGGTTCATCTCGATCACGAGCTGCTCGCCGGTGGCGGGGTCCACGGCGAACTGGATGTTGCAGCCGCCCGCAGCCACGCCGATCTCGCGGATGATCCGGATGGCCGCGTCGCGCATCACCTGGTATTCGCGGTCGGTGAGGGTCATCGCGGGCGCCACCGTGATCGAGTCGCCGGTATGAACGCCCATCGGATCGAGGTTCTCGATCGAGCAGACAATGACCACGTTGTCGGCCCCGTCCCGCATCACCTCGAGCTCGAACTCCTTCCAGCCGATGATGCTCCGCTCGACCAGCACCGACCCCACCGGCGACAGCTCGAGTGCCCGGCGCACCATCCGCTCGAAGTCCTCCCGATTGTAGGCGATCCCGCCGCCGGTGCCGCCCAGCGTGAACGACGGCCGGAGAATCGCCGGGAATCCGGTCACCTCGACGGCTTCGAGCGCCTCGGCCAGGCTCCGCACCGTGCGTCCCTGGGGTGTGGCCAGGCCGATCCGCTGCATGGCCAGGGCGAACTCATGGCGATCCTCGGCGAGGCGGATGGCCCGCTCGTTGGCGCCGATCAGCTCGACGCCGTAGCGCGCCAGGGTGCCGTTGCGCTCGAGCGCCATCGCGACGTTGAGCGCGGTCTGGCCCCCCATCGTCGGCAGCAGCGCATCGGGACGCTCCCGCTCGATCACCTTGGCCACCCACTCGGGCGTGACCGGCTCGATGTAGGTCCGGTCGGCCAGCTCGGGATCGGTCATGATGGTGGCTGGATTCGAGTTGACCAGGACGACCCGGTAGCCCTCCTCCTTGAGCGCGCGTACCGCCTGCGTGCCCGAATAGTCGAACTCGGCGCCCTGCCCGATCACGATCGGGCCGGAGCCGATGAGGAGGATGGTTTCGAGGTCAGTCCGCTTGGGCATCCACGAGCTCCCGGAGTGTCTGCTCGAGTGGGATCGTCGGCGCCCACCCGGTGGCGCGCCGGAGTTTAGTCGAGTCGCCGACCAGATGGGGAATGTCGGCCCCGCGCACGAGCGCCGGATCGAGCCGAGGCTCGGCCGCGGTCCCGGTGAGCGTCGCCAGGCGCGCGAAGAGCTCGGCCAGCGAGACGCCCTCCCCGCGCGCGATGTTGTAGGTCTGCCCCGGCTCGCCCCGCTCGAGCAGCGCGCGATAGGCCGTCGCGACGTCGCGCACGTCCAGCAGATCGCGCACCGGTGCCAGATTCCCGGTCGGTACCGAGGCGGCGCCCGACGCGCGTGCCTCCCGGAGCCGCCGCGCGAAGGCGGGCACGACGTAGGCGTCGGCCTGGCCCACCCCCGTGTGCGCGAACGGCCGCGCCACCAGCACGCGGAGCCCGGTCCTGCGCCAGGTCTCCAGCGCCGCCGCCTCCGCGCCGACCTTGCTGGCCGCGTACGACGAGACGGGCAGCAGCGGATCGGTCTCGACCCTGGGGGCCGCCGGGCCGATGCCGTACACCTCGCCCGTGGACACCAGCAGCAGGACGGGGCCCGCGGCGTCGCGCCCTTGCCCGGTCGCCGCCGCCGCGCACAGCCTGGCGGTGCCCGCGGCGTTGACCTCCCACGCGGCGCCCGGGTCACGGCGCGCCTCCCGGACCGAGGCGACAGCGGCGAGGTGGACGATCGCCTCGGCTCCCCAACCCACTGTCCGGGTCACCGATGCATCGTCGGTCAGCTCCAGCGGGAGCACCTCCACGCGTCCGCCCCAGTCCACCGGCACCCCACCCGGCCGGCACGCCGCCGCCACCTCATCGCCCGCCGCAAGCAGCTGCTGCACCAGGTGCCGGCCCACGAACCCGTCGGCCCCGGTGACCAGGACCCTCACTGCCCTGCCGACCCCAGCCGCTCGAGATCGGCGTCCACCATCATGCCCACGAGCTCGGGGAAATCGACCGTCGGCCGCCAGTTCAGCTCGCGGCGGGCCTTGGCGGGATCGGCCAGCAGCACATCCACCTCCGCGGGCCGATAGAAGCGGGGATCGCTCACGACGTAGTCGCGGTAGTCGAGCCCCACGCGTCCGAAGGCCAACTCCACCAGCTCCCGCACGCTGTGGGTCTCGCCGCTCCCGACCACGTAGTCCTGCGGCTGGTCCTGCTGGAGCATGCGCCACATCGCCTCGACGTAGTCGCCGGCGAAGCCCCAGTCGCGGTGCGCGTCGAGGTTGCCCAGCCGCAGCTCGCGGGCGAGTCCGAGCTTGATGCGCGCGACCCCGTCGCTGACCTTCCGGGTCACGAACTCGATCCCGCGGCGCGGCGACTCGTGGTTGAACAGGATGCCGCTCACGGCGTAGAGCCCGTAGGATTCGCGATAGTTCACCGTGATCCAGTGCCCGTACACCTTGGCTACACCATAGGGCGACCGGGGATAGAACGGGGTGTCCTCGCGCTGCGGCGTCTGGGTCACCTTGCCGAACATCTCGGACGAGCTCGCCTGGTAGAACCGGGCCGACGGGTGGACCAGCCGGATCGCCTCGAGGATCCGCGTCACGCCGAGCGCGGTGAACTCGCCGGTGAGCACCGGCTGGCTCCAGGAGGTAGGCACGTAGGACTGCGCGGCGAGGTTGTACACCTCATCGGGCCGAGTCTCCTGGAGCACCACGGTGAGCGAGTGCTGGTCCAGCAGGTCGGCGGTGACGATCTCGATCCGATCGAGCAGGTGCTCGATCCGCTCGTAGCTGTGGTGGCTGGTCCGCCGCACCACCCCGAATACCTCGTAGCCCTTTTCGAGGCGCAGCTCCGCCAGGTACGAGCCGTCCTGCCCGGTGACGCCGGTGATGAGCGCTCTAGGCATGTAGCGATGGGGTATGCGGTTGTGTCATTAGCGGCCGTCCATTATCCTTAGAGGCTGTCATTGGAGTTCACAACCGACACCTCAAGGTGGTTCTCATGGCCCGCGTCTGTACCGTGTGCGGCAAGGGGCCGGTCACCGGCAACAACGTCAGCCACGCCAACAATCGAACCAAGCGTCGCTGGTACCCGAATCTGCAGACGGTCCGGGTGCTGGTCGAGGGTGCGCCAAAGCGGGTCCGCGTGTGCACGCAGTGCCTGAAGAGTAACCGTGTGACCAAGGCGCCACGGGCGGTCGCCGCCCGGAGCTGAACGGCCCCGATCGTTCGCATCGCCCATGAAAAAGGGGACCCTCGGGTCCCCTTCGTCGTTCCGGGCCGCCGCGCCCCGGATCATTCGGAGAGCAGCTCGATCCGCGCGACATCGGCGCCGTCACCGTCGCGGTGGCCCAGCTTGAGAATGCGGGTGTAGCCCCCCGGGCGCGCCGCGAAGCGCGGGCCAATCTCGGCGAAGAGCCGCGAGAGCGTCTCCCGGTCCTTGATGCGCCGCTCCACCAGCCGGCGCGCGTGCAGGTCGCCGCGGCGGGCCAGCGTGATGAGTTTCTCGGCGAAAGGCCGGAGCTCCTTGGCCTTGGCCTCGGTGGTGATCACCCGGCCGTGGGTGAACAGGCTGGCGGCCATGTTGTTGAGCAGCGCCCGGCGGTGGCTCGCGGTGCGCGAGAGCTGCCGGCCCTTGGCGCGGTGGCGCATCAGGCCCCCTCGCCGCTGCCGGTGGACGGGTGGACCACCGGGCGCACGCCTTCACGCACCACGCGGAGCTCGCCGTCGGTCTCCTCGAACGCCATGCCGAAGTTCAGGTTTTCCCGCTGGAGCAGCTCGGCGATCTCGCTGAGCGCCTTCTCGCCCACGTTCTTGACCTTGAGCAGGTCGTCCTCGGAGAACTCGACCAGATCCTTGAGCGTGCGGATGTTCGAGTTCTTGAGCGAGTTGAGCGAGCGCACCGAGAGCCCGAAGTCGTCGATGGGCTTGGCGAGCTTCTGCCGCAGGTTGCCGCCGTTGCCCGACCCCGGCGCGGCGCCCGGCTCGCGCATGGTGGGCACCTTGCCGAAGTCCACGAAGTACTGGAAGTGAACCTGGGCCAGGGCCGCCGCGTAGGCGATGGCGTCCTCGGGCGTGACGGTGCCGTTGGTCTCGACCTGGACCGTGAGCCGGTCGTAGTCGGTCCGCTGGCCGACGCGGGTCTCGGCGACCGAAAAGTTGGCGCGACGGACCGGGTTGTAGATGGCGTCGATCCGGACCAGGTCCACCGGGAGCGACCGGTCGGCCGGGTGCATCTCGGCCTCGACGTAGCCGCGCCCCTTGTTCACGTACAACTCCATATTGACCTCGCGGTCGTCCTGGAGGGTGAACAGCAGGTGGTCCGGGTTCTTCACGGTGACGGCGCCGTGCTCCTGGATGTCGCGGGCATAAACCGGCCCCGCGCCTTCGCGGCGGATGTGCAGCACCGCCTCGTCCACCTCGTCGGAGAGGACGAGCGTGAGCGCCTTGAGCCGCTGGACGATCTGGTGCACGTCCTCGAGCACGCCCTGGACGGTCTGGTGCTCGTGCACCACGCCGTCGAGCCGGAAGCCCCACACCGCGCTGCCGCGGAGCGAGGAGAGCAGCAGGCGCCGGAGCGAGTTGCCCAGCGTGTAGCCGAAACCGCGCTCCAGCGGCTGGAGCCGGAACTCGGCGGCATTGGGATTGTCGTCCCGCTTCGTCATCTCGACGAGGTGCGGGCGGACCAATCCGGTCAGATCAATGGTCATCGTGCCTTCGATCCCTCAGACGCGCCGCTTCTTGGGCGGGCGGCAACCGTTGTGGGGAATGGGAGTGACGTCGCGGATGGACACCACGCGCAGTCCGACCGAGGCGAGCGCCTGGATGGCGGACTCGCGCCCGCTCCCGGGCCCCTGCACCCGCACGTGGACCCGCCGGAGCCCGAGGTTCATGGCCTCGCGCCCGCAGTTCTCGGCCGCGACGGTGGCCGCGAACGGCGTGGACTTCTTGGAGCCCTTGAACCCGGCCTTGCCGGCCGATCCCCACGCGAGGGCGTTGCCCTTCATGTCGGTGATCGTGATGAGCAGATTGTTGAACGTCGCCGAGATGTGGGCGATGCCCTCGGAGTCGACGACCTTCTTGCCGCGCTTGGGCGACGGCGCCCGGGTGGGTGCAGGTGCGGTCATTACTTCTTCGTCACTTTCTTCTTGCCGGCGATGGCGCGCCGCGGACCCTTCTTGGTCCGGGCGTTGGTATGGGTCCGCTGCCCGCGGACCGGCAGCCCCCGCCGGTGGCGGATGCCGCGGTAGCTCCCGATGTCCATCAGCCGCTTGATGTTCATCGCGACTTCGGTGCGGAGGGCGCCCTCGACCTTGACCGAGCGCTCGATGATCTGGCGCAGCCGGGCGACCTCGGCGTCCGAGAGGTCCCGGACGCGGGTGTCGGGGTTGACGCCGGTTTCACCCAGGATGCGGGTGCTCGTCGGCCGCCCGATCCCGAAGATGTAGGTGAGCGCGATCTCGACGCGCTTCTCGCGCGGAAGATCCACGCCTGCGATGCGCGCCATGATCAGCCCTGCCGCTGCTTGTGTTTGGGATTGCGCTTGCAGATGATGCGGATCACGCCCTGTCGCTTGACGACCTTGCAGTGCTCGCAAATCGGCTTCACGCTCGAACGAACCTTCACGCCACTCTCCGGAGCCGGTTTAGGGACTAGCTCACCAATATATCCCGGCCCGGAAAGCCATGCAAGGCGAACGCTTGGAGCATTACCCCACCACCCGGAGCTCCACCAGCCGCCACCCCGCCCGCCCCAGCCGGTAGCCGAGCAGCAGGCTCTGGGTGCGGACCTCCTGGGTGCCGGTCACCCGGTAGCGCCGCTGGAGCTCCACATAGCCCCGCCCGGGCTCGACCTCCCGCGCCGCCCGGACCACCGTCTCCACCTCCTGCGCCGGTGCCAGGAAGTCCGTGAGGAGCGCGGCGGCCTGGGGCGGCGGCAGCGCCGCCGAGGGGTCCGCACCGGGGAGCTGGACCAGAAGCTGGGGGCTCCCGGCCACGAGCTCGGCGGCGTCGTGGGCGTACCAGGCCTCCCGCGCGTGCTCGGCGGCGGCGGTGAGACCCTCGAGCTCCGGCTGCTGGGCGCCGATCGCCGACCAGGGGAGGAGCAGCGCCACCAGAATCAGGAGTCGCCGCACCGAGCCTCCTGGAGCAGCGCGCCGAAGGCAGCGGGTGGATCGTCCGCCTGAAGCACGGGGCGCCCCACCACCAGGTGCGTCGCCCCGGCGGCGGCGGCTTCGGCGGCCGTCGCCACCCGCGCCTGATCGCCCCGCTCCTCCCCGGCGCGGCGGATCCCGGGCACCACGATCCGGGCCTCCGGCCCCGCCGCCCGCCGGACGAGGGCCACCTCGACCGGCGAGCAGACCACGCCGGCGAGCCCGGCCCGCGCCGCTTCGCCGCTCTGGCGCTCGACTTCGCGCGCGAGGTCCACATCCCGCCTGCCCAGTGCGCGGGCGTAGGAGGCCGAGTCGTGGGAGGTCAGCACGGTCACTGCCACGACTGCGAGCTGCCCGCCGGCGGCCGCCGCCGCGGCTTCCATCATCGCACGGCCGCCCAGCGCGTGGACCGTGACCATGGAGGCGCCGAGTCGGCGCGCCGCCCGGACCGCGCCCGCCACCGTATTCGGGATGTCATGCCACTTGAGATCAAGAAATACACGCAGCCCTCGATCGGCGAGGACCCGGACCAGATCCGGGCCTTCCGCCGTCATCACGATGGACCCGACCTTCACCCACCGGACCTCCGGCAGCCGATCGAGCAGCCGGATCGCTTCCCGGCCGCTCGGCAGGTCCAGTGCAAGCACCACCTCAGCCATTTCCATGCTCCAGCTCTCGGATGAGCCGCTCCGGCAGCCGCGGGTCGGCCAGCGCCGCGGTCCCGACCCCGACCAGTGCCGCACCGACCCTCAGGTACTGCCGTGCGTCCGCTGCGGACCGGACCCCCCCCACCCCGATCACCGGCATCCCACCGGTCCGCTCCACCACCCGGGCAGCCGCCAGCACTCCGACCGGCAGGAGCACGGGGCCGCTCACTCCCCCGTTCCCGTTCCCCAGCCGGGCGGCGCCGGTTCCCTCCGCAAAGAGGAGGCCGGGTAGCGTATTCACGACCGTGATGGCATCGGCGCCGCTGTCCCGCGCCACCAGCGCCATGCCTGGAATGTCGGGGAGCACCGGCGAGAGCTTGGCCGACAGCGGGAGCTTCGTGCGTGCCCGGCACGCCGCGACGATCCGCCGGACGCACTCGGCGTCGGCGCCGAATTCGATGCCGCCGGCACTGGTGTTGGGACACGAAAGGTTGAGCTCGAACCCGGCGATGCCGGGTGCGCCGTCCAGCCGGGCTACCACCTCGGCGTACTCCTCGACCGCGAACCCCACCACGTTGACCAGCACCTGGGCGCGCGAAAGCCGGGCGGCCAGCCAGGGCAGGTACTCGCTCCGGACCCGATCGAGGCCCGGGTTCGCGAGACCGACGGAGTTGAGCATCCCGCCGCGGAACTCCGCCACCCGCGGGGGGCGGTTTCCCTCTCGCGGCGCCAGCGACACGGCCTTCGTCACGATCCCGCCCAGCCGGTCGAGGTCCATGACGCCGTCGAGCTCCCGCCCGAAGCCGGCGGTACCTGCGGCGAGAACGATGGGATTCTGAAAGCGTCGACCCAGGAGGGTCCGAGAGAGATCGCCGGGGCCGGCGCTCACAATTGGGGGCGCCGCCGGCCGGAAGGCGTGTCCTCGTCGTTCGGGAGGCGGACACCCGGGCGCCGACGAGGCTCATCCTTCTCGAGCCCACGGCGCCGGGCGCCGGGCGCGGCCCGGACAGTCGGGGCCGCCTGCGACGTCGCGTACGCCTGGAGCGAGTCCTCCAGCGCCTGATAGCCCGGGGCGTCCTCGCCCCGGACGGCAGCGAGATAGGGACTGTCGGCGTACAGACTATCGAGCCGGGCCTGTGTCCCGTCGGCGTC
>DASUXW010000078.1:0-2333 GCA_036377715.1 Gemmatimonadales bacterium
CGACGCCCGGACCGCGCCGCCCGCGCTCATTCGAGACGACGACACCGTCGAAGCCACGGCGGACCGCCATCCGCGCGTCCGGAACGTTCTGGATGCCGCCGAGGACGATCGGCCCGTCCCAGGCCTTGCGGATCGCCGCGAGCGCCTCCCAGCCCTGCCCGGGCTGCGGGGGAGAGAGCACGAGGTGGGTGCACCCGGTTGCCCGCGCGCGGGTGAGTAGCACGGGGTCGACGCCGTCCCCGTCCGGCCAATCCAGGCCGAACCACCGCGAGCCGTTTGGGGCGGCCACGGCGACCTCCTCGGGCGACTTGCTCGCTCGCGACGAGTGGACGTATGTCAGCTCCAGCCCCGCTGCCGCCTGGGCGGTGGCGATCTCGCCGGCGGGGTGCACCAGGGCCTGACGCCCGACCGGGCCGAGGATGACCGGGGCCGGCATCGCCACGCCGAGCACCGTCGTGCTGAGGTCGCGCTCGCCGCGGTCGATGAACATCCGCGGGACGATCCGCCACGCGGACAGTGCCCGCGCGTTCGCTCGCACTGCCGCGGCGCCGCCCGCCCAAGCGAGCAGATGCCGGCGCGCGGCCTCGGACAGCACGTCCTCCGCAGCGGCCTCGAGGTCGGACAGGTTCGTGGTGAAGATCGGCTCGATGTCCGCGGTCATCCCGGCGATGTAGATCTCGGACTGGTAGCTGCCGAACGGGGCGCCCGGGCCGACGGGGAGCGGCGACTTCGCTGGGAGCTTGGGAGTCGCAGTGTCGGGCGCCACCCGGGGCGCGGCGAGCGCGGGCGGCGCGATGAGGGTCGCGGCCGCAGTCGCGGCGGCCACCTCGAGAAACTGACGACGAGTGTGCTCGGGCATGTCTGGGCTCCGTTTCAGCGCGCGCGGGTCAGGGAGGAACGGGAAAGGGTGCGATGCGTGCGGTGACGCGCCTTCCGGACCTCCTCTTCGAGCTCGTGGACGAGGCTCCGCATGACCCGCCGGGTGCCCCTCTGCCCGTCCAGCGCGAGGCCGTACAGGTACGGCCGGCCGATGAGCACCGCATCGGCGCCGAGCGCCAGCGCCTTGAAGGCGTCGCGGCCCGTGCGGATCCCGGAGTCGAAGAGCACGGGCATCGAGCCGTCGACCGCCTTGACGATCGGACCGAGCGCGTCGAGCGAAGCGATCGCCCCGTCGACCTGACGTCCGCCGTGATTCGAGACGACGATGCCGTCGATCTTGTGCCGGACGGCAAGCCTGGCGTCGCGTGGGCTCTGGATCCCCTTGAGCAGGATCGGGCCGTCCCAGTTCGCCCGGATCAGCGGCAACCGCTTCCAGTTCAGGCCGGGGTTCTGGAAGACGCGTGCGAATGCGACGCCGGCCGCCAACGGGGCAACCTCTGCCGGCACGGGCATGTGCTTACGCTGGAAGACCGGGTCGCTCGTGTAGTTCGCGATGCCCTTGTTCTCGAGGAAGGGTGAGTACCCGAGATCCAGGTCGATCGGCCGCCAGCCGAGCAGCGTCGTATCCAGGGTGATGACCAGATGGGTGTAGCCGGCCGCCTTGGCCCGGCGCAGGAAGGACACCACCAGCTCATCATCCGTGGGCCAGTAGAGCTGGTACCAGCGCGAGCCGTCGCCGTTGGCCGCCGCCACCTCCTCCATCTTGTAGGCGCCTTGCGTCGAGTGCACGTAGGTCAGCCCGAGCTCGGCCGCCGCGCGGGCGCTGGCGAGGTCGCCGTCCGGATGCGCGAGCGTCTGCACGCCGACCGGCGCGAAGAGGACCGGCGCAGGCATGCGCGTCCCCAAGATGGTGGTGGAGAGATCAACCTTCGACGGCTTGCGGCCCGTGCGCCGCTTGACCTTCCAACGCCGGAACGACGCGGCGTTGGCGCGCGTGGTGTCGCGGTCCCCCGCCCCGGCGCGGATGTACGCGAGGGCCTCGGGGCTCAGGTTCTTGGCGGCTTCCGCCTCCAGCTGCGAGAGGTCGCCGGGGATAGCCAGTTCCTTCATCGTCACGTCAGGCAAACGAGCCACCCCGCCGTCTGGCTACGGGTTCGGTCTGAACGTTCGCTCGTCCGCAGGTTGCACCGATCGGTTGAGCATGAAGCGCTCGAGGGGGACCCCGTGCCTTCGAGGCGCAGGTCACGCTTCGCGAGTTCGACACTGGTCGCCTGAACACGGCGTGGAAGCCGAAGACGTAGTCGCACTCAATTCGGCATGCCCGCGAAAGTCGAGCCGCGCCGGCAGGCGGCGATAGGACGCGGGTTCACAGCCGCTGGTTTGCGGCATGACAGTCCGATGCGGGCGCCTTCGCCAGAACGGCTGGTGCCGTCAAGACGCCGTCAGGCGTCGCT
>DASUXW010000079.1:0-16982 GCA_036377715.1 Gemmatimonadales bacterium
GAGCAGTCGGTCAACTTCGTCCACCTGCATGCCCTTGCGCGGGAGGCCGCTGGCCGCCGGTGCGGGAGTCGGACGCGCCGCCGGTGCGGCGGTGTCCGGAAACTCCACGTAGGCAGCCAGCGCCATCCTGACCGCATCGGGGGTGAGCGCATTTGCCGGCACGCGGTCCCTGAACCGGATGTTGAACCGCGAGCCGCCCTCCAGCCGGCGTTGCCGGATGTTCGCCTTCCTGGTCTCCTCTGCCTCGGCAACCGCCGCACGGTTCCGAGCGTCCTCCCGCGCGCGCTCGGCCCTGAGATCGTCGAGCTCCTCCTTGAGCTCACGGCGCCGCGCGGGATCGGACTCGCGCTTGAGCTCGCCTTCGAGGTTCTGCTCGCGTTTGGTCTTCGGGACACTCGCCACGCTGATGCTGCTGCTGGTCTCGTCGCCCGAGGTGCCGTAGCCGCCGCCGTCGAGCTGGAACTCGATCAACTTCGACTTCACCTTCACCTTGGTGACCATGGCCTCGGCACCGGCCCGGAGGGCGGTGCCGTAGTCCTTGAGCCGGTCGGCATGGCGGGAGAAGTCGAGCGGCCGGGCGGTGCCCGGGTACACGTCCACGCCGTCCTCGGTGCCGGGCATGGCGAGCTTGACGCGGACGGTCCTGCCCTCGAAGTGCTCTTTAAGTGCAGCTTCGGACTGCGCGTGGAGAGTCGCCGCCGGCGCCATCAGCAACGCGATGACCGGCAGCAGCATGGCGGGCTTCATGGGGGTTCCTTGGTCGTGGTGGACCTTGCGCTTGGCTCGTTGGAGCATAATGTATACAGAATCCCGGATGCTGAATCCCTACTGGTGGGCATAGGATGATCACTCGCGTGCCGCTGCGGGATGAAGTCTACCGCCAAGTCCTCGACCGCATCCAGAGGGGGCGCTACCCCGACGGGAGCCGGCTCCAGGACACCGCACTCGCGTCCGAGCTGGGAGTCAGCCGGACCCCGGTCCGGGAGGCGCTCATTCGCCTGGCACGGGAGGGGGTCCTCGACAGCAGCATGGGCCGAGGCTTCAGGGTGCGGGAGCTGGATCCGGTTGAGCTTCGGGAGGTAGGGGTGATCTTGGGTGGGCTCGAGGCGTTGGCGCTCAGGCTCTCTTCCGGCCGGGCTGCATCCCAGCTCGACCGCCTCGCCGAGATCGACCATCGGCTCGAGCGAACCCGGGGTGACGCCGACGCCTGCCTCGATCTCGAAGACGAGTGGCACCGAGTCCTGCTGGACGCCTGTCCCAACCGCCGGCTGCTGGATCTGATCGCCTCGCTCCGGCAGGTACCCCGCCGCTATCTCGCTGCCTACATGCGCGAAGCCGGGCGCCTGAGTCTTTCCACCCTCCCCCACGCCCGTATTATTGCCGCTTTGCGGGAAGGTGGTCACGACAGTGCCGCCGCAGTCTTCGAGCAGCAGTGGCGCAAAGGCCTCGCCGAGCTCGAGGATTGGACCTCCAGACGCTCTGCGAAGCCCCGATGAGCAGCCAGGTGAGCGCTCCGGCCGATCATCCCGCGCTGGCCCGCTGGCGGGCCGACACTCCCGGCTGCGCGGAGCGCGTACATCTCAACAACGCGGGGGCCGCGCTCGTCCCCGAGCCGGTGCGCCGGGCCATCCGCGACCACCTCGATCTGGAGGACGGGTTGGGCGGCTACGAGGCCGCCGAGGCAAGAGCCGATGCGCTCGGGCACGCAGCCGAGGCCGTGGGCCGGCTGCTCGGAACCGAACGGCGCAACATCGCCTTCGTCCAGAATTCGACCGCCGCCTTCGCGCAGGCGCTGAGCGCGTTCGACCTCGCCGCAGGCGACGTGATCCTCACCAGCCGGGCCGACTACGCGTCCAACCAGATCATGTACCTCTCGCTGGCCCGGCGGCGCGGCGTCCAGGTGGTTCGCGCCCCGGATCTTCCGGAGGGCGGGATCGACCCCGACGCGGTTCGCGATCTGGTGCGCCGCCGGCGCCCCGCGCTCGTCGCCCTCACCTGGGTTCCGACCAACTCCGGCCTGGTGCAGGACGTGGCGGCGGTCGGCGAGACCTGTCGCGCGGCCGGCGTCCCCTACCTGGTGGACGCCTGCCAGGCCGTGGGGCAGCTCCCCATCGACGTCGGTGCCATCGGGTGTGACTTCCTGGCCGGCACGGCGCGGAAATTTCTTCGCGGCCCCCGCGGCATCGGCTTTCTGTACGTATCAGACTCGGCGCTCGCCACCGGCGCGCACCCGCTGCTCGTGGACATGCACGGAGCCACCTGGTCCGATCCCGACCGGTTCGAGCTCACTCCCGATGCCCGCCGGTTCGAGCTCTGGGAGATCGCGCCCGCGCTCGTCCTCGGCACCGGAGCCGCTGCCGAGTATGCGCTACGGGTCGGCATCGAGACCGCGCGGGACCGCGCGCGAGCCCTGGCCGCCTACGCCCGATCGCGACTGGCCGAGCTGCCGGGGTTCCGGGTGCTCGATCGGGGCCGAGAGCTCTGCGCCATCGTCACCGTGGACCCCGCCGGCCGCCCCGCCGCCGCCCTGAAGCTCGAGCTGCGCGCGCGCGGCATCAACGTCAGCTCCCCCGAGCGCGATGACGCCGTCATCGACATGGACGACAAGGGGGCGGCCTCGGCGCTGCGGATCTCGCCGCATTACTACAACACGGCGGGGGAGATCGAGCGGGTGGTGGAGGCTTTGAGGTAAGAGGACAGCACCCCCCTCAGCACCCCCCTCAGCACCTCCCACACCCCCTCCGCCATCTTCCGCTGCCCCGCGGCTGTCGGATGGATTCCGTCGGCCTGGTTGAGCGAGTCTATCCCCGCGACGCCTTGGAGCAGAAACGGCACGAGGCGGACGCCGTTTCGCTTCGCAAGATCGGCGTAGACCTGCTGGAAGCGGCGGTCGTAGCTGCGGCCGAGGTTGGGCGGCGCCCGCATCCCCAGGAGAATGATCCTGGGCGGTGGGGACTGCTCGCGGGCGCGGTCGATGATCGCCTGGATGTTGGATTCCAGCGAGTCGGGATCGAGGCCGCGCAGCCCGTCGTTGGCGCCGGTCTCGACCACCAGCACGGCGGCCGGCTGGCGCATGAGCCAGTCGATCCGGCGCCGCGCTCCGGCAGAAGTCTCGCCGCTGACGCCGGCGTTGATCGTCACGTACGGCAGGCCCGCCGAGTCGATCTTCTGCTGCAGTAGCGCGGGATAGGCCTCCGACGGGTCGAGTCCGAGACCGGCCGTGAGGCTGGTGCCGAGGAACACGATCCGGGCGCGCGAATCCTCATGGGGCGCCGGCGGCGCCTCTGAGCGTGGGAGCGCCGGCTTGCGATCGCACGCGGCGGCCAGGAGCGCGAGCCCCATCCATCCCCACCGCGGTATCATTGACGACATGCTGCGCTGCGCCTCGCTCACCAAGACATACGAATCCGGCGGCCGCCGGCTCACGGTGCTGAAGGATATCACCTTCCGGATCGAGCCCGGCGGCTTCGCCGCGATCGTGGGGCCCTCCGGCAGCGGCAAGACCACGCTGCTCGGCCTGCTCGCCGGGCTCGACCGGCCGACCAGCGGAACCGTCCATCTGGACGACGACGATCTCGGCGCGCTCGACGAGGAGCAGCTGGCCCGGTTGCGCGGCGAGAAGATCGGGTTCGTCTTCCAGTCGTTTCAGCTCATCCCCACGCTCACGGCACGGGAGAACGTGCAGGTCCCGCTCGAGCTTCGCGGTGAGCCCGCCGGCAAGCATGCGTCGGAGCTGCTCGCGCGCGTCGGCCTGGCCGGCCGGGAGGACCACTACCCGGCCCAGCTCTCCGGCGGCGAGCAGCAGCGCGTCGCGCTGGCGCGCGCGTTCAGCACCCGCCCGCGGGTGCTCCTGGCCGACGAGCCGACCGGAAATCTCGATGTGCGGACCGGCGCCGCCATCATCGCTCTCATGACCGGTCTCAACCGCGACTTCGGCACCACGCTGGTGCTGGTCACGCACGACCACGACCTCGCCGCCCGTGCCCGCCGAACGATCAGGCTGGCCGACGGGGAGATCGTGGGAGACACCGCGCCGTGAGCGGGGAGCGGCTCGGGGCCGTGTCGTTCGTGGCCCGCATGGCCGCGCGCGAGGTGCGCGCGGCGCCGCGCCGCCTGCTCCTGCTCACGGCATCCGTGGCGGTGGGCGTCGCCGCGCTGGTGGCGATCGACTCCTTCACCGACAATCTGCGCGAATCGGTCCACGGCCAGGCGCGCGCGCTGCTCGGCGCCGATCTCGAGCTCTCGAGCCGGCGGCCGCTCACGGAGACGGCCGATGCGGTACTCGATACGCTGGTGGCCCAGGGCGCGCGGGTGGCCCGCCTCACCGGCTTCTCCGCGATGGCCTACGTCCCCCGAACCAATGGGACCCGCCTGGTGCAGGTGGCCGCCGTGGAACCGGGCTACCCGTTCTACGGAGAGGTCCGTACCGCGCCTGCCTCGGCCTGGGCGGCGCTGGCGCACGGCGGAGCGGCCGTGACGGAGCTCTCGCTGCTCACGGCGCTCGGTGCGCGCGTCGGCGACACCCTGGCCTTGGGCGACGCGCGCCTGCGCATCACCGGCACGGTCGAGAGTGCGCCCGGCAACGTGGGCCTTCGCGCCGCCTTCGGCCCGCGAGTCTACGTCGCGGCTCGCGATGTGGCCGCGACGCACCTGCTCGGCTTCGGCGCGCGCGCCGAGTACCAGGTGTTCGTGCAGCTTCCGCGCGGTGCTTCGCCCGACCGGATTGCCGCGCGATACCGGTCGAGGCTGCAGGCGGAGCATGTGCGGGTCCGCACGGTGTCCGAAGACCAGGCCAACCTGAACGACGCGCTCGGTCGGCTGGCAGGGTACCTGGGGCTGGTCGGGCTGATCGCGCTGCTCCTGGGCGGGATCGGCGTCGCGAGCGCGGTGACGGTGTTCATCCGCCAGCGGCTCGAGACCGTCGCGGTGCTCCGCTGTCTCGGCGCGACGCCGGGACGCGTGCTCGCGATCTACACCCTCGAGACCGCGACGATGGGCCTCGCCGGCAGCGCGGCCGGCGTCGTGCTCGGGGTGGCGGTGCAGCGCATCCTGCCGGCACTGCTCGCCGGGCTCCTGCCGGTGGACGTGCAGACGGCCGTGTCGCCGCGAGCCGTGGCGCTCGGCCTCGGCATCGGGCTCTGGGTGGCGCTGGTGTTCGCCCTCCCGCCGCTGCTCACCGTGCGCCGGGTGCCGCCGCTCGCCGCGCTGCGCCGCGACGTGGAGCCGGCGCGCCGCTCGCTCGACCCGTGGCGACTCGCCGCCGTCGCGTCGCTGGCCGCGACCACCGTCGCGCTCGCCGCCCTGCAGGTCGGAAGCTGGCGGCAGGGCGCCATCTTCTCGGGCGGGCTCGCCATCGCGCTGCTGCTCCTCTGGGGTGCCTCGTGGCTGCTGGTCCGCGCGGCGCGCCGCCAGCTCCCGCGCGCGTGGCCCTATGCCTGGCGGCAGGGCGTGGCCAATCTGCAGCGCCCTGCGAACCAGACCACCACCATCGTGCTCGCCATCGGGTTCGGCGCCTTCCTGCTGGGCACGCTGCTCCTGGTGCAGCACACGCTCCTCGGCACGCTCCGGCTCTCCGGCGGCCCGGAGCGGCCCAACCTGGTGCTGTTCGATATCCAGCCCGACCAGCTCGGCCCCTTGGAGCAGCAGGTGCGCGCGAGCGGGTATCGCGTGGCGCGCCCGGTGCCCATCGTCCCGATGCGCATCGAGTCCATCAAGGGCCGCCCGGTGCGCCTCGCCCTGGCCGACACCCTCCGCGACAACGCCTGGGCGCTCCGGCGCGAGTACCGCTCCACCTACCGCGACACCCTGGTCGCGACCGAGCGGCTCGCCGCCGGGCGCTGGTGGAGCCGCGGCGCCATGGTCCCCGAGATCTCGGTGGAGCAGGACCTCGCCGGCGAGCTGGGCGTGGGTGTGGGCGACGAGATCGTGTGGGACATCCAGGGCGTGCCGCTCACGACCCGGGTCGCGAGCCTGCGTGAAGTGGACTGGGCACGCTTCGAGCCCAACTTCTTCGTGGTGTTCGCGCCGGGCTTGCTCGAATCGGCACCGCAGACCTGGGTCGTGCTCACCCGGATCGCGAGCCCGGCGGGCCGCGGCGCGTTCCAGCGACGCATCGCCGAGCGGTTTCCCAACGTGACCGCGCTGGACCTGTCCACGCTCCAGGCCACGATCGAGCGGCTGCTCGACCGGGTCGTCCTCGCGATCCGCTTCATGGCCCTGTTCACGCTCGCGACGGGCGCGGTGGTGCTGACCGGCGCTCTGGCCACGAGCCGCCTGCAGCGCCTGCGCGAGGGCGCACTCCTCCGTACCCTCGGCGCGAGCCGGGCACAGCTCGTCCGGATCGCGCTTTCCGAGTTCTTCTCGCTCGGCATCCTTGCCGCCCTGGTGGCGCTGGCCCTCGCCGCCCTGGCCGCCTGGGCGCTGGCGCATTACGTCTTCGACGCCCGCTTCGCGTTCCCGGTGCTTCCCGCCGCCGCCCTCGGCGCCGGCGTCGTGGCCCTCACGGTGATCGTCGGCCTCGCCGCCACCCGCGAGGTCGCCCGCCGGCCGCCGCTCGAGGTGCTGCGGGGGGAATGATCGGGGTATACTTGTCGTGGTCGTGAGTCGTGGGTCGTGAGTCGTACGACCTCGGCGCCACTCACGACCACGACTCACGACTCACGACCGGAGTCACCCCATGCTCCCCATCGACCTCACCGGCAAACGCGCGCTCGTCGCCGGCGTCTCGGACGACGCGGGGTTCGGCTTCGCCATCGCGAAGGCGCTCGCGGAGGCCGGGGCCACTCTCTGCGTCGGGAGCTGGCCACCCGCCCTGGGCATCTTCACCAAGCTCCTCGAGCGCGGGAAGATGGACGAGTCCATGCGGCTGCGCGATGGTCGCAAGCTCGAGTTCGAGCGGATTTACCCGCTCGACGCCGCGTTCGACACGCTGGACGAGGCACCCGGCGAGATCCGCGAGAACAAGCGCTACAAGGAGCAGGGCGATTTCAGCATCGGCGGGATGACCGAGCGCATCCGGCGGGACTTCGGCGACCAGGCACTCGACATCGTGGTGCACAGCCTGGCCAATGCGCCCGAGGTCAAGTCGCCGCTGGTGGACACCAGCCGCGGCGGCTATCTCGCCGCCCTCGGCGTGAGCGCGTACAGCAACGTGAGCCTGGTGCGCCATCTGGCGCCGCTCATGCGGCCCGGCGGCTCGTTTCTCTCGCTCACCTATATGGCGGGCGAGCGGGTCATCCCGGGTTACGGCGGCGGGATGTCGTCCGCCAAGGCCGCGCTGGAGGCCGACACGCGAACGCTGGCCTTCGAGGCAGGGCGCCGCTGGGGCGTACGGATCAACGCGATCTCCGCGGGGCCCTGGGCCTCGCGCGCCGCGTCGGCGATCGGGTTCATCGACACGATGATCCGCTACACCGCCGAGAATTCGCCGCTCCCCCGTCCCATCACCGCGGACGACGTCGGCCACACCGCCGCCTTCCTGTCGAGCTCGCTCGCCGCGGCGATCACCGGGAGCGTGGTGTACGTGGACAACGGGTTCCATGCGATGGGGATGGCCGTGCCGCGCGCCGCGGACTGACCCGACACTTCACACCCGTCCCCCGAGCCATGCCCGACGAGCTGCTCTCGCTAGCCGACGGCGAAGTCCACCGCCTCACGATCAATCGCCCCCAGCGCCGCAACGCGCTCATCCCCGCCGTGGCCCGCGCCATCGCCGACGAGCTCGATCAGGTGGAGGAGACCGGCACCGCGGAGCTGGTGATCCTGCGCGGCGCCGGGGGCCACTTCTCCGCCGGGCTCGACCTCCACTGGCTGTACTCCCTGGGCGACTCGCCGCCGGTCGCCGAGCTGCAGCGGGGCCTGTCCGACTTCCAGGCGGCCATCCTCGCGGTGGTGCGCTGTCCGGTGCCGGTGCTCGCCGTGGTCGAGGGCACCGCCGCCGGCTTCGGCCTGGATCTGGCGCTCGCCTGCGACTTGCGCGTGGCCACCGCGAGCGCCACGTTCACCTCCGCCTTCGCGCGGATGGGGCTGGTGCCCGACGGCGGTTCCACCTTCACGCTGCCGCGCCTGGTGGGAATCGGGCCGGCGCTCCGGATCCTGCTGGCCGGCGAGACCATCGGCGCCGTGCGCGCGCAGGCGATCGGGCTGGTGGACGAGGTGGTGGACGACACGGTCGTGGAGGCCGAGCTGGCCGCCCTCGCCGGGCGCCTCACGGCGGGCGCCACGTCGAGCGTCCGGGCCATCAAACGTCTGGTGCGCGCGCAGGAGGTGGGCGCGCTGGAGCAGGTACTTTCGACCGAGGGCGCGGCCCAGATCCAGGCGCTGCAGGGCGAGGAGTTCCGCCGGCGGCTCGAGAGCTTCGCGGCACGGTCCGCGGTGCGCACCGACGCGCGGTGAGCGCGGCCGCGGCGGGCGGCGGCATCTTCCGGCCGGACATGCTGGCCGGCCGGGTTGCGCTGGTGACCGGCGGCGGCACCGGTATCGGGCTCGGCATCGCCACGTGCCTGGCGGAGGCGGGGGCGGCGGTGGCCCTCGCGAGCCGGAACCCGGCGCACCTCGAGCCGGCGGCCGAACGGCTCCGGGCGTCGGGCGCGCGCGCGAGCACCGTCGAAGCCAACGTGCGCGACCCCGAGGCCGTGGCCCGCATGGTCGAGCGGGTCGCGGCCGACCACGGGCGGCTCGACATTCTGGTGAACAACGCGGCCGGGAACTTCTACGCGCCGTCGGCCACGTTGAGTCCCAATGCATGGCGGGCCGTCGTGGAGACCGATCTCCACGGCAGCTTCTACTGCGCGCAGGCCGCGTACCCGGTCATGAAGGCGCAGGGCGGCGGGCGCATCGTGATGATCTCGATGACGCTGCACTATCGGGGCTGGCCGCTCATGGCGCACGCCACCGCCGCCAAGGCCGGCGTGGACGCGCTCACGCGCACGCTGGCCCTGGAGTGGGCGCGCGACGGGATCACGGTCAACGCGGTGGCACCGGGCCCGGTCCCCACCGAGGGCGTGCGCAAGGCGTTCACCCCACCCGACGGGCGCGCGCCCGACATCTTCCTGGACCAGTACGCCGACCGCGCGATCCCGCTCGGCCGGTGGGGCACGCCGGAGGACGTGGGACGCGTGGTGACGTTTCTTGCCGGGCCGGGCGGCGATTGGATGACCGGCGCGATCATCGTGGTGGACGGAGGATCCTGGCTCGCGGGCGGGAGGCCCTGACATGTTCCTGGGACATTACGGCGCGGCACTCGCCCTTAAGCGGGCGGAGCCCAAGGTCTCGCTGGGCACGCTGTTCGTCGCGGCGCAACTGCTCGATCTGCTCTGGGGCATCTTCCTGCTGCTCGGCTGGGAGCACGTGCGCTCCCTGCCCGACGACAATCCCTTCCTGGTGTTCCAGTTCTACGACTACCCCATCTCCCACAGCCTGGTGGCGGCGGTCGGGTGGGGGCTCGCGGCCGCGGCCCTCTACTACTCCTGGCCTACGCGCGACGTTACCCGTCACTGGCAGGCCGCGGCGATCGTAGGGCTGGCCGTGTTCTCCCACTGGCCGCTGGACCTCCTGGTGCACGTGCCGGATCTCCCGCTCCTCGGCAACGACTCGGCCAAGCTCGGCCTCGGTCTCTGGCGGCACAAGGGGCTCGCCGTGATCGTCGAGCTGCTGGTGCTCGGCCTGGGCGCGGTGGTGTACGTCATGCGCCGCTCGCGCCGGCATCCGGTGCGGGCCGGACGGCTCGCGGTGGTGCTGGCCCTCCTGCTCGTGACCTACGCGGGTTCGGCGTTCGGTCCGCCACCGCCGAACGTCGCTACGGTAGCCGTCGCCGACATCGTCTTCATCCTGGTGATCGGGCTGCTGGCCGGCTGGGCCGACCGGGCGGCCACTCCCGCCGAGTTGTCCAGCCGTCCGGCGAAATAGCGGGAGGCAGCCACAATGGACCGCCTCTTCTTCGGACTCGGCGCCGCCTCCGCATTCATCGCGGTGGCCGCCGGTGCCTTCGGCGCGCACGCCCTTCGCGCCCGCCTCTCTCCCGACCTGCTCGCCGTCTTCGAGACCGGCGCCCGCTACCAGATGTACCACGCCCTGGCCCTGCTGGCGGTGGCCTGGGCCGCAGCCCGCTGGCCCGGCACCGCCGTGCAATGGGCGGGCTGGCTCTTCGTGGCAGGAACGGTGCTGTTCTCGGGGAGCCTCTATGCCCTGGCCCTCTCGGGCGCTCGCTGGCTGGGAGCCATCACGCCGCTGGGCGGCCTCGCCTTTCTGGGGGGGTGGGTGGTGCTGGTGTGGACAGCGGTAAAACGGTGAGCGGTGAGCGGTAAGGGCACACCGAGAGACCTCTGGTGTGCCCTTACCGCTCACCGCTCAGCGTTGCGCCGCCAGCGCCGCATCCCCCCGCTCCTCCCGCTCGCTCTCCCGCGCCCACAGGAAGAACAGCACACCGATCGCGCCGAACATGTAGAGGTTGCCGGGCACCCACATGATCAGGCCGCCGAGCTGCTGGTCGTCGAGGGGGGAGAGGCCCCACGTGCGTGGCGCGACGCTGTACCACGGGTAGAGCACCTCGTCGGCCAGACTGATCATGGCGGAGACGACCTGCATCGGGATGCCGACCAGGAACAGGTACAGCATCCCGAGCCCGTAGTTCAGGCGCGGGAGCACCTCCGGGATCGGACTCATGACCGGCCACCACATCAGCGTGGCCGCGGCCATGAACATCAGGTGCGCCGCGATGTGCACGTTGTGGTCGCTCGCCATCAGGTTGTAGACCGACGGGAGGTGCCAGACCGCGAACGTGAGGCTGTAGACCAGTGCCGCCACCACGGGCTGCGTCAGCACCCGCGCCACTCGCCGCACCGCCGGCGGCCGGAGGAGCGGCTCCAGCAGCCATCCGGGGAGCCCCGCGATCAGGAGCGGCGGGAAGACCAGCATGAGCAGCATGTGCTGCAGCATGTGGGCGGAGAAGAGGTAGTCGTCGCTGAGGTCGTGGATGGGGCCGTTGAGGGAGATCAGCAGGACCACGAGGGCCGCGCAGAACGAGACCACCTTCCAGGCTGGCGCGGGCGGCAGGCCGTGCCGCCGCCGCCAGGGCCCGATCCCGTAAAAATACAGGGCACCGAGGACCCCGGTGCCCAGCAGAACGCTCGGGTGCAGTGACCACGCCCACTCGTACGGCACCGTCGGTCGCGGACGCTCGTCGTGGAGCGCCGCGAGAACCAGCAGCTTCACCCCCCGGCCCTCGCGAACGCGAAGTGATACGCCTCGAGCAGGATCAGCCCGAAGATGAGCACCGTCGCGATGATCAGCGGGAACACGAACACGCCCGAGAGCAGGCGGTGATCCTGCTTGAGGTGCATGTAGAACATCGCCACCAGCGCGAACTTGCCCGCCGAGAGGAGCAGCAGCAGCGGGATGAAGAACGGCTGGATGGCGGCGCCCGCGGCCCCGGCGTGCTCGCCGTAGGTGATCTCGTACAGGCCCACTTCCAGCGCGGTGAGCACGAACAGGAGGATGCCGATCCTGACGTAGACCCCTACGGAGGGGTGGGCATGCTCTTCGGCGGCGGCGGGCGAGGTGTGGGCGTCCATGCGTGCGGCCCTTACTTGATCAGGTAGACGACGGGGAAGATCACGACCCAGACCACGTCCACGAAATGCCAGTACAGCGCGGCGATCTCGAGGTTGAGCGACTTGTCCGCCGTGAGCCGGCCGCGCCAGGCCAGGATCCAGAGCGTCAGCAGCCAGATCACCCCGATGGTGACGTGGGTGCCGTGGAATCCGGTCAGTACGAAGAAGCTCCCGCCGAACAGGTTGGTCTTGAGCGTCAGCCCCTTGTGGACGAAGTGGGTGAACTCGTACACCTGCATGCCCACGAAGAAGACACCGCAGAGCAGCGTGGCGCCGAGCCAGGTGAGCAGCCCGCGCCGGTTGCCCCGCTGCGCGTTGGCCAGCGCGAGCACCACGAAGAGCGAGCTGAACAGCAGCAGCGCCGTGCCCAGCGTGACCAGCGGGATCTCGATGATCGGCTCGAACACCTGCCCGCTCGGCGAGGTCCAGGCCTCGTGCGGGAAGGGGCCCGGCCCGGTGAGCCAGGTCTCCTTGTGGACCAGGTAGTTCGAGATCAGCGACGCGAAGAAGAGGCACTCGGACCCGATGAAGGTCCAGATCGCCAGCTTCCGGCTGTCGATGCCGGTAGAGGTCCCGAGCTCCAGGGCGTGGGCGTGGTCGGTCAAGTGAACTCCTTTACGGTCGTCGGTCGACTGCTGCTCACCCCGCCGGCTCGAACGCCCAGTTGAAGATGCCGAACAGCAGCACGGCACCGCCGGCGATGATGCCCCACGGCCCGAGGTGGTGAATGAGCATCAGTCCCGCCATCATCGCGGTCAGGCCCAGGGCGCTCACCAGTGGCCAGTAGGACGGGTTGGGCATGTGGATCCCTTCGCCGCTCACCCGCTGCGGCTCGGGGAGCGGGCCGCCGCGCTCGCGCTTGGCCTCCCACAGCGGATCGCGCGCGTGCACCGACGGGATCTCCGCGAAGTTCCACGGCTGCGGCGGCGACGGGATCGCCCATTCGAGCGTGGCGGCGTTCCACGGGTCGGCCGGCGCGTTCCGCGGGCCTCGCGAGGTCTTCCAGATGTTGATCAGGAAGATCGCGAACGAGAAGGCCAGGATGAAGGCACCGACGGTCTCGAGCAGGTTGAGCTGCTCGAACCCGAGGCCCTCGGGATAGGTGTACACCCGGCGCGGCATCCCGTTGAGCCCCAGGATATGCATCGGGAAGAACGTGAGGTTGAACCCGATGAGCATGAGCCAGAAGTGCCACCGGCCCAGCCGCTCATCGAGCACGCGGCCGAACATCTTGGGCCACCAGTAGTACGCGCCCGCGGTCAGCCCGAAGATGCTGCCCCCGAACATCACGTAGTGGAAGTGCGCCACGATGAAGTAGGTATCGGTCTGTTGCATGTCGGCCGGCGGCGAGGCGTGCATCACGCCCGACAGGCCGCCGATGATGAACATCGCCACGAAGCCCAGCGCGAAGTACACCGGCGTCTTGTACTGGATCGAGCCGCCCCAGATCGTGCCCAGCCAGTTGAAGATCTTCACGCCCGTGGGACTGGCGATCAGCATGGTGACCAGCGAGAAGTAGGTGTCGGCGATCGGCCCCATCCCGGTGGCGAACATGTGGTGGGCCCACACGCCGAAGCCGAGGAAGGCGATGAAGATCCCCGAGAACACCATGGCCGCGTAGCCGAACAGCGGCTTCCGCGCGAAGACCGGCAGGATCTCGGAGACGATCCCGAACGCCGGCAGGATCAGGATATAGACCTCGGGGTGTCCGAAGATCCAGAAGAAGTGCTGCCACAGCAGCGGGTCGCCGCCACCCGAGGGGACGAAGAAGCTGGTCCCGAAGAACCGATCGAACATGAGCAGGATGAGCGCCACCGTGATGACCGGGAAGGCCAGCAGCAGCAGCACCTGGGTGATGAAGCTCATCCAGGTGAAGATCGGCATCCGCATCAGCTTCATGCCGGGCGCCCGCAGGTTGAGCACGGTGGTGAAGAAGTTCACCGCGGCCGCGAGCGAGGCGACACCCAGGATCTGGAGGCCCAGCATCCAGAAGTCCACGTTCAGCCCCGGCGAGTACTGGCGCGACGTCAGGTTGGCGTATCCGAACCAGCCCTGGTTCGGCGCCGCCCCGAACAGCCAGCTCACGTTGAGGAACAGGCCGCCCAGCAAGAACACCCAGTAGCTGAACGCGTTGAGCCGCGGGAAGGCGACGTCGCGCGCCCCGATCTGCAGCGGGATCAGGTAGTTGAAGAACATGGCACTGAGCGGCATGATCGCGAGGAAGATCATGGTCGTGCCGTGCATGGTGAACAGCTCGTTGTACGTGTCCGGCGCCAGGAAGGTGTTGTTCGGCGCGCCGAGCTGAATCCGGATCAGCAGGGCCTCGATGCCGCCCAGCAGGAAGAAGGTGAAGGCGGTGGCGCCGTACAGGATGCCGATCCGCTTGTGATCGACGGTCGTGATCCAGCTCCAGAGCCCGGTGGGCTCGGCGTGAGCCTTCGCGTGTGCTCGTTGCTGGTCGAGTGCGGTGGTTGCCATACGAGCCCTGTTATTGGTGTGCGCGGAGATAGGCCACGAGCGACCGCGCCTCCTCGGCGGTCACGCCGAGGTTGGGCATCAGAACGCCTTTCTTGATGCCCTGCGGGTCCATGATCCAGTGGGCCAGATTCTCGTCGGTGTTCTTGAGCGTGCCGGCGGCGATGTACGTCCGGGCGCCGACGTTGGCGAGGTTGGGCCCCACCATCCCCTTGGGCGCGTTCACCGCCACCAGCGAGTGGCAGCCCACGCAGCCCTTGGTCATGAAGAGCTTCTCGCCCGCGGCGTAGGCCGAGTCCTGGGGAGCGCCGGCCACGGTGCCGCCGGCGGTCGCCGTGCGCACCGAGTCGGCCGCCGGGGCTGCGGGCGCCGCCGGGGCCGCAGCCGCTCCGGCCGGCTTGGCCCCCAGGGTCTGCATGTGCGACACCCAGCCCTGGAACTCCTCGGGCGTCTGCGCTCGCACACGGAACGCCATGCGGCCGTGCTGGATCCCGCAGAACTCGGCGCACTGGCCCGGATACTCGCCGGCCTGCTCCGCCTTGAACCAGAGCCGGGTCTCGCGATTGGGAAAGACGTCCCGCTTGCCGGCGAACCGCGGTGGCCAGAAGCTGTGGACCACGTCGGCGGTGCCCATGTGCAGCGAGACGGTCTGCCCCACCGGCACGTGCAGCTCGTTGGCCGTGGTCAGGTTGAGGTCCGGATAGCGGAACTCCCACCACCACTGGTGGCCGACCACGTCGATCCGCAGTACGTCGCCCTTCGGGATCGCGTTGGTCTGGAAGATGCCCCGCACGGTGGGGACCGCGATCGCGGCGAGGATCAGCGCCGGGATGACCGTCCAGATGATCTCGATGGTGGTGTTCCCGTGCACCTGGCGCGGCTCCGGATCGTCGGGGCGGCCGCGGAAGCGGAACACCGCATACAGGAGGGCCCCTTCCACCAGGAGGAAGACGCCGGTCGCCCAGTAGAGCGTCTTGTCCTGGATGTCGTCGCCGATCCGCGCGAAGTCGGACAATGGGAGCAGCGCCGTCTGGGGATAGTGCTCGGGCGTGCACGCAGCCGCGAGCAGCACGAGAAGGGAAAGCAAGGGGACCCACCGGCGACTCGGCCGGCGGGCAGTGGTCCGAAGGGACATTCCTTAGCCATCCTGTTGGCGAGATTCAACGCTCACGCGGAGCGGGCACCTTGGCCGCCGCAGTTTACGAGTTTCCTGTCACAAGGTCAAGGAAACCGTTGCCGCCGCCCTTCTTAAAGCTCTCTTGCGATCGCGGCCGCGATCGCGGGCCCTGCGGCGCCGGAGATGTAGTATCTTTGGAGCAGACCCGTCCTCAACGCCCTGGGCGCCCGCGCCCGGGGCCGACTTTTCTGTGTCCTCATTCGCCCGGTCACCCCATGATCCACGAGATGCGGGAAAAACTCAGCCGCGAGATCGACCAGCTGAGCCATGAGCTGAACGTGCTGCTCCCCCAGGCCATCGCCCACGCGGTCGAGCTGGGCGACCTGCGGGAGAATTCGGAATACAAGGCGGCGCTCGAGCGCCAGCAGTTCGTGCAGGCCCGCCTCGGGCAGCTGCATCAGCGTCTCAACCAGCTGGGCCAGCTTTCCACCACCGAGGCCCCGCTCGATCGCGTGGGGCTGGGCTCCCGGGTCACCGTACTGGACCTGGAGACCAACGACACCGACACCTACATGGTGGTGCTGGCCGAGATGATGGACATCGACGCCGGGCACATCTCGCTCGCCTCGCCGCTGGGCCGCGCCCTCACCAACGGGCGCGTGGGGGACGAGATCAGCCTGCGGCTGCCGACCGCCACCCGGCGGCTCCGCATCATCGAGCTGATCACCGTGCACCAGGCCGGCAGGCAGTGACCGAGCCGCCGTCCTTTCCCGGCAAGCAGCTCCTGGTCGTGGGCGACCGGGTGCTCATCACCCCCGAAGACGGGGACGAGCGGACCCGGGTGGGCCTTTATCTCCCGGCGACGGCCATCGACGCGCAGCAGGTGCAGACCGGGCTCATCGTGGCCACCGGGCCGGGAACGCCGATCGCCGATCTCGGCTCGCTCGACGAGGAGCCCTGGAAGGTGAGCGCGCGGGAGGGGCGCAGCGTCGGCATGCAGGCCCGCGTGGGCGACCACGCCATCTACTTTCGCAAGGCCGCGGTCGAGATCTCCTTCGAGGAGAAGAAGTATCTCGTCGTGCCCCAGGCGGCGATCCTGGTGCTCATCCGCGACGACCTCCCGATCTGACCTCTGTGCTACGTCCTGTCGGTCGCGAGCCCGCTCACGCTGAGTGAGATCCGGGCGATGCTGCCGCCCGGCCTGGCCGCCCACCCCGTCGACCGGACCGAGCGGCACCGCCTCCACCCGCTCCACCCCCACGCACGCACCGTCATCCACCTCGTCGTCGGCGCCTGCGCCTGCGATCTGGTGCGTGCCCGGCATCCCGACCCGCGGGAGGACGAGCGCCATCACCGCGAGCGCTACCGCCGCGCCGGGATGCCTCGCGCCGCCGTCATCGCCGACCTCGAGCGCCACCGGCGCGGTGCGGAGGTCGACGCCCCACCCGACGGCTGGCCGCGCGCCCTCGCCGCCTTCGTCGCGGAGCATGCGCGCAATGCCGGGGAGACGCTCTACCTGCTCCGGTTCGCGCCCGGCACCGTCCCTCCCGATCACCGGCGCCGCCATCTCACCGCGGCCCAGGTCCTGGCCCGGCCCCACGAGTGGCTCGAGGAGGACGTGCCGACGCTCGTCGTGCCGTAACGGTTCACCACGGAGACACGGAGGGCACGGAAACGGCCACGGAGGTGGGCTCGGTTCACGCAGCCCATCGGGGAGCGGAGCCGACACCAACAAAGTTGATGTTGTCCGGACCCGAGGAACCCTCCCGAGCCCGAGTCCC
>DASUXW010000080.1:0-2333 GCA_036377715.1 Gemmatimonadales bacterium
GCTCTCTCATGACCCACGACTCACGACTCACGACAGCTACAACTTCAGCTGCAAATCGATATCCACCAGCAGCCTGTCCGGCACCTCCTCGAATACCACCCGCCGTTCCACGGTGCGGATCACCATGCGCTCCATGGGGCCCTTCCCCCTGCCCTTGCCTTTGTTCCCGGCGCGGTAGTACACCACCTGAGCATCGCTGGAGTGTACCACGCGGACGACCTCGAACCCCTGCCGCTCGAGCACGACGCGGGTAGCGTTGAGCGCCCGGTCGGAGCTGACGGCGTAGTGCTTCGCCTTGCCTCGTCCCTGCGCGTGGGCCGGCGCCGTCGATACGGCGAGCGTGGCGAGCGCGAGTGCCAGAGCTGTCCCCGCGCGGCGGAGAGCGCGCATGGATGCCTCCTCGAATCGGGTTGTGGGTCGGGCAGAGCCGGCGCAAGAAGTGTGCGGCGCCGGAGCCGGGTCCCAGGTGACCGCGCCGATGGGGGTTGGGAAGGCAGTGAATGAAGCTGCAGCGGAACCGGAGAAGGAGACTGCCCGCTGGAGGGGAGATCTGCCGGGGTCAGCCGTTCGCGGCGTGCGTGTCCAGCGTGTGCCGGATCGCTTCGGCGAGCGCCTGCGGCGTGAACGGCTTGCCGATGAACGCCACCGATTCCTGGACCACGCCCTGCCGCAGCACGACGTCGGGGGTATAGCCTGACATGAACAGGACTGCGAGCCCCGGATGGCTCGCGGTGAGCGTTTCGGCCAGCTCGCGCCCGCTGCCACCCGGCATGACCACGTCCGTGAGGAGCAGGTCGATCCTGCCGTTCTGCTCCTGCGCGCGGGCCAGGGCCTCTGCAGCGCTGCCGGCCTGCACCACGCGGTAGCCCAGCTCCTGAAGGATGCGCAGCGTCACGCCGCGCACCGTGTCGTCGTCCTCGACCAGGAGCACGGTCTCCCTGCCGTGGGGCGTTTCCGGAGTCGGGCCCGCGCCGGCCCCGTTCGATTGGCCGGCGTTCCGCGGCAGGAGCACGGTGAAGCGGCTTCCGCGGTCCGGCTCGCTTTCCACCACGATGTGCCCATCGGCCTGCTTGACGATGCCGTAGCACACCGCGAGGCCCAAACCGGTGCCCGAGCCGGGCGGCTTGGTGGTGAAGAACGGCTCGAAGATGTGCGCCTGCACCTCGGGGGTCATTCCGGTGCCGGTGTCTTCCACTTCGAGGGCGACGTAGTGTCCCGGGCGCGCATCCGCCCACTGCCGCGCGTCCTCCGCGGTGACCTGGGAGTTCCGGGTGCGGAGCAGCAGGGTGCCGCCCGAAGGCATCGCATCGCGCGCGTTGGCCACCAGGTTGAGGAGGACCTGCTCGAGCTGGCCCGGGTCAACCCGGGTGGCATCGAGCGGCTCCGCCAGATCGGCGATGACCTCGACGTCCTCGCCGACGAGGCGGCGGACCATCGGCGTGAGCGCCGAGACCGTGGCGTTGAGGTCCACCGAGCTGGGGACGATCATCTGCCGGCGGGCGTACGACAGCAGTTGGGAAGTCAACGCGGCCGCGCGCCGGGCCGCCCGCTCCACCTCGGCCAGGTCCTGCTGGACCTCGGTCTCGTTCGGCAGCCGCCGCTGCACGAAGCCCAGGTAGCCGATGATCCCCGTCAACAGGTTGTTGAAGTCGTGCGCGATGCCGCCGGCCAGATTCCCGATCGCCTCCATCCGCTGCGATTGGATGAGCTGCTGCTCGATTCGCCGCTGCTCGGTCACGTCCTGCGCCACTCCGATGAGGCGCGGCCGCCCGGTCGCGTCGTCCAGGAAGACCTGCCCCCGGAGGGCCGTCCAGCGCTCGTCCCGGGCCGCCTCGTCGGTCCCGGACGGGGCGGCGCGAAACTCCACCGCGAACCCCGCCTCGCTCGCCACCGCCGACCGTACCTGCTCCGCCACCGCCTCGCGGTCGTCCGGGTGGACCCGATCGAGCAGCCCGTCGAGCGCTGCGGCCCCGCTCGTGGGCAGCTCGACGATCCAGGTCTCCAGCTTCGCGGCCTCGAGGGCGAGCCGAAGCCGCGCCTCGCTCTGCCGCAGCGCTCCCTGCTGCTCGGCGACGGTGGCGACCATGCGGTTGAAGGCGTCGGTGAGCGTGCCGATCTCGTCACCCTCGCGCGCCGGCACTCGCAGCCGGTATTCGCCGGTCTCGCTGATCTGCCGGGCCGCGCGGGTCAGCCCGAGCAGCGGGGCCGAGACCGACCGGGCCATCATGCCGAGCAGGAGGATGCTCGCGGTCCCGAGCGCGAGCAGCACGACAGCCGCCACGATCCCGTACTGAAGCAGCCGCCGCCAGAGGGGCGGCACCTCCATCTGCAGG
>DASUXW010000081.1:0-5209 GCA_036377715.1 Gemmatimonadales bacterium
TCCGAACGCCTCGATCTGACGTTTGCGGCGCTGGCCGATCCGACACGGCGGGCCATCATGGCGCGGCTGGCGCTGGGTGAAGCCTCGGTCGCGGAGCTGGCGGCGCCCTTCAAGATGAGCCAGCCGGCGATCTCGAAGCATTTGAAGGTCCTGGAGACGGCAGGGTTGATCTCCTCGGGACAGGAGGCCAACAAGCGGCCGCGCAGGATCGAAGGCGGGCCGATGCAGGAGGCCGTCGCCTGGCTCGAAGACTACAGGAAGTTCTGGGAGCGCCGGTACGAGGCTCTCGACGAACTGCTCGGCGAGATGCAGGCCAGGCCGCCGAAACCGAAGCGCAGGCGCCGCTAGTTCCGATCCCCCGAAGGAGACCACCATGACGACCCAGGAAACATTCACGGCCCAGGTCACGCTGCCGAGCGACACGGAAGTCCGCGTCACCCGCAGCTTCCACGCCCCGCGCACGCTGGTCTGGCAGGCCCACACGGTGCCCACGCTGGCGCAACGGTGGCTGGGCTATCCCGGCTGGACGATGCCGGTGTGCGAGATGGATGTCCGCCCAGGCGGCAAATATCGCTGGCGCTGGCGCTCGGACGAGAATGGCCAGGAGTTCGGCTTCTTCGGGACGTTCAGTGAGGTCAGCGAGCCGGCGAAGCTCTCGTATGACCAATACTACGACCCTGGCAACTTCGACAGCGCGATGCCGCTGGACCATCCGACGCTGATCCGCTCCACCTACACGGAGCAGGATGGGATCACCACGCTCGTCACGGTGATGGACTTCGGCTCGAAGGAAGCACGCGATGCGGCCCTCTCGACCGGTATGACCGACGGCATGGAGGTGAGCTATCAGCGGCTCGATGGTCTCGTCGCCGCCGAAGCCGTGCGGGGCAGCTAGTCTGTCGGCGGCAGCGAGTCCCCTGGCACAGGGCGCCGCACACACGTGGTGCCGCTTCGCGAGGCGGCCACCCGCGACACCGAGTCGATTGCCGGCCGGATATCGGGGCGCGACACGAACGCGTCCTCGTGTTGCCAGCTGATGAACGCGCACACGTACGGCGCGCCGGCCAGCACGGTGCCGGCGTGCTCGATCTCGCCGGCACTCATCTGCCACAAGCCCGGGCGCCCTCCCGTCCCTGGCAGCCCGCTCGAGCCATCGCCCCCATTGAGGTAGTTGAGGCCCACCACGAGGCCGAGCCCGAGCCGCTTGGCGTAGGCGACGTTCCGATCGCGAAACTCCTCCGGCGTCGTCCCGTCCGAGGCACCGCGGTTCGGGCCGGACCACTGGGCCCAGCCGATGTCGAGGTCCCGGTAGGTCGTGTCCCCTGCCGCGAGCCAGCTCGGCGCGGCGCGCACGGCGGTCGGCAGCGAGGGCCAGATGGACTTGGAGTATCTCGCCATCGAGTCGATCACGGCGCGGCTCACGCGCTGCCCACCCCAGGTGCCCTCCGCCCCCGGCTCGTCCATCAGGAAATGGGCGAGCACGAGCCCCTCGGCGACGTAGGGCGCGAAGTCCACGTCGCGATAGGTGTCGATCCTCGCCTTCCACATCTCGAGATTGAACGTCCCGTCAGGGCTTTTGTAGTTCGGGCCCGCGCCCGCCAGGTTCAGAATCAGACGGACGCGATTGGCCCGGGCCGCGCGCAGTGCCGCGGCGACGGTGGCGCGCGAAACCGGGATGATCGCTCCCGTCACGGGAGCCCGCAGATCGCCGATGTCGAGCCCCCACTCGCCCCAGGGAATCGACTGGCCGATGCCGGCGTAGAGCGAGTCCGGCCCACCTGGACCGGCGTCGGGAAAATCGGAGCCGCGCGAGCCGCTCTCGCTCAAGCCATCGAGCACCGAGCAACCGATGACGAGCGTCGGGAGGAGCGACAGGACAGCCACCCGGCGGAGGGTGAAGCGGAGTAGAGCAGCCACGGGCCTTCGAGCGGAAACGGATGGAAGGTGCGGTACGGACGGCTTCAATCTAGCCATGGAAGCCCGGCGAGTCCTGTCAGCGGCTGGTCTTTTTCAGGGCCGAGCCCTTGTGCGCCGCGACGTGGTCGGTCTTGTCACTCTTGATCTCGTATTGCGGATCGTCCTCGCTGGCGTGGTGGGTGTGCCCCTTGTAGTCGAAATCCTTCGTGTGCACCCGGATGATCGTGCCGCCGACGTGCCCCGCCTCCGAGTTCCAGGTGACGTGATCTCCGACCTTGAATCGGTGTGAACTCATATCTCTCTCCTTCACGTCGGTTACGGAGCCGCGACGAACGACTTCGCGATGGAGATCTCGGGCCGCCCGGGGTTCGCCTTGGTCATGAGGCGCAGAAACTCCCGGTAGCCCGCCGCCGCCGCGGCGCGGTCTCCGACGAGCTCGGCCGCGCGCGCCGCGCCGAACGTGCTCCTGGCCCGGCCGGGCTCGCGCGCCAGCGTCATCCGGTACGCGGCGCGGGCCTCCGACGGGTGCCCTGTCGCGAGCAGCATGTCGGCCTCGAGCTCGCGCGCCGGCAGCAGCTCGCCGGGCGTCACCTGGTGTTTGTCGGTGACCTCTTCGCTGTCGGCCGCGGCCTTCGCCAGTGCGAGCGCGCGCGCCGTGTCACCGGCAGCGAGACGGGCCCAGGCGTCGGCGGCGTCGCGCTTGATGCGGACGACTCGGCTCCAGTAGGGCTCGCCCTTCCCATCGAGTGCCGTGGCAATCGAGTCGAGCGCCCCGACCTCGGCGCGGGCCTGCGCGGCGCGGCCGCTGCGCGCGGTTCCGATCGCGCGGGTGAAGCGGGCCAGCGCCGAGACGATCGGGGGCGCCGAGTCGGGCGGGAGCGGGAACGCCGCCGCCGCCGACCAGTCGCCCCGCTCGAGTGGGATCCTCGCCGCCATCGCGGTCCCGTTATACGAGGCCACCAGCCCCCGCGCGTTGGACGTCGCGTGTCCCTGCGCCACCGCGACCGCCGCGCGCGCCGCCGAGTCCTGGCCGCGCTGCAGATAGCCGTAGACCGCGTAGTCGAGCGCGTGCAGCTCCTCGGGCGCCCCGGGCAGCCGGGCCGCCCTGGCGTACTCCTCGCCGGCCCGGTACGACCTCCAGTTGGAGGCGACGGTCTCATCCCACAGGCCCAGGCGCACGAAGATGTGCGACGGCATGTGCTGCGCGTGCGGCGCCGTGGGGGCGATCTGTGCGTATCGCCGTGCGGCGCGGAGGCCGAGGTGGGCTAGCTGCGGGGTGTCGGTGGCGTGGATGACGTAGTGGGCGAGGCCCGGGTGGTCGGGGTAGCGCGCGAAGAGCGGCTCGAGGATCGCGATCGCCCGCCGCTGCTGGGCGAAGGTGGTGTCGGTGCGCGGGGCGGTGGCGAGCTGGGCGAGGGCGTGGTAGATCGCGATCTCCACGTCCTTCGGGAAGGTGCGATGGAGGCGCGCCATCGTGTCGGCGTAGGCCTGGAGGCGGGCGGCGTTGGGCGTGGACGCCGCGTCGCGGTAGAGCGCGCCCGCCGCGGCGATGAAGCCGCGTTCGCGGCGGGTGCGCGCGGGCAGCGACGCGGCGCGGGCGGCCGCCTCGGCGCCGGCGGCGAGCGCGGGGCCGGCGGGCCCGCCGGCGAACGGATTGCCCCACGCGTTGAGGGCCAGGCCCCAGTAGGCCATGGCGCAGGTGGAGTCGGCGGCGAGGACGGCGCTGAAGGCGTTTCGGCCTTCCTCCCACCAGAACGAGTGGAGGACGGCCATCGCGTGCTCGAAGCGCGGCTGGGCCGCGGGGGCGCAGGAGACGGGGAACACGACGTGGCCCAGGCTCGTGGCGTCGTGGTGGTGCTGGTGCTCCTGGGCAGGCAGGGATGGGGCGAGCGCGATGAGGGCGACAGCGGCAAGCCGAGTGCTCATGCCCATGGGATGCTCCTGGAAAGTACGGAGAAGCTACGGGACCGTCGCGCAGGGGCGCAATCATCGCAGGGCATTTCTCGGGCAGCGCCGCGCTCTCGCGGTTCTGGGCGGTAGTCAAGTGTCACGACGTGGTCCGCTCTGTTGCGAGCTGGGTGGGTCCACGCGATTCCGCGACAAGAGCCGAAACAACTGAGGGGTAGGCAAGCGCACCGCGCTCCCACCCCCTCAGTGTTCCAAAACGTCCAGGCGAGTCCGCCCAAGCTTCTGATGCGATCAGTTAGAGGCCCGACTACCCGGCTTCACCGCTCACCCGCACTCACTAAACCCACACACATGACACTTCATACACCCCTCCGCGAACTCCAGCTGCGACCCGCAGTCCGGGCACGCCCCCGAGAGCGTCTCCTGCAACCCCCCGAACACCATCTGCTCCCTACCCGTCCCGCCGTACGACACCCGCTGCGCCACCACCGGCGCGTCCACCATTGACGCCGAGCCCGGCGCCGACGCCGCCCCCGGCAGCAACTCCTGCTGGATCCCCTGCTTCTCCTGCATCCACCGCTCGATCGCGATGCCCACCGCGTCCGGCACCGAGAGGATCTTGTTCGGGCCCAGCCCGATGACCCGGTCGGAGCTGATCCCGCGGAGCTGGCGGTAGATCTCCTTCATCGGAATCCCGGAGCGCAACGCGAGGCTGATGAGCCGGCCGAGCGCCTCCACGTCCGCCATCAGCGCCCCGCCCGCCTTGCCCAGGCTCATGAACACCTCGAACGGCTGCCCCCGATCGTCCTCCGTGATCGTGACGTACAGCGTGCCGAGCGGGGTCTCCAGCCGCCGCGTGGCGCCGCGGAGCAGCTCCGGCCGCGAGCGCTTCTGCCGGCGCTGGAGGTTCTCCGCCTCGAGCTCGTGCACCATCCGGCGCAGCCGCTCGTTCTCCGCCTCGATCTCCGCCATCTGGCCCTTGAGCTCGGAGACCGCTTCGACCACCGCGCCCCGGTCACCCATGGCGGCGAGCTTCGCCAGGTCCTCGCGCGCCTGCGCCGAGCCGGTGGAGGTGGCCTGCTCCTGCACCTTCTTCGCGGTGCTGCCGGTCGAGAGCACCTGCATCTCCCGGCTCCCGTCGCGATAGACCGTGACACCCTTGCAGTTGAGACTGTACGCCAGCCGGTAGATCTCCTCGACGTACTCCTCCGTGGCATCGTGGGCGAAGTTGCAGGTCTTGCTGATCGCCGAGTCGTTGAACTCCTGGAACGCCGCCTGCATGCGGATGTGCCACTCGGGCTTGATGTGGTTGGCGGTGACGAACACGCGCCGCCACTGCTCCGGCACCTCCTCGAACTCGATGTGCCCCGCCTCGGCGATGCGG
>DASUXW010000082.1:0-5446 GCA_036377715.1 Gemmatimonadales bacterium
GTTCGCGCGGACGGTGCGGATCTATTCGGTGCAGAACGATCGCGACAGCGCATATCTCGTCTGCGAGAACCTGGCGACCCTGCTCTGGCTGGGACAGATGGCTGGACTCGAGCTCCACGGGTGGTTCTCGGAGACCAACCCGGAGCCCGATGCCTCGGGGCGGAGCCGCACCTTCACCGGCTCGGAGGCGGCGCTCGAGCGCTCGATCCTCAACTATCCCGACTTCATCGCCTTCGACCTCGACCCGTACCTCTACTCGGGGCGCGAGGGCAAGGGCGAGGAGCCCGAGCTGCACCGGCGCGCGTTCGTCCGTGTGCGCTCGCTGGCGCTCCGGATCCGCGAGATCCTGGAGGGGCTGGGCCTCGTCACCTTCATCAAGACGTCGGGCCGCACCGGGCTCCACCTCTATCTCCCGATCGTGCGCGACCTCGACTTCGACGCGGCCCGCGGCGTGGCGGAGACCATCGCGCGGCACGTGCGGCAGGAGCGGCCCAGGGAGGTGACCATCGAGTGGGCAGTGCGCCGCCGCACCGGGAAAATCTTCTTCGATTACAACCAGAACAGCCGAGGGAAGTCGCTCGCGGTGCCGTACTCGCCGCGGCGCCACCCGGCCGCCACCGTGTCGATGCCGATCTCATGGGACGAGCTGGAATCGGTCTACCCGACCGACTTCACGCTGCACACCGTCCCCGACCGGCTCGAGGCCGAGGGCGACGCGTGGGCCGGGATGCTGGACGCGCGCCAGGACCTGGCCGAGGTGCTGAGCGCGGGGAGCGCGGGGAGCGCGGGATGAACCGGCGGCTGGATGCGCTCTCCCGCACCGCCAACGCGCGGCTCCGGTACCGGGCGCAGCCCGGGTGGATCCCGCCGATGCTCGCCACGCTGGCGGACGCGCCGCCGCGTGCGGGCGAGTGGATTTACGAGCCCAAGCTCGACGGCGTGCGTGTGCTGGTGTATGCCAGCGGCGGCAACGTCCGGCTCTTCTCCCGCAACCGGAAGCCGCTCGACGGCGCCTACCCGGAGCTGGTCGATTCGCTCTCGTTCGCCGTCCGCGGCGACGCGGTGCTCGACGGCGAGGTGGTGGCCGTGGATCCCGAGACCGGCCAGAGCAGCTTCTCCCGGCTCCAGCGGCGGATGCAGCTTCGCGACGAGACCCGCGCGCGGGGGAGCGGCGTGCCGGTCGAGCTGTACCTGTTCGACTGCATGTTCTACGAGGGGATCGACCTCACCGGCCTCCCACTGGTGGACCGGAAGGCGGTGCTGCGCGACATCGTCTGGTACGACGACCCGATCCGGTTCACGCCGTTCCGCACCAGCGGCTCCGCCGCGATGTTCCGCGAGGCGTGCGCCAAGGGGGCGGAGGGGATCATCGCCAAGCGAGCGGAAAGCCGGTATGTGAGCGCCCGCACGGCCGACTGGCTCAAGATCAAGTGCGTGCACCAGCAGGAGTTCGTGGTGGGCGGGTACACCGATCCCAAGGGCTCGCGCGAGCTAATCGGCGCCCTGCTGGTGGGCTACTACGAGCATGGCCAGCTCCGCTACGCGGGCAAGGTGGGCACCGGCTACGACCGCCACGCGCTCGAGCTGCTCCACCGGAAGCTGGTGCCGCTCCACCGCCGAACCTCGCCGTTCGCGCCGGGGCCCTCGCCCGCCGGCGCGGTGCAGTGGGTCACCCCGAAGCTGGTGGTCGAAATCGGCTTTGGGGAGTGGACGCCGGCCGGGCTGCTGCGGCACCCGCGTTATCTGGGGCTCAGGGACGACAAAACGGCGGCAGAGGTGCGGCGGGAGGGTTGACACTACATGCGGGAATCGTAACATCCCTTCATTCCCTCGATGCCCGCACTGCACGACCCTGGAGCCGTCCTATTCCAGACCTCCTCCTCCTGACCGACGAGTCGCCGGGCACTTACGAAGCCTGGCACCCCGATCCCTCGCCGGATCCGAGGCCGGTCCCGGCACCGGTCCGCCGCCGTGTCCTCGTCGCCGAGGACGACCCGATGGTCCGCGGTCTCATCGAGCGCCTGCTCGCCGAGCAGGGCTACGACGTGCGCTGCGCCCGGCACGGACAGGACGCGCTCAAGCTCGCGTCGCGCAGCTCGGGCGAGTTCGCGCTCGTCGTCACCGACGTCCGCATGCCTGTCATGGACGGCTGGGAGCTGGGGCGCCGCCTCCGCGAGCGCTGGCCGGGTCTCCCGGTGCTCTACATCTCGGGATATGACGTAGAGCTGACCCATGGTGGGCGCCAGTCGAGCTCGCCCGAGGCCTTCCTCCGCAAACCGTTCGACGCCGACGAGTTGGTCCGGCAGGTCGCAGCCCTGCTCGAGGTGTGTTGAGGCGGGCGGGGGCCCTGAGCCTCCTCTTTCCTGCCTTTACCGCTCTCGCCGCGGCGCAGCAGCCCGCGGGCAAGCCTCCCGATCTGACCGATCTGGACATCGAAGCGCTCGGCCGGATCCGCATTACTTCCGTGTCGCGTCGGCCCGAGCCTGCCTCCCGCGCCACCGCCGCCGTCTTCGTCATCACCCGCGAGGATATCCGCCGATCGGGCGCGAGCTCGATCGAGGAGGCGCTCCGGCTCGTTCCCGGGCTCCAGGTCGCGCGGGTCGGCGCCCGCGACTGGTCCATTACCTCGCGCGGGTTCGCGGCCCAATCGCCCGACAAGCTGCTGGTGCTGGTGGATGGCCGTGCCGTCTACTCGCCGATCTTCGCGGGCACCTTCTGGGACGTGCAGCACGTGGTGATGGAGGACGTGGACCGGATCGAGGTCATCCTCGGCCCGGGCGCCACCGTCTGGGGCTCGAACGCGGTGAACGGGGTCATCAGCGTGATCACCCGTTCGGCCGCCGATACCCGCAGCCGACTGGTCGCGGTGCATGCAGGAACCTCGGAACACGTGAACGCCAACGCCCATTACGGCACCAGCCTCGGGGCGACCGGAGCGCTCAGGGTATATGGCAGCTTCCTCGACCGCGCGCCGGCCCGCTTCGCCGACGGCGAGCCCGCCGAGGACAACTGGCAGCAGGGTCAGGGCGGATTCCGGGCCGACGTCGATGCGAGCGCGCGCGACCACCTGACCTTCGAAGGCGACCTGTATACCGGGTCCGGCGGCGCGAACGTGCGCCAGGTGCTGCCCGACCCGCCATTCAGCGCACAGGTGCAGGACGAGCTCGACGCGAGCGGCGGCAACCTGCTCGCGCGCTGGTCCCGGCGCCTCGGCGAGGCCTCGGAGCTCCAGGTCCAGGCCTACTACGACCGCTCGATCCGGAAGCTCCCCAGCTCGTACGGCCGGCTCGCAGTGGACATCGCCGACATCGACCTGCAGCACCGGGTGCCGATCGGGCGGCGGCACGACCTCGTGTGGGGTGTCGGCTACCGGATCAACCACGATACGGTCGGTGGGAGCTTCGGCGTCGCCCTGGAGCCGCCGGCGCGGACCACCCACCTGTTCACCGGCTTCGCCCAGGACGAGATCGAGCTCGCAGCCAACCGGTGGTATCTCACGCTGGGCACCAAGCTCGAGCACAACGAGCTGTCCGGGTTCGAGCTGCAGCCCAACGTGCGGGTGCTCTGGGTCCCGAGCCCCCGGCATACCCTGTGGTCCGCGGTGTCGCGCGCGGTGCGAGTGCCCTCGCGTCTCGACGTGGACGTGCGAGTCATCAGCCAGATTCTGCCGACCACCCCGCGCACCGTCATCCGCGCCATCGGCAACGAAGACTTCGAATCGGAGGAGCTGGTCTCGCTGGAGGGCGGCTACCGCACCCTCCTCCACCCCACGGTCACGACGGACCTCTCGATCTATTACGGCTGGTACGACCGGATCCGATCGATCACCCCGCTGCCGCCCTTCGTGGAGAACGGGACCGTGATCCAGGAGCTTCGGGTGGACAACGACGCCCGGGGGCACTCGTACGGCGGCACGCTCGCGGTCACCTGGCAGCCGGCCACCGAGCTCCGGCTCACGGGGAGCTACACCCTGCTCAAGATGGCGGTCGAGCCCACCGACGATGCCCCGCCCGGCAGCTTCCCCAACGTCAACGCCGGCGACAACCCCAAGCACCAGGCTTCCCTGCGGTCGTCACTGAGCCTTCCCCGCGGCCTCGAGCTGGATCTCGCGACGCGCTACGTGAGCGAGCTGTCCGACCCCCACATCCCGGGGTACGTCGAGGCGGACGCCCGGCTCGGCTGGAACGCGCGTCCTGGACTCACGCTGGCGCTGGTCGGCCGCGACCTGCTGCACGATCGGCACCAGGAATTCAGGGATCAGCCGCAGCTCGAGATCCAGCGGCGGGGAGAGTTGCAGCTCGAATGGCGCTTCTGACCCGGTGGGCCCGCCCGCTTCCCCTCGCGCGCTCACTCCTGGCCCTCGGCTGCATGGCCCTGACCGGACGGGAGCTCCGGGCGCAGGCGGCGCCGCCCGCCTCGGAGCAGGAGGTCAAGGCCGCCTACCTGTTCAACTTCACCCGATACGTGGATTGGCCCGCGAATGCGTTCGATGCGCCCGACGCGCCGGTGAACCTCTGCGTGCTGGGCGAGGGAGACTTCGGCGAGATCGTGCGGCAGGCGGTGGCGGGCCAGCGCTCACGCGGCCGCCTCGTGCGGGTGCTCGAGCCCGATGAGCCCTCACAGGCAGCCGACTGCCACGTTGCGTTCCTGCCCTCCCGGCCGCGTGAGGCGCGGGCCTGGCTGCAGGCGCTCCGCCGTTCCGCCACGCTGACGGTGGGCGACGGGCCCGACTTCCTGCAGCGCGGCGGCATGATCGCGTTCGTGACGGTGAACCAGACGCTGCGGTTCGAGATCGACGCCACCGCGGTCCGGCGCGCGGGCCTGCAGATCAGCTCCCGCGTGCTCGCGCTCGCCACGCGCGTGACCGAGGGGCCCGAGGCGCCCCGATGAACCGGTGGATCCGGAACCGGCCGATCCGACAGAAGGTCGCGCTGCTCATCGTGGTCGCGGCCGTGCTTGCACTGCTGCTGTCGGGGATCGCCGTGGTGGCCTACGAGCAGACCACCGTGCGTCCCCGACTCCTGCGCGATGCCGAGGCGCAGGCGGCCCTCATGCGGGTGAACAGCGTCCCGGCGCTCCAGTTCAACGACACCACCGCGGCCGCCGAGAACCTCCGCACGCTCTCCAACCGCCCCGACGTCCTTGCCGCCACCTTGTTCCGTGCCGACGGCACCATTCTGGCGCGCTACGCCGTCCGGGGTGGCCCACCGCCCGCAGCACTCCAATCGGGCGCGCGATTTCTCCCGGGGCGTCTGGTGCTGGTGGATCGGATCGAAGTGGACGGCCGGCTGGCCGGCTGGCTCAGCCTGCAGATGGAGGTGCCGCCCCTCTGGCGGCGGCTGCTTCAGTACGGGATCGTGGCGGCTGTCGTGCTGCTCGCGCTCGGGACCGCGAGCATCCTCCTGCTCGGCATGATGGCCCGGTCGGTCTCGGCCCCGCTGCTCGG
>DASUXW010000083.1:0-2721 GCA_036377715.1 Gemmatimonadales bacterium
GGCAACCGCGCCCGCGCGCGAGGTCGCGGTCCGCCTGGCGGCGGAGGCGGGCGCCCACGGCGTGCTGCTGGATACCCGGGACAAGGATGGTCGCACGCTGTTCGATCACGTCTCCGTGCCGGCGCTCCGCGCGTGGATCGATCGCTGCCGTGCGCACGGACTACTGGTGGCCTTGGCCGGCTCGCTCGATCACGGTTGCGTCCGCGGTGCCGCCGTTCTCGGCCCGGATGTCGTGGGGGTGCGGGGCGCGGCCTGCAACGGAGGGAGGGGAGGCCGGGTAGACGCGGAGCGCGTGCGGCGGCTTCGGGACGCGCTGGACCGGTCGGAAGCAGGGACGCAAGTGGCTGCGGGAACTTAGCTTATCGATCAGGTTGGCGCTGGAGCCCGGCCTGGATTCGGGGTATATTTGGGGTTCACGTTTTCCCGTGCCGAGGACCTCCATGCCCGAGCCTGCGATCGACTTCGAGGCTGCCGGCGGCGTCACCGCCGAGCGGCTCGAGCGCTCTCTCCACCTCCATGCCGCCCGGGTCGCGCCCGGCCGCTACCGAATCACCGGCGGCGCGCAGATCCACTGGGTGGACCTGTACACCACCAGCCATCCCCGCTGCGACTGCGGCGACCACCTCTGGCGCGACCGAGTGTGCAAGCACATCCTGGCCGCGCTGCTGCGTGAGGGTGATGAGCGCGTACTCGTCGCCCTGCGCGACCTGATCACCGGCCTGCGCGCCCGGCCCGCCGCAGCCTAGACCCCCCGCCCGCCCGGCGAAATGCCGGGCCCCGGGTTCCGCCGACCCCCCGAGCCCGCGCCCAACCCACTGTCCCTCAACCGCTTCCCCGCAGGGCTCGCGGGGCATAGGCCTTGCTCGATCCACAGACCCGCCGCCACCGCGCAAATCATTGCGCGATCGGCAGATGTCCGTCTTCCTTCTCCCTGGCTGACGAGGCGATCGAGTGACCCTGGCGCCGGCCCCGCTCCAGACCCGATTTGGCCGCCGCCTGTTCCTGCTGTTCGTCGGGTGTGCGCTCCTTCCCATCGCCGCTGTCGCCGCCGTTTCCTACGCTCATGTGACCAGCGAGCTCCGAAGCCAGGCCGAGCACCGCCTGCAGCAGGCCAACCAGGCACTGGGACTCGCGATCTACGAGCGACTGCTTCTGCTCGACGCGACGCTCCGGAGTGTTCCCGCCGGCGCGGTGGTCGCGCTCCGGAGCGCCCACCGTACGGAGGGCCTCGACCTGCTGGCGGGCCAGCGGTTCGCCGCGCTCGAGTTCGTGAGCGACGACGGCCGGCGGCTCCCGGTCTTCGGCCGACTCGAGCACCTGCCGGTCGTGAGCGCGGCCGAGCAGGAGAACCTGCGGCTCGGCCTCCCCGTGATCCTGAGCGAGCACGGCAACCCCCGCTCGCCGCAAACGTACATCCTCCGGCGGCTGCAGCGGCCCGGCGTTCATGGCACTCTGGTGGGCGAGGTGCGGCCCGAGTTCCTCTGGGCCACCCTGGCCGCCGGGATGCCGTCGCCCACGACGGTCGCGTCGGTGGTGGACGACTCCGGGCACGTGCTCTTCCGCTCGACCCAGGCAGAGCTCGTCGCGCTGGCCGACCCGATTCGGGAGGCGGCGCCCATCGCCGAGCCGCCGGTGCCGGCCGATTCCGCCGGTGACGCGCCGTTCGTCTCCTCCTCCGCGCCGATCCTGCTCGACGAGGTGTTCGCCGCGCCCAACTGGAAGCTCGTCCTGAGCGAGGCAGAGAGCGAAGTACTCGGGCCGGTGGTGCAGTTCTCCCGGATCTTTCTCTGGGTGGTGGTGATCGCGGCCGTGTGCGTGCTGCTGCTGAGCGGCAGCCAGATCCGCCGCAGCCTGGTGCCGCTCGCCGAGCTGCAGCAGGGCACCCGGCGCATCGCGCAGCGCGATTTCGGCAGCCGGGTGTCCGTCGCGAGCCGCGACGAGTTCGAGGAGCTCGCCGCCTCGTTCAACGCCATGGCGGTGCAGCTTGGCCGGCAGTTCCAGGCGCTCTCGACGGCGGCCGAGCTCGACCGGGCGGTGCTCTCGGCCACCGACGTCTCCTCAATCGTGGACACGCTCCTCGCCCGCACCCGCGACGTCTTTCCCTGCCACCTCGTGGGCGTGACGCTGGGCTCGCCGGACGGCGGGAAGTCGCTGATGGGCGTGGTATACGACTACTGCGATGATGTCCGCCACACGGCCCGGGTGGAGCTTCGCTCCGAGGACGTGCAGGACCTGCTCGACGGCCCCGATGTCCTGCGGCTCGAGGTGTCCGAGGACCTGCCGGCGTACCTCGACCCGATCGTCCGGCTGGGCGCGCGCATCGTGTACCTGCTGCCGCTCCGGTTCCGCGAACAGCTCGTGGGACTCCTGACTGTGGGTGATCGCACCGGCGACCTGGTGGGCGAAGAGGAGCGGCTGCAGCTCCGCCGCCTCGCCGATCAGGTGGCGGTCGCGCTGGTAAACGCCCAGATGCTGGAGCAGGTGCGGTCGCTGGCGTATTACGACAGTCTGACCGGTCTGCCCAACCGTCTGTCCTACAAGGAACGGCTGAGCCAGGCGCTGGAGAACGCCCGCCGAACCGGGAAGCTCGTGGGGGCCTTCTTCATCGACCTCGACCACTTCAGTCGGGTCAACGACAGCCTGGGTCACGACGCGGGCGACCACCTGCTCCAGCAGGTCGCCCTCCGGCTCCGCGCCTCGTGCCGCGACCGCGAGGATGAG
>DASUXW010000084.1:0-12057 GCA_036377715.1 Gemmatimonadales bacterium
GGGGCGCGGAGCCCACAACAACATGTTGGTTGTTGTCCGGGGCCGAGGAGCCCGTCCGAACCCGAATCCTTCCGTGTCACCTCCGTGCCTTCCGTGCTTCCGTGGTGAACAGCGCTTCCGTGGTAAACAACGCCTCACCGCTGCTGCAGGATCTCCTCCAGCACCTTGCGGGCGAAGTCCTTGTCCCACTCGGCGACGTTCTTCCGCGCCGAGACCTCGACCTTGGTCATCGCCGAGTCCTGCTGCTCGAGCTGGATGGAGACGTCGAGATCGCCGTGGGTCCCCTTGAACTCGCGCTTGGCGCCGGTGTCCTCGGTGCTCTTCCCCGTCTGCACGATCTCCAGCTTGTCCATCACCGGCGGAACCCGGGTTGCGATCTGGTCCACGGGGGCGCTGACCAGCGACTCCACCCCGCGGGTCGTGGCGTAGACCGCCCCGGCCGCTCCGGCCGCCGCGGCGGCGACGCAGGCGGTGGACGGCAGCACGAAGGCGAGCAGCACGGCCCACCGGCTCACTCTCTTCGGCGTAGCACGCATGGTATCTCTCCTCTCTGGTGGCGGCACTGGGGGGGTGCCATATTCCCCGAAACCCTTCGGAGACCTGCACGTGGCCACCTTCCTCAAGACCACCGAGATCTCGGTCGACGGCGCCCGCACCCTGCCCCGCGAATTCTATACGTCGCCCGAAATCTTCGGCGATGAGATGGAACACATTTTCATGGGGCGCTGGCTGTGCGTGGGCCGCGAGGACCGCATGCCCAATCCCGGCGACTACTTCCTGCAGCAGATCGGGAAGGAGAGCATCATCGTGCTCCGGGACAACGAGGGGCGCGCGCGGGTTTTCTACAACGTCTGCCGCCACCGCGGCACCCGGCTCTGCGAAGCGCCCACGGGACAGCTCGACGGGACCATCCAATGTCCCTACCACGCCTGGACCTACGCGCTCGACGGCCGGCTCCTCGGCGCCCCGTCGGCCAGCGAAATCGAGCAGTTCGACAAGGCCGACTGGCCCCTCTTCGCCGTGCCCGTGGCCGCGTGGGAGGGCTTCCTCTTCATCAACCTGGCCGACGAGCCGGAGCCGTTCGAGCAGGCCTGGGCCCCGCTCGTGGGCCGGTTCACCCGGTTCAACCTCCCCAATCTGAAGGTCGCGCGCACCATCGAGTACGACGTGCGTTCCAACTGGAAGCTCCTGTTCCAGAACTACTCCGAGTGCTACCACTGCGGCCCTGTCCACCCGGCCCTCTCCAAGCTCACCCCGCCCACGAGCGGCGAAAACGACCTGCACGAAGGCCCGTTCACCGGTGGCTTCATGGTGATGACGCGCGGCGCCGAGAGCATGACCATGAGCGGCCGCGCCTGCGGCGTCCCCGTGGGCGATCTGCCGGCGGAAGACATGAACCGCGTGTACTACTACGCGATCTTCCCCAACATGCTGCTGAGCCTGCACCCCGACTACGTGATGTTCCACACCCTCTGGCCGCAGGGGACCGATCGCACCCTGATCTCGTGCTCCTGGCTCTTCCATCCCGCCACCCTCGGCGACCCCACCTTCAACCCCGACGACGGCGTGGCCTTCTGGGACATGACCAACAAGCAGGACTGGCACATCTGCGAGCAGAGCCAGCTCGGCGTGCAGTCGCGGGCGTACCGGCCAGGGCCGTACAGCAAGCGGGAGAGCTTGTCGGTGCAGTTTGATCGGGAGGTGCTCAGGAGCTTAAAGCGTGAACGGTGAGCGGTGACTGCGGTGAGCGGTGAGCGGTGAGCGGGGCGGTGGGAGCGAGGTGTGGGGCGCAGGCCGGGGGCGATGCTCGCAGAGGGCGCGTCAGTCGCCGCCAATCATCTCACCCGTAGTAGCCGCTCCACGCATGCGGGCGGCGACTGTGGCGCCCGGCGCGAGCATCGCCTTCCGGCCGGAGCCGTGGACCCGGACATGCTCGGTGCCTTCCCGGAACCCTAGACCATGTAATTGACAGGCGGATTCCGAAGTTGGAGGATGGCTCGGTCGATCCGGAAGGGCTCGATGTTGCGGTCGGTTCGGCCGTCGAGGGCCAGCTCGGAGAGGATTCGGCCGATCAGGGAGGCAAACTTGTAGCCATGACCGCCGCCGATGCCCACGACCACCTGAGGATGGTCGGGCAGCCTGTCTATGACGAAGTCCCGGTCGGGCGTGAGCGTGTACAGGCAGGTCTTGGTGTAGATGATCGGGCCCAGTGAGCGCGGGATGTACTGCTCCAGAAAGGCGATCGTCCTCTGGAGCGCCGCGCGGTCGGGCTCGAAATCGCGGGTTTCGGCCGTGACCTCTTCGCCGCCCGCATCCTGCCCCGCCTTGGTGCCCTTCTCCCCGAAGATCGGAAACCCGTAGAAGCAGGGATCGTCCATCCAGATCCAGATCGGGAAGCGGCCGGGCTGGAAATCATCCTGGTGCGGCGTCGCGAAGTAGGTGACCTGCTCCTTCGTGACGCGCAGCGGCAGGTGCATCCCGAAGTGGGTCAGCGCCGCGTTGGACCAGGCGCCGGCCGCGATCACCAGCTTCCGGCAGCGGTACGCGGTCCCGCCGGCCACCACTTCCACTTCGCCGTCCACGGACCTGAGCCGCTCCACCGGCGCCCGGTCGCGCAGGGTGGCGCCGTGCTCCCGCGCCATCCGCATGTGCGTGGCGTTGCCGCGGGCTGCCATCGCGATCCCGCTCTCCGGCTGGTACAGCCCGTGGATCTCGTCGCCCACGGTAAACTGGGGCCAGCGCCGCCGGATCTCCGCGCCGTCGAGGTGCTCGTAGGGGACCCCGGCCGCGTCCATGCTCCCGCTGTAATTGGTGAGCGGGATGGCGCTCTCCCTGGGCGCGAAGTCGAGGCCGCCCGTCCTGAGCACCAGCCGCTCGCCCGAGTCCCGTTCCACCTCCGCCCACGCCTGGTACGCGTGCTTCGCGAGCTCCACGTACTCCGCCGTGTGATACGAGAGCCGGATGATCCGCGAGTGGTCCTGCGACTCCCCCCGCACGTGCCCCAGCTCGAACTGCTCGAGCCCGAGCACCTCCTTCCCCGCCCGCCGCGACAGCCAGTACGCTGCCGCACTGCCCCAGCCGCCGAGGCCCAGGACCACATATTCGAAGTCACGTCGCATCGGTTACCTCGGTCTCACCGTGATGGCATGGTGCGGGGCACCACGGAAGCACGGAAGGCACGGAGGTGACACGGAAGGTCTCCGCTTCCCGGAGGGTTCCCTGGACCCGGACAACAACAAACTTGTCGGTGTGGGCTCCGCTCACCGATCCGTCCGGTGTCCCTTCCGTGTACCTTCCGTGCCCTCCGTGTTTCCGTGGTGGATCTGCCGTCACCCCGATCCCAGCCGATCCGAGATATAGCGCCGGATATCCAGACTCCAGCTCTCCATCGGCGCGTAGTACCCGTGGCGGAAGACGCGTGACGACATCCCGCGCTGCACGGATTCGCAGATCGCCCAGTCCTGGCGGTTGACGAGGTCCCAGAACTCGGCCGCATCGCTCGGGTCGAACCCGGGCTTCTGCATCTCGGCGGGATGGAAGAGGAACTCGTTGACGATGGTGGTGCGGTCGGGCCCGTGCGGGAACAGCAGGAACGCGGCGACGTGCTCGGCGGAGAGGCTCAGCAGGAAGTTGGGGTAGATCAGCTCGCCCTTGTGGCGGACGCGCTCGTCCTCGTCCAGGCCGTCGAACGGCGCGCGAGCGGTGGTGCCGCTCTGCGTGAAGGTCCAGGCGCCGTCCCGATGAGGGATGCCCCGCTCCCAGTCGAGGTCGGAGCCGCCGCGCTCGCGGAAGGCGGGGACCAGACGGCAGAGCTCCGGGTGCACGGGGCCGCAGTGGTAGCACTCGTTGTAGTTCTCGAGCATCACCTTCCAGTTGGCGCCGATCTCGTAGACGATCCGGCGCCCCACCCTGAGCTCCTCCAGCGGATAGCGCCGGAGCCGCTCCGGCACGCCGCCGAGCTGCGTGAGCAGGCCGGGGCCCTCGCCCGGTGTCAGCTTCACGAACACGAACCCGCCCCAGCTCTCGACGCCGACCGGGTGCAGGTGCAGCTCGCGCCGCTCGATCCCGTCGCCCTCGTCAAGAAACGGTGCGGTGCGGAGCTCGCCCTCGAGAGTGTAGGTCCAGGAGTGGTAGGGGCAGCGGATCCCGCCCGTGAAATGCCCTGCCCGGCAGTCGGGGACGAGCTGGGAGCCGCGGTGGCGGCAGACGTTGTAGTGGCCGGCGAGCGAGCCGTCGCGCGTGCGCACGAGCAGGATGCTCTCGCCCGCCACGTCCTTCACCACGTAGTCGCCGGGCGAGGGGAGCTCCTCCTCCCGGCCCACGCAGAACCACTCGCGCCAGAAGATCCGCTCCCGCTCTGCGGCAAACGCTTCGGGCGACAGGTACGCCTCCCGCGGCAGCGTGCGCTCGAGACCGCTCACTTCCGCCGCTCGCCGCCCTCGGGGCCGTAGAACATGACCCAGACGGTGAGATCGTCGGTGAAGTCCTCGAACCGGTGCTCGACGCCCGCGGGCACGAAGAGGAGGTCGCCCGGGACGAAGGGGTGGACCTCGCCCCCGTTCCGGAAGTTGCCGCTCCCCTTCACCACCACGTACACCTCGTCCCGCGTGTGGGGCGTCTGCGGGTCGTGCCCGCGCGGCGCGTACAGCTCGATGCTGAGCGTTCCGTGCCGGAACAGCTCCACGAACCGCTCCCGCATCGGCCCGGACAGCTTCGCCAGCGCCTCCTCGATCGACATCCGATGCTCGCTCATCGTGCCTCCGTCGAGGACATCACCCAAGCTACTCCGTCGCGAGGACCTCCGCGAATTCACCACGGAAGCACGGAAGGCACGGAAGCGACACGGAAGAGGGTGATTGTCGGGTGCCGGAGCAGCCCCGTGAGCGGAGCCCACAACAATTGTTTGTTGTTATCCGGGTTCGAGGAGCCTTCTCAGACCCGAACCCTTCCGTGTCGCTTCCGTGCCTTCCGTGCTTCCGTGGTGAACAACCCTACCGAGCGTCGCGAACGATTTCGCGCGCCGCGTTGTAACCGCAGGCGCCCATCACGCCGCCGCCGGGGTGGGTGGCGGCGCCGCACAGGTAGAGGCCCTTGATGGGGGTGCGGTAGTCGGCGTAGCCGGGCACGGGGCGCATGAAGGAGAGGCTGCTCAGGCTCATCACGCCCTGCATGATGTTCCCGCCGGTCAGGCCGAAGCGCTGTTCGAGATCGGCCGGCGAGAGCACCTGCCGCGCGATGACAGCGCGCTTGAAGTTGGGCGCGAACTCGTTCATCAGATCGAAGCAGCGGTCGGCATACTTCTCCTTCTCCGCTTCGAGCGAGAGTCCGGGCGCGAGCTTGTAGGGGAAGTACTGGGTGAACATGGACATGACGTACTGCCCCGGCGGCGCCAGGGTGTCGTCCAGCACCGAGGGGATGGTGGCCTCGATGATCGGCCGCTCGGACGGGCGGCCGTACTTGGCGCCATCATAGGCCCGCTCGATGTACTCCATCGTGGGCGAGATGTGAATGGTGCCGCGGTGCTGCGGTCCCGGCGTGGTGCCCGGCACGCTGCTGAAGTCGGGCAGCTCGCTCAGGAGCAGGTTGATCTTGCAGCTCGCGCTGGCGTAGTCGATGTTGCGTACCGCCTGCACGAAGTCGGCGGGGAGGTCCTTCTCGTCCATGAGGCCGAGGAAGGTGACGTGCGCGTCGGCGCCCGACGCCACCCGCGGCGCCCGGATCTCGGTCCCATCCGCGAGCACCACCCCCTGCACCGCCCCGTCCTTCACCAGGATCCGCTCCACTTCCGCGTTGGTCCGGATCTCCGCGCCCTTCTCCCGCGCGGCGGCCGCGATGGCGTTGCTGATCCCGCCCATCCCGCCGCGCACGTAGCCCCACACCCCGCGCGCCCCGTCGCACTCGCCCATCACGTGGTGGAACAGCACGTACGCCGTCCCCGGCATCGAGGGCGAGGCCATGGCCCCGATGATGGCGTCGGTGGCGAGGGTGACCTTGAGCTGCTCCGACTCGAACCAGCGATCGAGGATCGGCGTGGCCGCGCCGGTCAGGATCTCCACCGCCTTCTGCCCGTCGGTGCCGAGCTTGACGAAGCCGAGCCCCAGCTTCGCGAGCTGCACCAGGTTCGCCGGCCGGAACGACCACGGGTTGGGCGGCGTCATCGTGAGCGTCGGCTCGAGGAAGTCGGCCACCCGCTCGAGCATCGCCTCGTACCTGGGCAGTGCGTCGGCATCCTTCCGCGAGAACTTCGAGATCTCGCGGTGCGTCATCGCCTTGTCGGGCCCCAGCATCAACGACCGCCCGTCCGGAAACGGCGTGAACGACGACGGGCTCCGCGGCAACATCTCGAACCCGTGCCGCTTGAGCTCGAGGTCGCGGATGATCTCGGGTCGGAGCAGGCTGTTGACGTAGGCGCCGGTGGACACCTTGCAGCCGGGCCAGACCTCCTCGGTCACACACGCGCCGCCGAGCACGTCCCGGCGTTCGAGCACGAGCGGCTTGAGCCCGGCGCGGGCGGCGTAAGCGGCCGTGACCAGAGCGTTATGACCGGCGCCGATGATGATGAGATCGTAGGTCATGAGCGGTGAACGGTGAACGGTGAACGGTGAACGGTGAACGGTGAACGGCATGCGGTGAGCGGCATGCGGTGATCGGTCAGCGGGAACAGCACACCGGAATGAGTCGGTGTGCTTCTCCCGTTCCCCGTTCACCGTTCACTGTTCACCGCCCCAGCAGTATCTCCGTCCGCGCATACACAAAGCGCCCGTTGTACCCGAACGGCGACGCCGCCGCCCACGGGAACGTGCCGAAGTTGTCGTTGAAGTCCTTCGACGTATCGCCGGCGTCGTCCACCACCACCGGCGAGCTCGGCTGGTCGGGATAGGTGTCGAACAGGTTCCTCGCGCCGACGGCCAGCTTCACCAGGTTGAACTGGTACCCGATCTCGGCGTCGAACAGGCCCTTGCCGCCGTAGTTCTCGCGGCACAGATCGCAGAAGCCGGGCTGGGCCGAGGAGAACCCGCCGTAGTAGGAGAACCGTCCCAGCGTGCTGAACCGCCCGACGGTGTAGTTGGCCTGCAGGGTGCCGCGCCAGTCGGGCCGCTCGTCCTGGATGCCGATCGCGGTCACCGAGTCGAGCAGCCCCGGCTCGGTCGAGCCCGCGTCCTGCAGCACCTGCGGCAGCGGGTCCACGTGGATGATCTTGTTGCGGGTGTAGTTGAAGCCCGCGCTCAAGTCGAGCGTCGCGCCGGCGCCGGTCGGCACCTGGTAGCCCGCCGTGATGTCCACGCCCTGGGTACGGGTATCGAGGCCGTTGGTGAAGTACTGCACCCCGCCGATGTTCCCGAAGCCGGCGGCGGTGAGGATGTTCACCGTGGCGTCGTCGTCGAAGGTGGCGCCGAGCAGGATCTGGTTGTTGATCCGGATATGGAAGTAGTCGGCGGTGATCGTGAGATTGTTCACCGGCGTCACCACCACGCCCGCGCTCAGGTTGTAGGCCGTCTCCTCCTCCAGCGGCTTGGCGCCGAGCGCCTGGGCCGCGGGATTGTCCGCCGGAAACAGGCCGACGTCGATGAACTCGCCCGCGATGACGTTGGTCACCACCTTGCTGAACGCCACCTGGCTCAGGCCCGGGGCGCGGAAGCTGGTGCTCGCGGCGGCGCGCAGCGTCACCCGCTGCGACGGCTGGTAGCGCACCGACGCCTTCCCGCTCACCCGCGAGCCGAAGTCGTTGTAGTTCTCGAACCGCGCGGCCACGTCGGCCAGGACCTTCTCGGAGAGCTGCGACTCGGCATCGGCGTAGAGCCCGAAGTTGTTCCGGTGCCGGTTGGTGGCGTCGCCCGGCGCGAAGCCGGGAAACGACTGCGAGCCGCTCGGTGCGGGCAGCGTGTCGTTCTGCCCGATCATGCCGCCGTTGATGTACGACGCGAGTTCGCCCGGGCTCACCGCGTAGCGCTCCCGCCGGAACGCGGCGCCGAACGCCAGGTTGACCGGATTGCGCAGGCCGAGCTCGACCGGCTTCGCGATGTTGACCGCGGTGATGAACTCCTCGCGGAGCACCTTGCCGGCGAAGAACGAGAGCTGGTTGGGAATCCCGGGATCGTCGGCGGTGCCGAGCACCCCGTCGGCGCCCGGCGCACAGGGCACGTCGAGGCACGGGCCCAGCGAGGCGTTCAGGGTGTTGCCGATCTCATACTCGAAGTCGTTATGCCCGAACTCCGCGCCCACGTCGTAGTTCCATCCGGAAACGACGCCGCGTACCCCGCCCGCCGCCGAGTAGTCGGTGACCAGGCCGCCGATGGTGGGAAGGAAGCCGAGCGGATAGAGCTGGTCCCAGCTTCGCGCGCTGCCCGCATACCGGCGATACGGGTTGCCGATGCCCTTGCGATGGCTGTACCCGCCGAAGCTGTAGATCTCGCTGCTCCCGGTCTGGTTCACCGGCAGCCGGAAGTTGCCCCACGCCATCGCGTCGCGCTCGAGCCCGTCGCCCCAGTGGTGATTGGGCTGCGGCACCGGGTTGTTCTTGTGGACCACCTGCCCCTGGTCATTCACCTCGTCTTCCACGCCGGTCCCGGCGCTCTCGAACGGATCGGCCCAGGCGCGGTTGGTGGGCTGGCGGTCGTGGAACTCGCCGAACAGCCCGAGCGAGCCGCCGCCCACCGGAATCCCCCACCCGCCGCTCGCGTTCACGGTGGTGCCGTCGTCGGGATAGTCGTCGGTGGTGTAGCGGCCCACGTCGGCGTTGACGAAGGGAGTGAACGCGCCGTCCTTCAGCACCAGATTCACCACCCCCGCGATCGCGTCCGAGCCGTACTGCGCCGCGGCGCCGTCACGCAGGACCTCGATCCGGTCGAGCGCGCTGGACGGGATCGCGTTCAGGTCCACGCCGCTCGAGCCCGCGCCCATCCCGTAGGTGAAGTTGTTGACCAGCGCCGTCTGGTGCCGGCGCCAGCCGTTCACCAGTACCAGGGTGTGATCGGGACTCAGCCCGCGGAGGGTAAAGGGGCGGACGACGTCGCCCGCGTCGGTCACGCTCTGGCGGGGAAAGTTGACCGAGGGCGAGAGCGCCTGGAGCACGACGCTCGTTTCCTTGCTGCCCTGCTGCTGGAGCTGCTCGGCCGGATAAATGTCCACCGGCACCGCCAGCTCTTCCGCCGCCGTGTGCCGCGCGCGCGAGCCGACCACCACGTCGATCGGGGCGAGCTGCACCGTGCTGCGCGAGAGGGTGAAGTCCTGTCGGGTCGTGCCGCCCGGCTCGAGCGCCACCTCGGCGGTCGCGGCCTGATAGCCGATGAGGCGGACGCGGACAGTGCGGGTTCCGGTGGGCACGCCGCGGAGCTCGTAGTGGCCTTCCGCGCGGGTCGTCGCGCGGAGCCCGGTCCCGTCCACGGTGACGGAAACGTTGGCCAGGCCCTGGCCGGCGCTGTCGCTCACCGTCCCCACCAGCGTCGCCGACTGAGCCTCCAGCCGAGCGGCGAACGGAAGCGCGAGCGCGGCGCAGGCGATCAGTCGAACGAAACGTTCGAGCACGTGACCTCCGTATGTAATATTGGAGCTTGTTCTCTCGGGGAGAGCGTCTCCTAGATAGGGCGCACGCCGCGGAACGTCAAGCACCCCGCGGTCCCCTTTTGACAACTTCGAGGGGACGCTGCACATTGGCAGGCGTCGCTCCGCAGGGTTCCGCTCCACATCGAAGCAGCCGAACGCCACACCGCTCATCCCGGGGAAGGTCGTGCTCCACAGGAGAGGGGTCATGAGAATTGACATCCGTCAGCGATTGACCAGCGCCCTCACCGCCGTGCTCTCCGCGGTGGCGCTGGCTGTTCCCTCCGTCGCGGCGGCGCAGGCCGGCGCGATCACCGGCACGGTGAGCGACCAGGACGGCGGGACGCCGCTCGAGGCCGCGCAGGTCGTCCTCTCGGGCACCAACCGGATCGAGACCACCAACCGCGAAGGGAAGTTCACTCTCCGCAACGTGGCCCCGGGTACCTACCAGCTCCGGGTCCTGCGGGTGGGCTACCGCCCGGCCGCGCAGAGCGCCACCGTGGCCGAGGGCCAGACCGTCACTCTCGACTTCGCGATGACCGCGGCCCCGGTACAGCTCGACGAGGTGGTGAGCACCGCGACCGGCGAGCAGCGCAAGCTCGAGATCGGGAATGCCGTCGCCACCATTGACGCCGCCCGCATCGCCGAGCAGGCGCCGATCACGGAGTTCACCAACCTGATTTCCGGCCGCGCCGCGGGCGTCCAGGTGCTCAAGAGCAGCGGCACCACCGGCACCGGCACCCGGATCCGGATCCGCGGCTCCAACAGCCTCTCGCTCTCCAACGAGCCGCTCTACTACCTCGACGGGGTCCGGCTCGAGAGCGGCTCCACCTCGAGCACCCTCGACATTGGTGGGTTCGGGTCCGGGCTCGGCGCGGGGCCGTCGCGCATCAACGACATCGACCCGGACGACATCGAGAACATCGAGATCGTGAAGGGGCCGGCCGCGGCGACGCTATACGGGATCCAGGCGTCGAACGGCGTCGTGCGGATCACCACCAAGCGCGGCACCGCGGGCCCGCCACGGTTCAACCTCTTTTCCGAGGTCGGCGCCGTCTCCGACAACAACGACTATCCGCTCAACTTCGCCGGCCGCGACACCACCCCCGCCGGCATCGCCGACGGCTGGGACGGCTTCTGCAGCATCCAGAGCGAGCTCGACGGGCTCTGTACCCAGACCTCGGTGCAGAGCTTCCAGCCGCTCAACGAGCCGGCCACGCGGCCGTACAAGGCGGGGCTCCGGCAGATGTACGGCGCCAACATGTCGGGCGGCGGCGACCGGGTCACCTACTTCGTCTCGGGCAGCTACGAGAACGAGATGGGCCCGTTCCGGCTGCCCCAGTTCGAGGAGGACTCGATCGTCGCGGCCCGCGGGAGCCTTCCCGACAACCAGCGCCGGCCCAACGCGCTCGAGAAGTACGGCATCCGGGCCAACATCGGCGCCGACGTGTCGGACAACTTCGACATCGAGACCTCGCTCGGCTTCCTCACCAGCAACTCGCGGTTCATCGAGAACGACAACAGCTTCCTCACGGTGAACGGGAGCGGGACCACGAGCGGCTACCTGCCCGACTTCAACCGCGGCTGGTACTTCATCCCCGCCGAGCTGTTCGCCGAGCAGGCCACCCAGGCGGCCAACCGGTTCACCGGCGGGTTCACCGGCAACTGGCGGCCGCTCCCCTGGCTCAGCAGCCGGGCGACGATCGGCTACGACGTGGTCAACCGGACCGACGTGCAGTTCTTCCCCACCGGCGAGGTGGCCGACTACCCGTCGGGGCCGCAGTCCAACCGGCTCGGCGCGCGGACCAACAACCGGTTCCAGATCTCCCAGACCTCGATCGACCTCGGCGCGTCGGCGCGGTTCCAGCTTTCGCCCACGGTGGGCTCGCGCACGTCGGTGGGGGGCCAGTTCTTCCGCGATCTCACCCGCGGCAACTACGCCTCGGGCCGCGGGCTCCCGGCCGGCTCGGGCACGATCAACGGCGCCCAGACCACCGAGGCGCGCGATACCGCGCTCGAGTCGCGCTCCATCGGCAGCTATGTCGAGGAGGAGATCAATCTGAAAGAGCGCCTCTACGTGACGGGCGCGCTCCGGTTCGACGACAACAGCGCCTTCGGCAAGAACTTCGACGCCACGGTGTACCCCAAGGCGAGCGTTTCGTGGCTCATGTCGGAGGAGCCGTTCTTCCACGTGGACGCGCTCAATACCCTCCGCTTCCGCGCGGCATTCGGCGTTTCGGGCCAGCAGCCCGGCACCACCGACGCGATCCGGTTCTACAACTCGGTCTCGGGCAAGAAGGGCGGCGTGGGGACTACGGGCGTGACGTTCGGCAGCCTGGGCAATCTCGACCTCAAGCCCGAGCGCTCGCGGGAGTTCGAGGTCGGCCTCGACGCCGGCCTGTTCAAGGACCGGCTCTCGGTCGAGCTCACCTATTACAACAAGCTCACCCGGGACGCACTCATCTCGCGCTCGGTGGCGCCGTCGCTGGGCGCCTCCGCGACACAGTTCGTGAACCT
>DASUXW010000085.1:0-9979 GCA_036377715.1 Gemmatimonadales bacterium
GCGCCCCTGCGGAACCCACCGGCCTGCTCGCGGCACTCGCCAGGCGGACATCTAGTAGCGCACCCGGACGGAGCGGCTCCCCACCCGATCGGAGACGATCAGGTCGAGGGTCGCTTTGCTCGTGGGCACTTCCGCGCTCCCCCCTCGGGCGAACGAGAGCACCTCACCGGTATCGGGATCGCGCACGAGCACCATTGGGCTCGTTGTCGCATCCCAGTGAATCGCCACTCCACGCGACGTCCGCCGCGCTTCGATGGGGGGCGGCGCCACGGCCGCGCCGGCCGGCGGCAGGACGCGCGAGGCCGCCGCGGCACCGACGGGGCTCCGGAGCCTGAGCGCCGAGATGCGCGAGGCCCCCTCCGGTCCGAGCGGGACCGCGAAGGCGAAGCTTTGCCCGCCGCCGGGTGCGTCGGCCACCTCGGGCGGATCGAACGATAGTCCGAACACCCTGCCGCCATCCTGCGTGAGCGCCTCCACCGTGTACCGGCCCGGCCGGTGCGGCAGGCTCGGCCGGGTCACCACCTCGAACGCCGGCTCGAGTACCGGGCGGCCATCCACGACGCGGCCCCAGACCAGCAGCGCTCGCTGGGGCGGCGCGAAGGCCGCGACCGCCGCGCTCGATGCGGCGGCACGCCGGAACTGCAGGACGCCGCGGTACGTGTAGTCGCTGATCCAGGGGCTGGAGCAGTACGCCATGATGTCCGGCAGCTCCGGCTGCTTGAGCAGCTCGTCCTGCATGTCGATCCCGTAGACGCCGATGAGTCCGCCGGCGTACGGATAGGACGGGTCGGGGTTCGGCGCGTTGCCGCACGGCGCGTGCTGCCGGCCCCAGTTGTGGCCCAGCTCGTGGGCGACAACCCGGCTGCGATCGAAGCCACGGTCGTAGCCGATCGCCGTGGGCGCGCCGATGTAGCCCAGGCCGGCGATTCCGCTGGCGTAGCCGATCTGGACCACCCCGAAATAGTTCCGGTCGGTGCCCTCGGCGACGCGGATCGCGTCGAGCTCGCTCAGCAGAGTCCGCCAGCCGCCGTTCCCGTCGTCGGACTCGAGCGTGACGCTGGTGTTGTACAGGGCGTGCACGCTGCCGTCGGCTCCGGAGAGCGGGTGCATCCTGCGGCTCACGTCGAGATAGCTGCTGCGGTTCGCGTCGGTGACGTCGCCCCGGAGCCCGTTGGCCTGCTGCACCGGCACGAAGGTGATGCCGAGAATCTGCGCGTCCTGGACGGTCGGCTGAAACGGCGTTCCCGAGCGCGGGTACGCGTTGTCGGTCTCGTCGCTCTCGGCGACCGAGTTGTCGGGGTCCACGTCGGCGAGCACCTGGAGTCCCGGCACGATCAGCTCGCGGGGGATCTTGACGTTCCACGAGCCGGCGAGCTGGCGGTCGGGCCGTTCGGTCGGCACGGAGCCCGACGGGGCCGGAATGTCGAGCGTGCGTACCAGCGCGCCGCTGCGGAAGAGCCGGAGCCGCACCGCCGGGCGGGCGGTGTTGGGCCCGTCGGCCAGCACGAACACGCGGATGTACCCGTCACGGTTGGTCACCAGCGGAATGTCACCGGCCGCGGACTGTGTGCTCTGAGTGAGGTTCCAGCCGTCGATGCGCAGGTTGACGCCGGCTCCGGTGGAGGCGTAGGTCACGGTCGCGCGCGCCGTCGCTCCCGCGGCGACCGACACGTCCCTGCTCGCCGGACTCGGCACATACGTGGCGCTGCCGCTCGCCACCTGGGCCGCCGTCACGGTGTACGAGCCCGGCTCAAGTCCGTCGAGCGTGCGGGTCGCGGTGAGCGCCTGCGAGAAGCCGTTCGGACCGCCCACCGTGACGGCGGCGGGGGTCCCCGAAGGCAGGCCGTTGATGGTGACCTGCAGGCCGCCGGTCGTGGGCACACATGCGACGTTGAACGTGACCGATGCCGACCGGCCCGCCGTGACGGACACGCTGCGCGGATTGCTCCCCTGAACCGAGCAGTTGGCGGCCACGCCGTCGAGGAGCACCACGTGCGCGCCCGCGGCCACGCCGGTCACGCTGGCGCTGGCGTTGAGCCCGATCGGTTGGGCGGTGCCACCGTCCACGGCGAAGCTGTAGCCGTCCGGATCGGGATTCCGGCCCGTCGTGGTGGTGGTGAGCTCGAGCGTGCCGCTCGCGGGCGGGAGTGCCTCGCAGGTGATCCCGAACACCACGGCGAGCGTGGCGCCGGCGCTGACCGCCGCCGCGCGCGGGTTGTCGCCCGCAACCCGGCAGTTCCCCGCCACTCCGCCGATCGAGACCGTATGCGCTCCAGGCGCGAGCCCCACCCACGAGATCACCGCGTTGGCGCCGAGCGGTGTGGCCGCGCCGCCGTCCAGGGTGACGGTGTAGCCGTCCGGGTCCTGATCCGCGCCGCTGGCCTGCGCGGTGACCTGAATGGCGCCCGTGGTGGGTACGCAGGTGACCGCGAATTCGGCCGATGCGACCGCATCCACCGTCACGTTGACGCTCCGGCTCGCCCCGGCCGACACCGTGCAGTTGGCGGCCACGCCCGAGAGGGTCACCGAGTGGGCCCCGGGGGCCAGGCCGTCCTGCCGGCGGGTGGCGTTGGCACCGATCGGTGCCGCGGCGCCGCCATCGAGGCTCACGCTGTAGCCGTCGGCGTCGGGCTCGGGTCCGGAGGTGCTGGTGGTCACGTCCAGCGAGCCGACCGCGGGACCCGCCAGGTCGGCGCCACCGCCTCCACAGCCAAGTCCGAGCGCAAGGAAGGCGACCAGCAGAACGGCGACGGGGCGCGAGAGACTGCCAGGGCGCATGGCGTGCCCCCACGAGGACGGGACCGCGGGTGAGCGAGCGAACGAGCCAGAGTAGAGGGAGGGTGAGACAATCTTGTGCGGCAAGCGCCCGGAGGCAAGCTCCGGGCGCCGGGGACGATGTCACATGCCGGCCAGCTTCGCTGCCTCCTTCCGCACGAAGGCGTAGGTGACGAGCGGCAGGACATGCGCGTTGGCCGCGCGAGCGGCAGTCTCCTTCGCGCGGGCCGCCTCGCCCTTGCCCTGCCAGGCCAGCGCGGTCCAGTAGACCACCTGCGGGTCCTGCTGATTGCCCTGTCCCAGCTCGGCCAGCGCCTCGTCGAACCGTTCCTGGCGGAGCGCGATGCTGCCGTCGAGCCCGTGCGCCTGCCGGATACGGACGTTGTTCTGCCGTGCCGCGGCGCCGTCGGCATACGCCTTGGCCTCGAGCCGCGCGGCCGCCAGATCGCCGCCGGCGAGCGCGACGCGGGCCCGGTTGAAGTGATCGGCGAGGCGGGTATCCTGCTTCACGTCGTCGGACAGGCTCGACCGCTCCACCAGCTCGAGCGCCTGGGCGAACCGACGGGAGGCCTCCGCGGTGCGGCCGGCGTCCAGCAGGATGTTACCCAGCAGCTGGGCATCGCCGCTCATGTTGGCGGTGTCGGCGAGCTTCGCATCGAGCGCATATTCCCGCTGGATCTCCGAGAGCGCCGCGTCCGTCTGTCCCGCGTCCACCAGGATGACGCCCTTGGTGAAGAGCGCGGTGCGCCGGTCGGCGTCGTCGCGTGCGTTGCGGTACAGCTCGTCCATGATCGCCGTCGCCTCGGCGTGCCGCCCCTGGTACATCCGGTTGCTCGCAATTCCCACCCGCGACGGCGTGAAGTTGCTGTCCACCGACAGGGCCTTCCGGTACTGGGCGACCGATTCGTCGAACCGGCCCGTCTTCATCAGCAGCTCGGCGTACGAGTCGTACGGGTTGGGATCGCCCGGGATCAGCTCGATGTACTTGAGGAACGCCGCTTCGGCGTCGTCGTACTTCTCGAGCGCGCGGTAGGCATAGCCCAGGAGATTGTACGCGGGCGAAAAGCGGGGATCGAGCTCGACGGCCGCGCGATACTCCCGGATCGCATGGTCGTACTCCTGGCGGCCGAACAGCGCGTTGCCCAGGAGAAAGTGGGCCCGCTCGTCCTCCGGGTACTTCGCCACGAGCTGCCGGGTGTACTCGAGCGCCTTCGCGGGATCGGCGTTCCCGCCGGCTTCGAGCGCCAGAATCATCAGCCGCTCACCCTCCGAGACCCGGTCGGCGAGCGCGGACGCCTGCTTCATGTGCTCGAAGAAGTCCCGCGCGGTCGCCGCGTTGGCCGCGAGCTGATAGTGCGCCATGGCGAACGACGGGTCCCTGGCCGCTGCCTGGCCGTACAACTCCCGGCCGTCGTGCGCCCGGAGCTGCTCGGAGCGGGCGCGGCCTTCCAGGTACAGACGCCGGGCATCGGTCGAAGCGGTGGTGATGGGGACGGCGCCCGTGTTGGCGCTCCAGGTGCCGGCGGCGGTGTCGGTGAGGGTGGTGCGGGCGGATGCGGTCTCGGGATGGCCGGCATCACAGCCGGAAAGGGTGGAGACGAGGGCTGCGGCGGCGAGGCCGAGCAGGGGTGGCGTCAGTGCGCGTGGCATCCGGGCCTCCGGCGGTGTTTCGATTGTGAACTGCGGATGGAAGCGGACTCCTCTCAGGACCTACGCCGGTGCCGGAAGCCGGTTTCAGTCCATGCTCGCCGCCGCGCACGTCGCGGCGCGCCGGAGGAGCAGCACACGCTCGCGCCCGTTGCGGGTGAGCGCCGCCGCGCGCTCGAACTCGGCGCGGGCTTCGTCGTGGCGGCCGAGCTTCGCGAGCAGGTCGCCGCGCACGCCCGGCAGGAGGTGGTAGCTCTTGAGCGACGGCTCGCCGGCGAGCGCGTCCACCAGCGCGAGCCCAGCCGCCGGGCCCGACGCCATGGCCACGGCCACCGCGCGATTGAGCTCGACCACGGGCGAAGGCGTGAGCCGGACGAGCTCGCCATACAGCGTCACAATGCGCGGCCAGTCGGTCTCGTCCGCGGTGCGGGCGCGTGCGTGGCAGGCGGCGATCGCGCCCTGCAGCACGTACGGGCCGGGCGGCTCACCCAACGCCTCGGCTCGCGCGAGCGCCGTGAGGCCGCGCCCGATCAGGAGGTGGTCCCAGCGCCCGCGATCCTGATCGAGCAGGAGGACGGGCTCGCCGCCCGGTCCCACGCGCGCGCGGAGCCGTGAGGCCTGGATCTCCATCAGCGCCACCAGCCCATGCACCTCGGGCTCGCCCGGCGCGAGCTCGGCCAGGATGCGGCCGAGTCGGAGCGCGTCCTCGCACAGGGCCGGGCGCACCCAGTCCTCGCCGGCGGTGGCGGTGTAGCCCTCGTTGAAGATCAGGTAGATCACGCCGAGCACGGACGAAAGCCGGTCGGACAGCTCAGGGCCGCGCGGCACCTCGAACGGCACCCTGGCCTCGGCCAGGGTGCGCTTGGCGCGCACGATCCGCTGCGCGATGGTAGGGACCGGCGCCAGGAACGCGCGCGCGATCTCCTCGGTGGTAAGGCCGCCGAGCAGGCGGAGGGTGAGGGCGGCGCGCGCTTCGGTCGAGAGGATGGGGTGACAGGTCGTGAAGATGAGGCGGAGGACGTCGTCGCCCACCGGATCGTCGAGTGCGGCGTCGAGGTCCGGCACGGCACGCTCCTGCCGCTCGGCGAGCTCGTGGGCGAGCTGCTCGTGCTTCCGTTCGAGCAGCTTGTTGCGGCGGAACTGATCGATGGCCCGCCGCTTGGCCGTGGCCATGAGCCACGCGCCCGGCCGGTCCGGGACGCCCGACTCGGGCCACTGCTTGAGCGCGGCGACGAGGGCGTCCTGAGCCAGGTCCTCGGCCAGACCGACGTCGCCGTTCACCATCCGGGTGAGTCCGGCGATGAGCCGCGCGGACTCGATCCGCCAGACCGCATCGATCGTGCGCTGAATGTCGGGAGGGGTCACGGCTCGGAATTTAGCTCGGACGGGCGGACGGGCGGACTGGCGAGGATGAGTTCGGGATTGTCAGGACGCGCGGTGCTCGGCGTCCGTGCGGATGAGGCGGAGGGATTCGAGGCGGATGAGGCGGATTCCCGGAGACATGATGGACCAGTAGCGGCGGAAGCGCTCGCAGGAGTGGGGGTCGGTCGTGCGGACGCGGGTTTCAGTGCGGAAGATGGATTCGTCGGGTGCAACGGGGTGGACCTCGAAGGTCCAGGCGATCGCGGCGTAGCCGGGCTGGTCGAAACGGGCGAACTCGTCGGGGTCGAGACCACGGAAGACCACGTTGGCTTCCCAGGGCTGGGTGACGGCGCCGAACACGAGCGCGCGGCCGGGCTCCTCGGCCAGTTGGCGCCAGCCCAGGGCGCGGATCTGGTCGAGGAAGCCGGAGGGCTGGCGGTTCCCGGCAGCTTTGCTTCCCATCAGAAGCTCGCGGGCGGAGAAGATGGCCCTGATCACGGGCGAGCGCGCCAGGTCGAGGTCCTCGGCGGCGGCCCAGGTGCGATCGGCGGGAGCGCGGACCCGGGTCTCGTGCCGCTCGCGCACTTCGGGGTGGGGCAGGAACCCGTCGAGAAGAGGATTGGGCAGTCCTGCATCGGCATCCTTGCCGTAACGCCACCAGGTCACGGCGGCGTAGCCGCCCCAGCCGACCGCGGTGGCGGCGAGGCCGGCGCCGGCGAGGCGGAGGATGCGGGCCAGGGTCACACCTACTGGCCCGTCACTACCGCGGCCCCCGCGGCCGTGAGCCGCCGCTCGACCGGATCATAGCTCACGAGGAGCACCGCCCCGGGCGCCAGGCGCACCGTCGTATCGAGAGCGAGCCGGGCGGGAAGCCGCTCCTGCCGCTGGCGACGGCGTTCGTCACGCTCGCGGCCGTCGCGGTCCAGGCGCCCCTCGTCCTGCTCGGCGTGGTCGCGATCCTCATCCTTGTCATCATTGCTGTCGGCGCGCACCGTGTCCAGCCGTGCGATTTCGACGCCCAGGGTATGCGCCCCGGCCGGCAGTCGATACTCGCGCAGCATGTGGATGGACCGGTCGCCGCGAAGGCCGCCGCCCGTGACCGTATCGATCGAGAGCGGCTTTGCGTTGCGCGTGACGCGCACCACGTATCGCGCCGAGTGCCCTTCGCACTGCACCCGCTGGCGCATGTGCGCGGGCACGTTCGCCAGCTCCTGGTCGGTCAGCTCGCGGCACCGCTCGACCCGCTCGGGGCGGCCGCTCCAGGAGAGACGGAGCAGCGCCTCGGTGCCGTCCGCGATCCGGTACGGCGCCCGCGAGAGGCCCACCAGCGCGGCGAGCGCGAGTCCGCCGAGGAGGAGCGCGGCCAGTCTGCGAAGCGTACGCGTCATCGGAGTGCCCCCTTCCGGGCCGCCGGCGCAGGCGGCCGCTCGCAGACGAGGTCCGGGTCACCGTCGGCATCGGCGATCGGACGGTCGAGTGCCGCCAGCTTGTCCCGGAATTGCCGCAGCGCGGTCACGGCGGCCCCGACATCCATCGCTCCCGCTGCCGCCACGGCCACGCGGCGCCGGTCCACCCGGTCCTGCAGCTCGGCCTCGCGCCCGGCATAGAGGCGCGCGTCGAGCCATCGCGGCCCCTCGCGGTTCCGGCAGTCGCGCTCGGGGCAGGGGAGCACCAGCACTCCACCCATCCCGCCGCGGAGGAGCAGCTCCACCACCGACGAATGCAGGTTACCGGCGCAGTCGATCGGATACACCAGCGCCCCTTCGCGGCGCAGCACCGGCGCGAGCGCACCGGCTCCGTACTCGCAGGCCACGGCCACGAGCGAGCCGGGAGGGTTCGCCGGATCGGCCACGAACGCACGCACCCGCTGGAGCTGGTCGCGGCCAGTCCGACCCGGCGGTCCGACGCCCATGGGCGCGCACGACCCGGCGCAGATCCCGCAGCTCACGCACCGGTCGGGGTCCACCCGCGCCACTTCGTCGGCGCGCCCGTCGGTGCGCGGCAGCATCGTGATCGCGTCGTAGGGGCAGTCCAGCGCGCACTGGCGGCAGCCGGTGCATAGGTCCTCGTCCACGATCGATGGCGGACGGGTGCCGGGGCGCGGGCGGGTCCAGCGCGGCACGAGCAGCAGCAGGATGCCGCCGGCGATCGCCGCGACCCACACGGTGACCGGCGCCAGCCGGGTCGAGAGCGGGAACCACGCCGCGAAGAACCAGTCGAACGTGATCCGGGACGGCAGCGTGAACGCGGTGCCCTCGGGTCCGAGCGGCGGCGGCGCCACCAGGGCGGCGACGAGGAGCAGGCCCGTTACCGTCCAGGTCAGCCGCCTCGGCGGCAGCAGCACCGGCCGCGCGAGCCGCGACAGGTGCAGCCAGAGCGCGATCCCCATCCCGAGCGGGATCGCGAGATGCACGAACAGCGTGAGGAAGTAAAACGTCCCGGGCACCGGCCGCTCGCCCATGAACGCCCGGCTCACCGGCTCCGACAGGATCGGCAGCGCGTCGAGCACCCGCGCGCCCTCCAGCGCCAGCGCCCGGCCGAACCCGTCCCACACCAGCACGAACCCGGTCACTCCGCACACCAGGAGCAGCCCGAGCAGCACGAGGCCGGAAACCCACGCGAGCACGCGCGGCCCCCAGGTGCGCCGGTGCAGGACCATTCGTATCGCGTGCACCAGCGTCGCGACCATCGCGGCATCCGATGCGTAGCGGTGCAGCCCGCGCACCCACCGTCCGGCCCATGGGTCCGCGGCGATCCGGTCGACCGAGGACCACGGCGTGCCGATGCGGTAGAACAGGACCAGCCAGAGTCCGGTCGCGATGAGCACGAGCAGCATCGCCACCGCGATGGTGCCGCTCTGGTAGAGCGGATTGTAGCGCGAGCCGTACAGCCGGTTGGCGAGCGCGTCGGCCGCGGCGAGGAGCCGGCGGCCGGGAGATCGGGCGGGAGGCATGGCGGACACGATAACGCAGACTCCCCGGTCGAATCGTGAAGGCCGGATGAAGCGAACGTGAGACTTCGTTTCCCCCGCTTGCGCGCCGGAGACCTCGCGCGCACTGTGTGAACAATTAATCACCCTCATGTCCGAATTGGGAGGTCTCATGACGGATGGCGTGCGCGACGCGTCGGCCGGGCCGCCGGAGGTGCCGCTGGGCCAGCGGCTGTTCGACAACGTCTTTCTCCTGCTGGCGGCGGGCATCGTGATCATGCTGATCGTCTATACCGGCTGGGGGCTGTGGGAGGTGCTGACCCTCCCGCCGGCCCAGCTGCCCTGAGGAGGCGCGATGACTCCCGAGACGCACACCGGGCTCGACGCCCCGGCCGGCGTGTGGTGGAAGCCGGCGCACCCGAGCGAGAAGCTGTGGGTGGCGATCGCCTTCGGCTGGTGCATCGTGCTGTTCGCGATGATGCCGCTGTGGCACATGAAGGGCGGGCAGAACCCGTCCGGCATCCGGCGGCGAGTGAATCCGGCGGCGTACTACCAGCGCACCCAGGAGTTCATCAGGCAGTACAAGGTGGGTGACGATCGCGGGATGCCGATCGTCCAGCCGCCGCCGGGGAGCGACGTCTACCTCGTGGGGCTCACCTTCCAGTGGCAGCCGATCCTCAAGCTCACGCAGGGCACGGAGTACACCCTCCATATCTCGTCGCTCGACGTGAACCACGGGTTCTCGCTGTTCCCGGTGAACGTCAACTTCCAGGTGGTCCCCGGCTACGACTACGGGCTCCGGGTGACCCCCACCGCGGCCGGCGACTTCCGGATCATCTGCAACGAGTTCTGCGGCATCGGCCACCACACGATGGTGGGCCGGGTCATCGTGGTGGACAGCGCGGGCCGCGAGATCGCCCGCAGCGAGGAGGCCCGATGAGCACCGTCGCCGGCGGCGGCCCCACCGAGATCTTCGTGCCGCCCGGGTATCGTATCTGCCCGGTCACCGGCCGCCGCATTCATCTCGCCGCCGACAACCTGGTCAAGGCGAACGCGGTGGTCTCGGTGGTGGCGCTCCTGATCGGGGCGATCGCCGCGATCCTGCTGGTGCTCACCCGCTGGCAGGCCGTGCACCTGCTCCCGGCCGAGTGGTTCTACCGGGTGCTCACGGCGCACGGGATGAGCATGCTGATCTTCTTCATCTTCTTCGAGATGGCGGTGCTGCACTTCACCAGCACCGCGCTCATCAACGCGCGGGTGGCGGCG
>DASUXW010000086.1:0-19439 GCA_036377715.1 Gemmatimonadales bacterium
ACTCCGGTCCGGTGGGCGGGTAAAGCCGCGGCTCCGCGGCGCTCCCGCCTGCCGCCCCCCCGCCGACGCTCGGGCCGGGAGCGCCGGCGGGGCGCGGAACGCTCTGGTCCGGAGCCCGCGCAAACCGCGCGCGGTCTCCTCCCGGCGCGTTCCTTCGCGCCCCGCCGGAGCTCCCGGCCCGAGCGTCGGCTACCCTGACCGGCGGCTTGTGGCCGCGACCGTCTCACGGCGAACTGAGCGGCGACAGATCGCGGCAGAGCTTGGTGCTGATCCGCCTCGCTTAGCTGCTGAACCGGAACAGCATCACGTCCCCGTCCCGCACCACGTACTCCTTCCCCTCCGCCCGCGCGAGCCCCTGTTCCCGGGCCGGCTTCCACCCGCCCACCCGCACGAAGTCGTCGTATGCCACCGTCTCGGCCCGGATGAATCCCTTCTCGAAATCCGAATGGATCACCCCGGCCGCGGCCGGCGCCTTGTCGCCCCGGTGGGTGGTCCAGGCGCGGACCTCCTTCTCGCCGGCGGTGAAGTAGCTCTGGAGCCCGAGCAGGTGATAGGCCGCGTGCGCGAGCCGGTCGAGCCCCGACTCCGTGAGCCCGAGCGACTCGAGGAACTCGGTCCGGTCCTCCGGCGGCAGCTCGGCCAGCTCCGCCTCCACCTTGGCCGAGAAGGTGACGATCTCCGCCGTCTCCCGATCCCGCTCGAGCGCGGCGCGGAGCGCCTGGACGTGCGGGTTCCCCGTCGCGATCTCGTCCTCCGCCACGTTGGCCGCGTACAGCACCGGCTTCGCGGTGAGCAGGTTGAAACTTCGGTAGGCCGCTGCCTCCTCTTCGGTGGGTGTCACCGACCGCGCCGGCCGCCCCGCCGCGAGCGCGTCGCGCACCGCCTCGAGCACCCGCTGCTCCAGCTTCGCCTGAGCGTCGCCCGACTTCGCGGCGCGCGCGGTTTTGTCGAGCCGCTTCTCGACGCTCGCGAGATCGGCCAGCCCCAGCTCGATGTTGATGACCTCCCGATCGCGCACCGGATCCACCGGGCCCATCACGTGCTGCACGTCCGGGTCCTCGAAGCAGCGCACCACGTGCACGATCGCGTCCACCTCGCGGATGTTCGCCAGGAACTGGTTGCCCAGCCCCTCGCCCTCGCTGGCCCCCTTCACCAGCCCCGCGATGTCCACGAACTCCACCACCGCGGGCACCACCCGTTCGGGGCTTACGATCCGGGCGAGCGCATCCAGCCGCGGATCGGGCACCTGCACCACGCCGGTATTGGGCTCGATGGTCGCAAAGGGATAGTTCGCCACCAGCGCCCCGGCGGAGGTGAGGGCGTTGAAGAGGGTGGACTTGCCGACGTTGGGGAGGCCGACGATGCCTAGGCGGAGCATGTGGTAGTCGTGAGTCGTCAGTCGTCAGTCGTCAGATTGCCTTGATCCGACATGCGTATTCGCGATACCGCATGGGGTTCTCGAACCGCTATTCTAGTCGAATGGGCAACTATCGGGAGTTGCTTGCATGGCAAAGAGCCCGGGTGCTCGCTGGGGCGGTTTACCGGGCCACCGAGCGCTTCCCGGCGCGTGAGCGGTATGGGTTGGCCAGCCAGATGCGGCGAGCTGCGGTGTCCGCCGTCTCCAATATTGCCGAAGGCGTCGGGCGGGGCTCCGACTCGGAGCTCCGACGATTTCTCCTGATCTCTCGTGGATCCGTTTCGGAGCTCGAGACCCAAATCGTCATCGCTGGCGACCTCCACTTGCTCCCCGAATCTTCCGCCCTGGAGCTGGGAGCGGCTGCGTCAGAGACCGCCCGTCTGATTCATGGCCTCCTGCGTCGGTATCAGCGTGCGAAGCCCAAATACCCACCGCACGCCCTCTGACGACTGACGACCGACGACTCACGACCGCCCGGCAAACCACGGCGCCAGCACCAGACTCACCACCGACATGAGCTTGATCAAGATATTCATCGCCGGCCCGGACGTATCCTTGAACGGATCCCCGACCGTGTCCCCCACCACTGCCGCCTTGTGCGGTTCCGAACCCTTCCCGCCGTGGGCGCCGCCTTCGATGTGCTTCTTGGCATTGTCCCAGGCGCCGCCGGCGTTGGCCATGAAGAGCGCGAGGAGCACACCCGAAAGGGTGGCGCCGCCGAGGAGACCGCCCAGGGCGTGAATGCCGAGGAGCGTGCCGACGACGACAGGGGCGGCGACGGCGGTGATGCCGGGGAGAATCATCTCCCGCAGCGCGGCGCGGGTGGAGATGTCCACGCAGCGGGCGCTGTCGGGCTTGGCGGTGCCTTCCATGAGGCCCGCGATCTCGCGGAACTGGCGGCGCACCTCGGCGACCATGCCCGACGCCGCGCGGCCCACGGCGGTCATGGTCATGGCGCCGATCACGAACGGCAGGGTGCCGCCGATGAAGAGGCCGATCACCACCATCGGATTGACCAGGTCGAGCGACAGGACCTCGCCCGGCGGGGTCACCGCAGTAGCGTAGGCCGAGAACAGCGCCAGCGCGGTAAGCGCGGCGGAGCCGATCGCGAAACCCTTGCCGATCGCGGCCGTGGTGTTGCCCAGGGCGTCGAGGCCGTCCGTGATGCGGCGGACGTCGGGACCCAGGCCACTCATCTCGGAGATGCCGCCCGCGTTGTCGGCGATGGGACCGTACGCGTCCACCGACATGGTCACGCCCACGGTCGCCAGCATGCCCACCGCGGCGATGGCGATCCCGTACAGATCGGCCGCCCAGTACGACACGTAGATGGCGCCGCAGATGAGGAGCAGCGGGATGAGCGTGGACTGCATGCCCACGGCGAGTCCCGCGATGATATTGGTCGCGGGGCCCGTGAGCGATGCCTCGGCGATGTGCCGCACCGGCTTGGCCGAGGTGTAGTACTCGGTGATGAGTCCGATGAGGATGCCGGCCACGGTACCCGCCACGACCGCGTAGAACGGGCCGAGCGCCGGCTTGCCGGCCATGGCGATCGGGAACGCGGCACTCAGGTAGTAGGCCGCGACGATGAAGAGCAGCGCCGCGATGAACGTGGTGAGCCGGAGGGCGCTCGCCGCCGAGCCTTTCTCCAGCAGTTTCATCGCCCCGATGCCCAGCAGCGATGCGACGAGTCCCGCCACCGTCATCGCGATCGGCAGCCCCACGGCCGCGGCCCGGGACCCGAGCGGGATGGCGGGGCTCGTGGCCGCGAGGGCGATCGTGGCGATGACCGCGCCCACGTAGCTCTCGAAAATGTCCGCGCCCATACCGGCCACGTCGCCCACGTTGTCGCCCACATTGTCGGCGATGGTCGCCGGGTTGCGCGGATCGTCCTCGGGAATGCCGGCCTCGACCTTGCCCACCAGGTCGGCGCCGACGTCGGCCGCCTTGGTGTAGATGCCGCCCCCCACCCGGGCGAAGAGGGCGATGGACGAGGCGCCCATCGCGAACCCGCTGATGATCTCGCTGTAGGTCTTGAAATCCACATCGGTGAGGCCGACGGCGGAGAGGTCGAGCACGTACATGGTGACGAGGCCGATGCCGACGAGCCCCAGGCTCGCCACGGCGAGGCCCATGACCGCGCCGCCGTTGAACGCCACCCGGAGCGCCTTGCTCTGGCCGCTGTCGCGCGCGGCCTCCGAGGTGCGCACGTTGGCCTTGGTGGCGGCCTTCATCCCGAACAGGCCGGCGCCGATGGAGCAGAGGCCGCCGAAGATGTACGCCACGGCGGTCCGGGAGCCCACCGCCCAGGCCAGCAGCACCGCGACGACCAGCAGGAAGGGGAACAGGACCACGTACTCGCGCCGGAGGAATGCCATCGCGCCCTGCTCGATGAGCAGGGCCAGGTCCTGCATGCGACGCGAGCCGGCCGGCTGGCCGCGCACGTAGAAATAGATGGCGAAGGCGACGACCAGGCCGACGAGGCCGGCGACGACGGCGATCGGTGCGAACGGAGTCACGTCGAGGTCCTCATCGGTTGAACCGGTTCATGGCGCGCTCGATCCCCTCCGCGAGCCAGCACTCCACGGCTTCGGCCATGGGATCGAGCAGCTCCTCGATGGTGCGCCGCTCCTCGGACTCGAGCGGGCCCAGAACGAAGTCGGCCAGGTCCTCGAGCCCCGCCGGGGCCGGGCCCACGCCGATGCGGAGCCGGGCGTAGTCCTGGCGCTGGAGCGTGCCCTCGATGCTCCGGAGCCCATTGTGCCCCCCCGCCGAGCCCGCGCCGCGGAGGCGGAACCGGCCCACGGGGAGCGCCACGTCGTCCACCAGCACCAGCAGGTCGCGGGAGGGGTCGAACCCGGAAAGCACGCGGAGCGGCGCGAGGGCCGCGCCGCTCCGGTTCATGTAGGTCTGGGGCTTGAGCAGGCGGATGGTCTCGCCGTCGAGCGTGCCCTCCGCCTGGCGGGCGCGGTCGCCCCGCTTGAACGCACCCAGCCGCCAGCGGGCGGCGAGGTGGTCGGCCAATCGAAACCCGGCGTTGTGCCGGGTTCCGTCGTACTCCGGGCCGGGGTTGCCCAGCCCAACGATGACCCGCAGGGCTCAGCCCTTCGCCTCGGTCTCGCCGCCCTCTTCCTCTTCCTCGCCCTTGGGTTTGCGGATGAGCTCCGGCTCGGCCGTGGCGGCCTCCTCGACAGGGGCGGGCGCTTCCTCGGCGCGCGGGGCCACGACCGTGCAGATCGGGGCGTCCGGATCGTTCAGCACCTTGGCATTGGGCACCTGAATGTCGCGCACGAACAGGGAGTGCCCGATGGTCAGATTGGTGACGTCGAGCTCGACCTGCTCGGGGATCTGGGTCGGGAGGACCTCGATCTCCAGCTCGCGCAGGACGTGGTCGAGCACGCCGCCGAAGTTGCGGACGCCGTCGGGGATCCCGACCAGGCGAATCGGCACCTCCAGCGTGATCTCCTCGTCGCCCCGGACCTCGTACAGGTCGAGGTGCAGGATCTCCGCCGGCCGGACCGGGTGCCGCTGGATCTCGCGGATCAGCACCTTCACCGGCGCGCGGCCTTCCACGGCCACATCCACGATCGCCGTAGCCGCGCTGATGCCGCCCAGCATCCGGTTGAGGGCGGCGGTATCCACCACCACGGCCTCGGCCTCGCGGCCGTGTCCGTAGATGACGCCGGGCACCTTTCCCTCGCGCCGGAGCGCGCGCGCGGCGCCCTTGCCGGTGGCGGAGCGGGGGGTGGCTTCTAGGGTTGCTGGTTGGGGCATGTCTGTCCTCGAGTCGTGAGTCGTGGGTCATGAGTCGTGGGTCGCGTGGAATGCTCACGACTCACGGCTCGCGACTCACGACTAGTCAAAAAGCGAACTCACCGACTGATCACTATGCGTATACCCAATCGCCTTGGCCAGCAGCCCCGCGATCGAGAGCACCTTGAGCCGGTCGAACTGCCGCTCCGGCGGGATGGCGATCGTATTGGTGACCGCCACTTCCTTGACGGGCGACGCGGTCAGCCGGTCGACCGCGGGCCCGGACAGCAGTGCGTGGGTGGCGCAGCAGTAGATGTCGCGCGCGCCGAGTCGCTTGAGCGCCGTCACCGCCTCGGCCATGGTCCCCGCCGTGTCGATCATGTCGTCGGGGATGAGGCAGTCGCGGTCACGTACCTCACCCACCACGTTCAGCACCTCGGCGATGTTGGCCGACGGGCGCCGCTTGTCGATGATCGCCAGCGACGCGTTGAGCCGCTTGGCGAACCCGCGCGCCATCTTGGCCGAGCCCACGTCGGGCGCCACCACGACCAGATCGTGCAATTGCTTCTGCCGGTAGTGGCTGGTGAACACCGGCGCCGCGTACAGGTGATCCACCGGCAGGTCGAAGAACCCCTGCAACTGGTGCTGGTGGAAGTCCATCGCCAACACCCGGTCGGCTCCCGCCATCGAAACCATGTTGGCCATCAGCTTGGCGCTGATGGCCACGCGAGGCTGGTCCTTCCGGTCCTGCCTGGCGTAGCCGAAGTACGGAATGACCGCGGTGACCCGCGCCGCGCTGGCCCGCCGGGCCGCGTCCATGAGGAGCAGCAGCTCCATCATGTTCTCCGCCGGCGGGTTGGTGGGCTGGATGATGTAGACATCCCGCCCGCGCACGTTCTCGTCGATCTTGACGAACAGCTCGCCGTCGGCGAACCGGCGGAGCGTGACCCGGCAGAGGGGCTGCCCCAGATGGGCGGCCACCTCTTCGGCCAGGGGACGGTTGGCCGTGCCGCTCAGGAGCAGCATCTGGCTGCGCGACAGCGAGAGGTCCGTCATAATTACAGCCCGGAAAGCTAGTTAGTCCCGTGCGCGCGCGTCAACCGGACCCCGGTTTGTGCGCTGGGCCCTCGACGGGGGGCTCGAGACACCCGAAATTCGGGGCACTCCGGGTATGGTGCGTTTGCCACACCTGAGGAGTCGGCGCCCTGCTGTCAGATTTTGGGCGCCGCGTTGACAGGTCGCTGTGTCGCCGAGTGTTAGCACGTCCTTGCATGTCAGCATTGCTGACACCGGCCAGGTGGCACGCCTCTGGCACCCACCGCCGCCGGTCGGAATCCGCGGCACGGCATCGTTCTCACGCGACAATGCAGGTTCACCCTGGGGCATGGAATCAACAATGATGCGACCTCTCCACTTGTGCGCCCTGCTCGTGGGCGTGGCTGTAGCCGGGACGGCATGCGGCGGCGACAATGGCGGCACCGGGCCGGGCACGAATCACGCGCCCACCGCCGCGTTCCAGATCGCCTGTACGGGCCTGGCCTGCACCTTCACCGACGCCAGCTCCGATCCGGACGGCGACGCGCTCACCTACGCCTGGGCGTTCGGTGAGACCGGCTCCGCCAGCAATACCTCGACCGACCAGAGCCCGAGCCACACCTACGCGGCCGCCGGCGCCTACCACGTGACACTGACCGTCACCGACGCCAAGGGCGCGGCGAGCTCGGTTGCCGACAGCACCGTCACGGTCACCGTCGGCACGCCTCAGGGTCCCCAAGCCGCGTTCACGGTCACCTGCGACGGCCCGGCCTGCTCCTTCACCAACTCCAGCACCCCGTCCACCGGGCTGACCTACGCGTGGGACTTCGGCGAGCCCGCCTCGGGCGCGGCGAACACCTCGACCGCGGCAGAGCCGACCCACACCTATAATGTCACCACCGTGACCGACTTCACGGTCACGCTGACGGTGACGGATGCATCCAACGCGCAGAGCACGGCGCAGCAGACCATCACGATCACGCCTCCGGCCGAGTGCGGTTCGGTGACCTGTACCCTGGACGTGACCGCGAAGGCCACGCTGACGGCTACGATCGTGAGCCACGACTGCGAGTTCACCGGCAACCGGCTGCGGATCACGTCGCCGATCACTCAGACGGTCTTCATCAACGGGTGCAACGCGCCGCTCAACACGCCGATCACCATCACCGGTCCGAACCCGGATGGCTCGTTCGATGCCGGGACGCAGATCCAGGCGGAGTTTACCCAGGGAGTCGGGAAACCGACCGACCCCGAGCGCGGGACGCCCGCGATCCAGCTGACCGGCACCTACCCAGACTGGACGATCAACATCGACGACGGCGGGAACCCGACCGGTCCGGGCGAGCCCGACTTCAACGACATCGTGGTTACCGTCCACGCCACCCCGGTACCATGATCCGATGACCGTACCCCGCCGGCGGGCAACCGTCGGCGGGCCGCCCCGGCGGCCGGGCGCAGCATAGGCCGCCCAACCCACCGTTCCCCTCAACAGGTAGGCAGGAGCTATGCGACCGATTCGATCGCTGTACCCGTGGTGTGCCCTGGTGGTGCTGAGCGCGGCGGTCGGATGCGGGAAGGATTCGACCACGGAGCCGAACCCGGGCACCGATCCAGGCACGTCGCCCAGCGAGAACGCGGCGCCCGCCGCCAAGTTCTCCTTCGCCTGCACGGCGCGGAGCTGCTCGTTCCAGGACAACAGCAGCGACGATGACGGGCAGGTCACGGCCTGGAGCTGGAACTTCGGCGACAATGCCGGTGCGTCGTCGGAGAAGAGCCCGACCTACGACTTCGGGGTTGCGGGCACCTACCCCGTCACGCTCACCGTGACCGACAACGATGGCGCGACGAGCTCGATCACCAAGCAGGTCACGCCGACCGATCCCGTGGTCACCACGCTCACCTGCGTGGACGGGAACGCGCCCGGCGGGTTCGCCTCCTGCAAGCTCCGCCTCGAGGCACCGGCGGGGTACAAGGTCGTGCTCAACAGCCACGGGTGCGACGCGCACGGCAACATCTTCCGGATCGTGGAGCCGGTCGTGGACACGCTGACCAGCGATGGCTGCTATGAGAGCGAGGCCGGCAAACAGATTATGCGTGCGGGCCCGTACCCGGCCGGCACCGAGATCGCCGCGGAAGTCATCGCGCCGCTGCTGGCCAATCCGCCGCAGCTCCGGGTCTCGGGGAGCTACCCGGAATGGACTCTGACCTACGAGGACGGGGTGGACGAGGACTTCGACGACATGGTCCTCACCGTGACCGCACTGCCGTAGTCGGGCGCGGCGCGGGAAAAACACAAAGCGCTGGCTCCGACTGGAGCCAGCGCTTCGGCATTGGGAGTTGGCCCTGGTGGATTCGAACCACCATTAACGGATCCAAAGTCCGCTGTCCTGCCGTTGGACGAAGGGCCAGTCGCACAAACGTACTACCGGCCGTCGGTCAGGCCAACTGGCGGTAGACGCCCTCGGTCGCGGTTGCGGCCGAAGCCCAATCGAAGCCCGTGACCCGCTCGCGCCCGAGAGCGCGGAGCCGGTCGGCCTCGGCCGGTGTAGCCACCCGCTCGAGGCCTTCCGCAATACTGGCGACGTCGAACGGATCCACCAGCACCGCCGCGCCCCCCGCGATCTCGGGTGCCGCCCCGGTCGTGGAGGTCACCACCGGCGCCGCGCAGGCCATCGCCTCGAGGATCGGCAGGCCGAAACCCTCGTAGATGCCGGGGTAGAGGAAAGCAGATGCGCCGGCGTAGAGGCCGGGCAAGTCCGCCTTGGGTACGTAGCCGAGCAGGGAGACGCCGTCCGGCAGCGCCGCGTCTCCGCCGGCGTACTCTCGGTCGAGCGATGCCCCGGTGATCCGGAGCTGATACGCCGCCCGGAAGCCGCCGCGGCCACGCCAGCGGAGGAAGGCCTCGATGAGCCGCCGCGTGTTCTTGCGGGGCGACACCCCGCCGACCGCGAGCATGTACGGCCGGCGGTCCGCGGCCGGTGGATCGACGCGAGCGCTCGTGAACAGCGGATCGAGGCCGTGATACACCACCTCGATCTTCGAGGCCGGCACCCGGGCGCGCTTCACCAGGTCGTCCGCCGTGTAGCGGGACACGGCGATGAATCGGTCGGCCCGGTGCGCCGCCCAGGGAAACAGTGCCTGGTACATCAGGCGCACCCGCCGATCGTAAAGCTCGGGATGCACCTGCCAGCCGAGGTCGTGCACGGTGACCACCGCGCGGTCGCGGCGTCGAAGACCAAACGGGAGGAAGCCGCCCATGCCGTGGAACAGGATTCCGCCGGTGCGCGGGACCGACTTGAGGCACCCCCACTGATCGTACCAGAGCTTCCAGAGCGTGGCCTGGATCGAGCCGGGCGGCAGGCTCGGGCGCCGCGCCGTGACGCGCTCGACCACACCCGGGAGGTCGAGGCCGAGCGGGCCCCAGGTGAGCGCCGTGATGTGGAGGCGCCCTGTCGCCGCCAGTGCGGCCAGGAGCTCCTCCATGTAGACCTCGATCCCCGTGTGCTGTCCGGCCAGGTGCCGGGCATTGACCAGGACGTGCATCAGCGCCTCGGCGGGGCGACCCGCTCGAGTACCTGCAGCGTCTCCCGCGCCGTCCGCTCCCAGCGGAATCCACCGCTCCGGGTCCGACCGTCGGCGATCAACTTCGAGCGGAGCGCGCCGTCGTCCAGGACCCGGCGGATGCCGGCCGCGATGGACCCGACCGATTCGGGGTCCACCAGCACCGCGGCACCGTCGGCCAGCTCCTTGGTCCCGTACCGGTCGGCCGTGACCACGGGGCAGCCCGCGGCCATCGCCTCGAGCACCGGCAGGCCGCACGATTCGAAGAGCGAGGGAAGCAGGAGCGCGTCGGCCAGCGCGTAGATGCCGGCGAGGTCCTCCTGTTCCGCCCAGCCGGGCCAGCGCACCCACTCGGTAATTCCCAGGGCCTCCGGCTCGCGAAGCTCGTGCTCCGAGAGGAACCGGTTCTCGCCGCCGGCGACCACCAGCGGGATGCCTCGTGCGGGCCCGACCTCGGCGTAAGCCCGTACCAGCCGGGTGAAGTTCTTGGGCGGGTAAATGGCGCCGGCGTAGAGCAGGAAGCGTTCGGGGAGGTCGTACTTCCGCCGGATCTCGTCGAGGCGTGCAGGATCGACCGGACGCCGGAAGACGTCGTCCACCCCGGAGTACACGGTGACGACGCGCTCGGGCGGGACGGGGAGGTACTGCATGACGTGCTCGCGCGTGATCTCCGAGACCGCGACGATGGCCGCGGCGCGCGATGCGTAGCGCGGCACCAGAAACCGGTGGCTCAGCCGGTCGACCCATCGCGATGCCCACGGCATCACGTACCAATCGAGTCCGTGACAGACCCACACCGCGGGGCAGCCAGCGCGAAGCGGGATCGAGTACTTGGGATTGAACAGCACGTCTATCCGCTCCCGCTTGACCGCGCGCGGGACGGCGAGCTGGTCCCACTCGATCACCGAGCGCGCCGCCAGCGCTGCCTCTTCGACGTCGGGCTCGTCGGCGTAGCTGCCGAGCAGCGCGGGGTCACGGTACAGCAGCACGAAGCGGTGCCCGCTTCGGAGGTCGAGCATCGCCCGCAGCAGCTTCCGGGTATAGACCCGGACCCCGCCCTGGTGCTGATCGTAGTGCCGCAGCATGACGCCGATCCTCACGGCATCTCCACGGGCACCGGCGCGGCCAGGGTTTCCACCGCGTGGACCCCGCCATGCTTGCGGCCCAGCATCATCCGTGCGTCCTCGCGGTCGCGGGCGTTTCGGTAGACCGCGAAGAGCGCGGACCCCGAGCCGCTCAGTCGGCACACCAGCGGTCGCGTCCCCGCGAGCGCCTCGAACGCGGCACGCACGCCGGGCACCCGCTCGAAGACCGCCGACTCGAAATCGTTGCCGGCCATCCGACCGATGTCGCCCCAGCGGGAGAGGGCGTCGAGATCGAGGGCCACGGCCCCCCGGCGGGCATCGCCCCGGACCTGGTCCAGCCAGCCGTAGGCCTCCGCGGTGTCTACCCCCGCCGCCGGGGTGATGAGCAGGGCGGGAGCCGCAGGGAGGGGCGGGAGCCGAAAGAGCCGCTCGCCGCGGCCCCAGGCCAGCGCCAGCGGGGCGCCCGTCACGAAGAACGGCACGTCGCTCCCGAGACGTGCGCCGAGCTGCAGCAGCTCGTGCCGGGGCACGGCGCCGTTGGCGAGCGAGTTCACGGCGTGCAGCGTCGCGGCGGCGTCGCTCGAGCCGCCGCCGAGGCCGGCGCGCACGGGAATCCGCTTGTTGAGCCGCAGGTGGACGCCGAAACGGTGGCCCGTGGCTTCGAGCACCAGGGTCGCGGCGCGGACCGCGAGGTTCTGCTCCGGCGGCCCCGGGTCCACCCCCTCCACCTCGATCGAGACGCCACGCCCCTCCCGCCGTTCGGCCTGGACGGTGTCGGCCATGCTCACGAGGCAGAACAGTGTCTCCAGCCCGTGGAACCCGTCTGCTTCGCGGGCGAGGATCCGGAGGAAGAGGTTGATCTTCGCCGGCGCGGGCACGGTGACCGGTCCCGCGCTCATGGCCGGCCGGTGGTGCGGAGATCGCTCAACGCCATCGGCGTGCGCGCGAGCGACCAGGCGCCGAGCAGGATGATGGGCAGGAACGTGGTGGCGTGGAAGGCGATGGCGAACGACGACGCCAGGGCGTTGGGGATGCCGAACAGCGCGAGCCCGGCCACGATGGCCGCCTCGAATTGACCCAGGAAGCCTGGCGTCAGCTGCACGGTGATCCCGAAGATGAGCACGCCCTGCACCAGGAGCGCGCCCGCGTACCCGACCGAGATGTCGAACGCCCGGAAGCCCACGTAAAACGCCAGCGCGTTCAGCATCCAGAGTGCGAGCGACCAGAAGACGACGCCGGCCAGCAGCGCCGGTGAGCGGAGCGCCGCGAGCCCGTGGCGCAGCCCCTCGATCATCGCGACCAGGCGGTCCACCAGGGCGCCCGCGGGCAGGACGCGCCGGAGCAGCCGCTCCGTCGCGAGCGGGAACGCCACGACGAGGAGGGCCGCCACCAGCGCCGCCAGGCTCAGTGCGCCGGCGACCTGCGCCGCGTGCCGCACCGGGACACCCCCGACCGCGACGCCGGCCGGGAGGTCGGAGAGCAGCAGCGCCACCGCGAGCAGCAGCACCACGGCCAGACCGTCGAAGATTCGCTCGACCGCCACCGACGAGAGCACGCTGGTGAAGCGCGCGCCGGCGAGCCGGGTGGCCGCGAGCACCCGCACCAGCTCGCCCGCACGAAACGGGAGCGTGTTGTTGGCCATGAATCCGATCGCGACCGCGTGCCAGAGCGGGCCGGCAGGGAGCGGGCGGCCGTCGCGATCGCGGAGGAGCAGGCGCCAGCGGACCAGGCGGATGGGGTAGGTGAGGGTGGCGAGGACGACCGCCGCTACCAGCGGGCCGGCATGGGCCTCCCGCAGGTAATGGAGTACCTCGTCCAGGTGGACGCCGCGCAGCGCCCAGACCAGCAGGGCGAGCGCGAGCGCGGCGCCGACGATCGCGGACAGCAGCCGCCGGGCGCCGCCTCCTGCGCCCGGCTCAGGAGTCTGCAAGGGCGAGCGGGACCAGGTCGAGCAGCTCCTGCAGGAGCGGCTGGATCGCCGCCAGCCCGCCGTCGCGCGACAGCTCGGCGGCGAGCTGCTCCCGGACCGCCGCGGCCCGTTCGAGGGCCGCCCGGCCGCTGTAGCACAGACGACCGATTTCCACCGCGACGGTGCCCTCAGGCACCTGGCTCAGCAGCGCCTCGAGCGACGGTGGGACCACCTCGCGCTCGCGGCGCAACCGGTCGAAGGTCCGGAAGCTCGCTTCGAGCCCTCCGTCGGGAGCCAGCGACTCGATCGGGACGACGTCGGAGGGCTCGTCGTAGGCCAGGCTTTCGATGGGCACGACCGGCAGCCTTTGCTCGGCGGATGCCGCCGCGGGAGCCTCGTCGTACAGCAGAGACGCGATCGGCACGATGGGGGGCTGGGCCTGTCCCTCTGCCCTGGTCCCTCCGGCCGCTGCCGTGGACGCCGCCGCGCCTGGCGTGGCCTCGGCCAGGCGCAGCCCGTCGAGCCGGTACGCGGCGTCCAGGATCCGGCGGGAGATCAGCATGCGGTCGTCGGCGTCGGCCACGGCGCGGAGCAGCTCGCCGGCCTCGCGGAGGCAGCTCACCAGGGCGGGCGTGGCGCGCGCCGCGGCGCCGGCGGCCAGCGCCTCCCGCGCCGAGCGGGCAAACACCACCAGCGCGCCGGCGACGGGGTCGGGCCCGGGCGCGCCCGCGAGCCTGAGCGTGCCGAGCAGATGATACAGCCGCAGGTCGCGCTCGGTGGTGGAGCGGGCGCGCTCGATCAGGTCGGCGCTCTGGCAGAGGTGCTCGCCCTGGCTCACCAGCTCGAGCGGACCGAGCGGCGCCGGTGCCGCGAACTGCGGCTGGGCCAGGGGCGGCGTGACCGGCTCCGGATCGTCGGTGAAGAACAGCGACTCGATCGGGACCACGTCGCGCTCGACCGCGAAGGCGCGCAGGAGGAGCTCGGTGAAGCGCCGGGTCTCCTCGCTCTCGAGCTCGGGCCGCCCGCGCTCGGCGATATCTCGCGAGAGCCGGGTGAGCGCGAGCGACGCGGCGGCCATCACCTCGTCCACGCCCGGCGGCGGCGCGAACAGCCGGGTCAGGTCACCGACGGCGAGCTCGACCCCGTCGAGCACCTCCGGGAGCGGGGCGAGCTCGCTCAGCTCGGCGAGGCCGCGGAGCGACTGCATGCGCCGGATGACGGTGTAGAGCGGCTCGCGGTCGGCGGGCGCGGCGCGGAGCGATCGGGCGGCGCGATCGAGCGCGCTGGCGATCAACGCCCCCTCGCGGGCGACGAACGCACGGACGCCGGCGTGGAGATCGCCGTGCTCGTCGCGGCGGGGCGCGGCCTCGCCGCCAGCCGCTCGGCCGGCCAGCGACTCGAGGCTCAGCCCCAGGCGCACACTGCGGGCCGTTTCCGCCTCGCCCCACTCGCGCATCTTCCGCACGAGCAGGCGGAATTCCTCGACGGCCTGCGCCACCTGCTCGCGGGTGGCGGCATCCCACGGACGCCGCCCGTCGCGGTACGCGCGGGCGACCCCCTCGAGGCCCGCGGCCGCCCGCGCGATCGGCTGCTGCCCGGCCATAAGGGCCGCCCCGCGCAGCATCCGGGCGGCGCGGAGGAATTCGTCGGCCGGCGGTCCGTCGGGCGCGACGGCGAGCGACTCCAGGCGCTCCAGGCATTCGCCGGCCTCGAGCGCGAAGAAGTCAGCGGCGGCAGGGTTGGTCATCGGCCTCCAAAAGTATCAAGGCTTCGCGCCTCGCACCAAGCGCACCATCTCCTCGACGGCCGCCCGCATGCCGACCATGAGGGCGCGGCTCACGATGCTGTGGCCGATATTGAGCTCCTCGATCTCGGGGATGGCGGCCACCGGCACGACATTGCGGTAGGTGAGACCGTGGCCCGCGTGGACCGCGAGTCCCAGGCCGGTCGCGTGCCGGGCCGCGCGTCGCAGTTCGGACAGCGGCGCCTCGCTGGCCTGCCGGCCGTGGGCGTAGCGCCCGGTGTGCAGCTCGACCGCGGGGACGCCGAGGGCGCGCGCCGCGTCGATGGCGGCCGGCTCGGGGTCGATGAACAGGCTCACCCGCGAGCCGGCCTCCGTCAGCCGCGCGATCGTGTCCTCCAGCCGGGGTCCGGGCCGACTCAGGTCGAGGCCGCCCTCGGTGGTGACCTCCTCGCGCCGCTCCGGCACGATGGTGGCCTGGTAGGGCCGGAGCCGGCAGGCCACGGCCAGCACGTCGGGGCTCGTGGCGAGCTCGAGATTGAGCACGCCGACCACCGGCGCGAGCCGGGCCACGTCGTCGTCCTGGATGTGCCGCCGGTCCTCGCGCAGGTGGACCGTGATGCCGTCCGCCCCCGCCGCCTCGCACAGCCGAGCGGCCTCGAGCGGATCGGGCTCGTCGGTGCGTCGTGCCTGCCGTACCGTGGCGACGTGGTCCACGTTGACGTAGAGCCTCATTGCTCGGCGCTCTCCGGCCCGTTAGCTTGGCAACCTGTCACTCGCCAATCGAGATGCTCGTGATCAACCGACGGTGGTACGCCGCGGCCGTGCTCCTGGCCGCGTGTGGTGGCGGCAGCGGCGGCGGCTCGGTGCATCCGGCCGCCAGCGCCTCGGGCACGGTGCAGGAGTTCATGCGCGCGGTGGCCGACAGCAACCTCGACAAGATGGCCATGCTGTGGGGCACCGCCAAGGGCCCGGCCGCGAAGACGCGGCAGCCGCCCGACTACGAGCGCCGCATCGCGATCATCCGTGCGTACCTGAACAGCGACGATTACCGAATCCTGTCGGACAACCAGGACGAGGGCGGACAAGCCCACACGATCCAGGTGCAGCTCCGGCGTCAGGCGTGCACCTGGACGGTGCCGTTCGGTGTAGCGCCGCTCTCGGGCAGCGGCTGGGTGATCGAGCAGATCGATCTGACCGCCGCCGGCAACCCGGCCCGCTCCTGCGGTCCGGGCGCGCAGGACTCCACCGCCGCGAGCGACTAGGGAACCGACCGCCCCACACCCGCTGTTATCTTACTCCGTGAGCTCGAGCAGGATGCCCGCGGTTGCCTTCGGATGAACGAAGGCGATCCGGCGTCCGCCGGCGCCGGTGCGCGGCACTTCGTCGATCAGGCGGTAGCCGGCTCGGCGGCAGGCGTCCAGCGCTGCGTCGAGATCCGCCACGCGGTAGCAGACGTGGTGAATGCCGGGGCCGCGGCGCTCCAGGAAGCGGGCGATGGGCCCGTCCGGCGTGAGCGGCGCGAGCAGCTCGATCTCCGACTCGCCGAACGGGAGCGACGCGATCGCGGCGCCGTCCGCGGCTTCGGGGGAATGCGGCTCGAGGCCCAGCACGTCGCGGTAGAAGGCGAGTGCGGCACCGAGATCCGCCACGGCGATACCGACATGCGCAATACGGGGGCGATCAGCCACGCGATCCCTCCGGCCTAAAAAAACGGTCCATACGGCACCACACCAGAGGAGAATAGTATCATGGCCGCGACGAACGCTCAGACCGTCCACGTCACCGATGCCTCGTTCGCCAGCGAGATCGAGCAGGCGGACGGACTCGTGCTGGTAGACTTCTGGGCGACGTGGTGCGGACCGTGCCAGATCGTGGCCCCCGTGCTCGAGCAGCTCGCCGGCGAGTACGCCGGCAAGGCCAAGGTGGCCAAGGTCGACGTGGATTCCAATCAGCGCACGGCCATGCGGTTCAACGTCCGTTCCATTCCGAGCATCCTGTTCTTCAAGAACGGCCGGCACGTGGACACCGTGATCGGCGCGGTGCCGAAGGCGACACTGGAAGGGAAGATCAAGCAGCATCTGGCGTAGGGCGGACGGGCGGACGGGCGGACGGACACGGCACACCAGGCGTGTCCATCCGCCCGTCCGTCTGTCCGCCCGTCCGTCCCTGCGCCGCTTACCTTTCAGCATGCCTTCCACGCTCTACATCGTCGCCACCCCCCTCGGCAACCTGGGCGACCTCTCGCCGCGCGCGGCGGAGGTTCTGCGGACGGTCCCGGTGGTGGCGGCGGAAGACACCCGCCGAACGCGTGGACTGCTGACCCACCTCGGCGCCGCGCCCCAGCTGCTGAGCTATCACGCCCACTCAGGCGATCGGCGCCTCGACACGCTCCTCGAGATCCTGCAGGATGGACGCGACGTGGCGCTCGTGTCGGACGCGGGCACCCCGGTGGTGAGCGATCCCGGTGTGGAGCTGGTCGCCGCGGCGCGGGACACCGGAATCAGGGTCGTGCCCATTCCCGGGCCATCGGCCGTGGCGACGGCGCTGTCGGCCGCCGGCTTGCCGAGCGATCGCTATCTCTTTCTCGGGTTCATCCCGCGGAAGGGGAGTGAGCGCGCGCGGCTGCTCGCGCGTGCGGCGCAGGAGGAGTGGAGCGTCGTCTTCTTCGAGGCGCCGCCGCGGCTCGCGGAGTTGCTGGGCGACCTGGCCCGTGAAGCGGGACCGGAACGGCGGGTGGTGGTGGCGCGGGAGCTCACCAAGATGCACGAGGAGATCCGCGCGGGTACGCTCGAAGCGCTGGCGGGCTATTTTTCGGAGCACCCGCCGCGCGGGGAGCTCACCATCGTACTCGAAGGGACCGGGACCCCTCCCCAGCCGCCGGACCGCACCGACGACGCCGTGGAACAGGCCCGTCTCCTTCTGGCGGAGGGGCTCACGCGCCGCGAGGTGGTCCGCCGGCTGACCGGGAGTCTCGGCCTGTCCCGTAACGACGCGTATCGGTTGGTGATGGAGCTGCCCTCATGAAGTTTGCCGCGCTGGCCGTGGCGATGCTGGCCGGCACCGCCCCCGCGAGCCCGCCGCCGGGCCACGCGACTGCGGCGCCGATGACGATCGGGCGCCTGCACTATGATGGCGGGGGCGACTGGTACGCCAATCCCTCCAGCCTACCCAATCTGCTCGAGGCTATCCGCACCCGGACCGGACTTCGCGTCGCGGCCCAGGAGCAGGTGGTTGCGCTGCGAGACGACGCGCTCTGGAACGTCCCCTACATCTATATGACCGGGCACGGCAACGTGCATTGGAGCGACCAGGACCTGGCCACGCTCCGGCGCTACCTGCTGCAAGGCGGCTTTCTCCACGCCGACGACAACTATGGGATGGATACGTCCATCCGGCGCGAGCTGGCCCGGCTCTTCCCCGACCACCCGCTGGTCGAGGTGCCGCTGGATCACCCGATCTATCATTTGGTGTTCGACTTTCCGAAGGGCATTCCCAAGATCCACCAGCACGACGGCAAGCCCGCGCAGGGGTTCGGAATCTTTCTCGACGGCCGGCTCGCAGTGTACTACTCCTATCAGTCCGACCTGGGCGACGGGTGGGAGGACTTCGAGGTGCACCACGATCCCCCCGAGAAGCACGAGGCGGCGCTCCGCATGGGAGTGAACCTGTTCGCCTACGCCGTGGGCTACGGCGGGTGACGGGGTCGGCGACCCGGCTGGCCCTGGTGCGGCTCGCGCGCCCGTTGCGGGCGCGCGCGGCCGTCGGGTGGGCGGCGCTCGCGCTCGGCGGCGGTGCGCTGGTGCTCGGCGCCGCCGCCTGGGCGGTGCGACTGGGCCGGCTCGAGGCGCCGTACTGGGTGCTGCTCGCGTGGTGCGCGGCGCTGGCGCTTCTGGCGGCGGCGGCGTGGGCCGCCTGGGGTGCGCTCGGTCGGCTCTCCGCCGGCGGCGTCGCCGCCCGCCTCGAGGAGCTCGGTGCCTGGCGGCGGGGGGCCCTCACCGCGCTGCTCGATCGCTCGGCGCCGGGCACCAGCGAGTCGCTGCTGGCCCTGGCCGACCGGGAGCAGGCCGATGACGTCGCGCGGCGGGGGCGTGCCGCAGCCGAGCCGCTCGCGCGCCCGGTGCGCGTGCTCGGGCTCGCCGGGCTCGGAGTGCTCGTGGCCGGCGTCGCGGCGTTCGGCTCGGCGGGACCGGTGACCGGCCCCGCCGCGGCGCTCTGGCACCCGCGCCGCGCGTGGGAAGCGACGGTCGCGCCGGTGCGGATCCGCGTCGCCCGCGAGGTGGTGGACCGGGGCGACTCGACGGCGTTCGTCGTGGAAGCGCTCGGGCGGCGGACGGCCACGCTCTGGCTGCGCGCACCCGGCGAGGGATGGCGCCCTCGCGGCGTGCGGCTCGATTCGCTGGGCCGTACGAGCGTCGGCACCGGTCCGCTGCAAAGCGATCTCTTCGCGCGGGTGACGAGCGGGAGCCGCTCGTCGGATACGGTGATGGTCCATGTGCGGCTGCCGGTCTTCCTTGGCACGCTGGCGGTTACCGCACACTATCCGTCGTATCTGGGGCTCGATGCGGAGCCGGTCCCCACCGGGGGCGACACGCTCCTCCTGCCGGCAGGAACCCGTCTGGAGACCGTCGGCGAGGCCACGGCGCCGCTCGTGCGTGCCGCCTGGCTCGGCGGCGGGTCGCCCGCCAGGCTCGACGTGCAGGCGGCGCGGTTCACCGGCAGTTTCGTTCCGGCTGCGTCGGGCGAGTACCGCCTCGCGCTCGAGGCGGCGGGCGGCGCCCCCCTCTCGGCCGATACCGTGCGGCTCCCGGTCCGTCTGGTGGCCGACAGCGCGCCCCGGATCGACGTTCCCGTGCCCGGCGCTGATACTATCGCGCCGCTCAGCCTGCAGCTTCCGCTGGTGCTCGACGCGCGGGACGATCACGGACTCTCGAGCAT
>DASUXW010000087.1:0-16335 GCA_036377715.1 Gemmatimonadales bacterium
AGCGACCTGCGTCCCCAGCGCTGGGCCGGGCTGCCGATCGTGGTCCTCGTGAACGGCGGCACCGCCAGCGCGGCCGAGATCATCGCGGGCGCGCTGCAGGACCACGACCGAGCGGTGGTCGTGGGGACGCCCACCTTCGGCAAAGGCCTGGTCCAGACCCTCTTCCCGCTGGGCGACAGCGTCGCGCTCAAGCTCACCACCGCGCGGTGGTATACGCCCAGCGGGCGGACCATCCAGCGGGAGGCCAAGAGCGAGCAGGAGCAGGCGCAGATCGCCGCGATGGAGGCGGGCGATACTGTGCCGGGGCTGCCGCAGGAGGAGCACAGCGACTCCGCCATCCGCACCCGGCCGGTCTACCACACCGATGCGGGCCGCGTGGTGCGGGGCGGCGGCGGGATCGTGCCGGACATGGTGGTGCGGCCGGATACGCTGTCCGCGGCGGAGAGGGAGTTCGCCAAGGCGCTCGGCAGCCACGTGCCCGAGTACCGGGACGTGCTCACGACCTACGCGCTCGAGATCAAGAGCAACGGGAGCGTCGAGAACGAGTCGTTCCAGGTCACCCCGGAGATGCGGCAGGAGGTGTTCCGCCGGCTGCAGGCCAAGGGCATCCAGATGAGCCCGCAGGTGTATCAGGGTGCCGCCAGCTTCATCGAGAAGCAGCTCGGCTATCAGATCGCCCGCTATGTCTTCGGACGGTCGGCCGAGTTCCGCCGCCAGGCGCACGACGACCTGCAGATGCAGACCGCCCTGGGACTGCTGCGCAAGGCGCAGAGCCCGCGTGAGCTGCTCGGCCTGGCGATGGCGAGCCGGACGTCGGATCAGGCACAGAACTGAGGCCGGTGATCGGACCGGCGTCATGTCGCACCGAAGGGGGCACGCTGCCAAGCGTGCCCCCTTCGACGTATGGGGTCCGGGCATGAGCCCTGACGGACAGGAACCCGGAAGGGCGGCCGGGGCGCCTCCGGCCGCCCAGTTGCAGCCGGTCGCGATCATCGGAGCCGGCCGGATGGGGCGCGGAATGGCGCTCGCGCTGGAGCGGGCGGGTATCCCGGCCCCGGTACTCGGCCGCGTTCGTCGGGCGCACGATACGCTCGACGCGGGCCTGCTGCTGCTCGCGGTGCCCGACGACGTCATTGGCGCGGTCGCCGCCGAGCTTGCGCAGGCGGGCGCGGTGACCGGCCGGCAGGTGGTGCTCCACCTTTCGGGATTGCTCGACCGTCGCGCACTCGCACCGCTCGAGCCGACGGCCGCTGGCCTGGGCTCGTTCCATCCGCTCCAGTCGGTCGCCCGTGCGTCGGAGGCGCCCGGCCGCCTCGCCGGTGCGTTCGCCGCGATCGAGGGCGACGAGCGGGCGCTTGCCGCGGGCGAACGGCTCGCCGCGGCGCTCGGTATGCGGCCGGTGCGCCTCCAGCCCGGCGCCAAGCCGGCGTACCACGCCGGTGCGGTCATCGCTTCCAATTACCTGGTCGTGCTGGCGGACCTGGCCGAGCGCATCGCGCGTGAGGCGGGGATTCCGGCGGAGGATGCGACGAAGCTCTACCTGCCGCTCATGCGGGGGACGGTAGCCAACCTGGAGCAGGGGCCCGCGGTCGCACTGACCGGCCCCGTCCGCCGCGGGGATGCGGCCACGGTGAGGGCCCACCTCAAGGCGCTGAGCGCCGGAGACCGGGAGATCTATCGGGTCCTGGGGCGTGCCGCGCTGGAGCTGGCTCGGCGCGCGGGGCTTTCGGATGAGGCGGCAGTGAGCGTGGCGAGAGAGCTGGACGGTGGGGAGCCGTGAACGGTGAACAGCTCGGCAATCTTCGAACTTCGGTCCCTTCGCTTCGCTCAGGGTGACTCATGGCGAATTCAGGGTGACACGCGGGTAGCTCAGGGCGACCCCGCTCGGTCCCGCGCGTCCCGCGTACTGCCGTCGATCTGTCCTGCATCCCTTCCGTCCTTCAGCCCTTCCGCCCGCCGACCCTACCGATCCACCACCCTGACCCCCGCGGGTACCTTGAACGTGAACGTGCCGGCGGGCACCGATTGGTTCACCCGAACCTTCGACAACGTGAGCGTGCGAAGGGCGCCGGTGCGCTCGGTGATCTCGAGTCGGCGGGGCAGGGCATCGCCGCGGTCCAGCCAGAGGATGGCCTTGTCGAAGGGAAGGTCGGGAACCGCGGGCACCAGCTGCACCACGTCCACCGTCCTGCCGTCGAGCTTGTCGCGCCGCACGTAGGTCGCGGTGTACCGCTCGGCCGGTCGATCCAGAAACCAGGCGAGCATGTTGTACCCGTAGGCCGGCCCGCCGCTCGGCACCGACATCCGGATCACCTGACCGGGCGTCGTGCTTGGTGTGTAGAGCCACACGTGCTCGCCGTCGACCACGACCGCCTCGCCCGGCGGGTCCGTGAACCGCATGGCGAGCTTGTCCTGGCCCGCCTGCACCAGTGTCCCCCGACTCTCCGCGCTGTCGATCATCGGGTTGTCGATGACCTGCACGAAATCGGCCTTGAGACTCGACAGCGCCCGGTAGACCTTCGACGCCCGCCCGACAACCGCCCCCGCGTCCTGCGCTCGCGCCGTGCCCGTCGCCCACAGCGTGAGGAGGACCACCAGCAGCGCGCGAGCCGTACGCCGCCACTCGCGTGGCGGGTACTCGACTCGTCCGTCCGTCCGCCCTCGTATCACGTGACCCGCTCCATCCGTCCGCGCGTCCGCCCGTCCGCCTGTCCGGTTCCGCCCCCTTCGCGGGTGCCCGGCCCGCCCACCACCCTCCGCCCGATCGCGTCGGCGATGAGCCGCACTTCCTTCATCAGCCGCACGAACTGGTCGGGGTAGAGGCTCTGCGCCCCATCCGACAGCGCACGATCGGGTGTCGGGTGCACCTCCACCAGCAGGCCGTCCGCCCCGGCCGCGACCGCGGCTCGCGCCATCGGGATGACCAGGTCCCGGCGCCCCGTCCCGTGGCTTGGATCGGCCACGATGGGCAGGTGCGAGAGCCCGTGCACGACGGGCACGGCGGTCAGGTCGAGCAGATTGCGGGTGACGGTGTCGAAGCTCCGGATCCCGCGCTCGCACAGGATCACCTGCCGGTTCCCTTCGGCCAGGATGTATTCCGCCGAAAGGAGCAGCTCCTGGATGGTCGCGGAGAGGCCGCGCTTGAGGAGCACCGGCTTGCCGCAGCGCCCGGCACGCTTGAGGAGCGAGTAGTTCTGCATGTTGCGCGCGCCGATCTGCACGATGTCGGCCACCTCCACCACCTGGTCGAGCCCCTCGGCGTCCATCGCCTCGGTGACGATCAGGAGACCGGTCTCGTCGCGCGCCCGTGCCAGGAGCCGGAGCCCCGCGCGGCCGAGGCCCTGGAACGCGTAGGGCGAGCTCCGCGGCTTGAACGCCCCGGCCCGGAGCACCGTCGCCCCGGCCTCGCGCACGGCGCGCGCCGCATCGAGGATCTGCTGCTCGCTCTCGACCGAGCAGGGGCCCGCCATCACCACGACGTCGTCCCCGCCGATGCTGAGCCCGCCCGGCAGCCACACCACCGTGGACTCCGGCTGCCACTCGCGCGACACCTGCTTGTACGGCTGGGTGACGTGGATGATCTCGTGCACGCCCGGCAGCGCCGCCAGCCGTGACCCGTCCACCCGTCCGTCGTTCCCGACGAGCCCGACGGTCGTGCGCTGCCGTCCCGGCATCGGCCGGGCCTGGTAGCCCATTTCCTCGATGGTTTCGACCACGCGCCGGATTTCGGATTCGCTGGCGGCGTGGTGCATGACGATGAGCATTTGGGTTCCTTGTCGGTCGTTAGTCGTCAGAGCTCGCTAACGACTAACGACTAACGACTAACGACTCTCACGCCACCTGCTCCGCCTCCCCGAGCCTCACCCCCACGATCGTCGACACCCCCGGCTCCTGCATCGTCACCCCATACACCGCGTCGGCGGACTGCATGGTGCGCGGGTTGTGGGTGATGACCAGGAACTGGGTGCCGGCCTTGAACTCGTCCAGCAGGCGGGTGAACCGGCCGACGTTGGCGTCGTCCAGCGGCGCGTCCACCTCGTCCATCAGGCAGAACGGGCTCGGCTTGGTGAGATAGATGCTGAACAGGAGGCTCACCGCCACGAGGGTCCGCTCGCCGGAGGAGAGCAGATGGATGCGCTGGGTGCGCTTCCCGCGGGGAGCGGCGTGGATGTCGATCTCGCTCTCGAGCGGGTCGTCGGGATTGGCCAGCCGGAGCTCGCACTCGCCGCCGCCGAACAGGGTCTGGAACACGCGGGTGAAGTTGGCCTGCACCGCGGTAAAGGTCTCGAGGAACATCGCACGAGCCGTGCCGTCGATCTCGCGGATGGCCTGGGTGAGCGACTGGCGTGCGGCCACCAGATCGTCGCGCTGCGTGGTGAGGAACTCGAGCCGCGTGACCTCCTCGGCGTGCTCCTCGACGGCCAGCGGGTTCACCGGGCCGATCGCTTCGAGGGCGCCGAGGATGCGGGCGGCCTCGGACTCGAGCGTCTCGAGGTCGAGGTCCAGCATCGGCGCCTGTTCGACGAGCTGCTCCAGGGGCCGGCGCCACTCCGCCTCGATTCGTTCGATGACACCGCGCCGGGCGCCGGCGGCCTCGGTCAGACGCACCTGGAGTGCATGGCTCTCCTCGTTGGCGGCATCCAGCTCGCTCCGCGCGCCGCCGACTTCGCGCTCCGCGGCGGCGAGCTCCGCCTCCATTCGGGTCAGCTCGGCCTCCGCATCGGTGCTCGCGGTCTCGAGCTCGCCCGCCGCCAGCTGCCGCTCCGCCCGAGACTCGCGCCACTCGGCCTGCTGCGCCGCGAGGGCGCCCAGCTCGGTCTCGAGCTGGGCGAGCTCGCCGCCGAGTGTGGCGACGCCGCGCTCCGCCTCATCGCCCATGGCCGCGGCACGCTGGAGCCGTTCTTCCGCGGACCGGAGCCCGCCGGCCACGTGCGCCTCCTGCACCTGCCAGTGCACCCGCTGCTCGCGTGCCGCCTCCTGCTCGGCTTCGAGCTCGCCCAGGCGCTGGCGCCCACCCCCGAGCTCCTCGTCCAGGCGTCCGCGTGCGAGGTCGCCCTCGACCAGCGCGGCGCCGATTTCGGCCTGGCGCTGCTCGGCGCGGCCGACCCGCTCGGTGACGCGCGCGAGCTGCGCTTCGGACTCCGCCATCTCGCGGGCCAGTTTGCCGGCGAGGCGGACGGCATCGTCCCGGGCCGCCGCGCCCTGGCGCTCGGCCTCGCGGGCCTGCTCGGCCCGTGCGGCGGCACTGGTCAGCTCCCGTTCGTGCTCCGCCAGCCGCTCGGTCGCGGCCTGCAGCGCCTGATCGGCCGCCGCGAGTGCGCCGGCCCCGTGCTCCACCTCCTGCACCAGCGACGCAAGCTCGGCCCGGCGGCGGAGCGGGCCCGACGGGGACGCGGCACCCGAGAGGAAGATCGCACCGCTCGCGCGCCGGAGCACGCGGCCGGCCGCGTCGAGCACCTCGGAGCCCGAGAGCGCCGCGCGCACCCACGCCGCCGCGGGCCCTTCGGCGCGCAGCCGGTCCTCCAGCGGTTGCCCGTTCGTGCCCCCAACCGGACCCGGATCGAGCGGCAGCAACACCAGCGAGCCGGGCTGGTGCTCCGCGTGCCAGGTCTGGATCGCGCTCGCCACGCCGTGATCGCGCACCAGCACCGCGTGCATCCAGTCGCCCAGCAGACGCTCGGCGAGCTCGGCATCGTCGCGGGTGGTGGTGACGAAGTCGCTGAGCGGACCGAGCACGCCGCCGTCGAACCGCTCGCGCGCGGCGAGCAGTGCGGCGGCCGCGGGGGCCAGCCCAACCCGATCGCGCTCGAGCTCCTCGAGCGCGTGGCGGCGAGCCGTCACCTGCGCCAGCGACTCCTCCGCGCGGCGGCGGCCGGAGCGGTGCATCGCCTCGTGCTCCCGCGCCTCGGCGACGAGGTGCCGGGCGTGCTCGGCATCGGCGGCGGCCCGGAGCGCCTCACGGCTCAGGAAGCCGAACCGCTCGACCGCGTGGTCCCGCTGACGCTCGGCGCCGGCGACCTCGTTCCGGAGCCCGGCCAGGTGCGCTTCCGCGCCGGCCGCGCGCTCGCGCAGCGATGCCAGCTCGCCCTCGAGCGCGGCGCGCTCGCCTTCGAGCGAGCGGAGGGTCTGCGCGTGCGCCTGCAGCTCCTCCTCCAACCGCCGCACCCGGCCGCGTTCCTCGCCCAGCCGGCGGCGGACCTCTTCCTCCGCCTGCGCCCGGCCGGCCAGCTCACCCCGAATGCGCTCGTGCTCGACCGCCGCCGTCTCACGGTCCTGGGCCGCCGCGTCGCGCTCGAGCACCGCCTGCTGGGCGCGGTGCGCCATCACGGCGCGTTCTTCCTGGGCGCGGAGCTTGCGCGCGGCGGCGTTGGCCACGCGTTCCGCGGCCAGGGCGAGGTCCCCGTCGAGCTTGCCCAGCTCTACGCGCACCGTGCCGAGCCGGTGGGCCAGCTCGGTGCGGCGCGACTCCGCCGCCGCGCGCGCGTGCCCGGCCTGCTCCCGCCGCTGCTCGCCCTCGCCCAGCCGCCGGCGGATGGCCGGAAGCAGGTCGGACAGCTCGGCGTAGCGCACCTCCATCCCGGCGACCTCCTCGCGCAGCCGATCGAGCTGCCGGCGAGCGAGCGTGATCTGCACCGCGAACTTCTCCTCGACCAGCTTCGCATGGCGCTCCGCCTTGCCCCGCTGCCGGGCCAGGCTCCGGATCTGCGACTGCACCTCGGCGATGAGATCCTCGACGCGCTGGAGGTCGGTCGCCGTCTCCTCGAGCCGGCGCTCGGTGCTGTGCTTCCGGTCGCGGTAGAGTCCGATCCCCGCCGCCTCCTCGAACAGCGAGCGCCGCTCGTCGGCGCGGTCGGAGAGGAGCAGGTCGATCATCTTGGCTTCGATCACGACGCCCGCGTCGCTGCCGAGCCCGGTGCCGCGGAGGAGATCCTGGATGTCCCGCAGGCGGACGGGCGAGCCGTTCAGCAGGTAGTCGCTCTGTCCCGAGCGCGAGAGCCGCCGGGTGATCACTACCTCGCGGTAGGCGATCGGGAGGTCGCCGCCGGAGTTGTCGAGGTGGAGGGAGACTTCGGTCACGTTGACCGCACGGCGGGCGGTGGAGCCCTGGAAGATCACGTCCTCCATCTTCCCGCCGCGAAGCAGCCGGGCCGACTGCTCGCCGAGGACCCAGCGCACCGCGTCGGAGACGTTGGACTTGCCGCACCCGTTCGGGCCCACGATGGCGGTGACGCCCTGCTCGAAGGTGAGCGTCACGGTATCCGCGAACGACTTGAAGCCGGACAGCTCCAGCCGGGTGAGCCTCATGCGGGTCGTCCTGTGATGGAGGTGCGAAACGCGCCGCTCGTCGCGGCGCGGGGATCAGCGGTCCGGCGTCCCTTGCGCCGATACGATGAACGACGGCATGCCGATCTTCCGGCCGGTGGACTCGGCCTGCTCGCGTGTGGGATAGGGACCAAGCACCACGCGATGCGCCTCGTCGCTCCGGGCCGGCGGCAGCACGGACGCGGGGAGCCCGACGCCGCGCAGCTTCTCGGCGAGCTCGTTGGCCCACGCCGGGTTCTGCGAGCTGCTGACCTGGAGGTAGACACCCGGCCCGGCCTTGACGCTGTCGGCGCCGGCCAGAGCGGTGGAATCGGTGAGCTCTTCGCCCCCGGTCTCGTCCGACGGCCGCCAGGACACGGGGAGCCACTCGTCCACGGCGCCGCCTTCGACCCGGCCGGTCTCGGGGAAGCCCTTGGCCGAGAGATCGAGCGCCAGCACGTCTCCATCGCGGCGCACGAGCAGCGTGCTCGGGGCGGCGATGGCGGGGAGATCGCCGGCCCAGCGGGCGGGCACCGACCCGGCGAACCGGTCGTGGCCGACGTCCACCACCCACACCGAGTCGCCCTGGGCGGGCTGGACCAGCAGCCAGTCGCCGAAGCGTCCGCCGCGAAGCCCCTTGGCCGGGCCCGGCAGCTCGATCTCGGCCAGCTTGTCGCCGCCGAAGCGGTCGAGCACGATCAGCGCATCATCCTGCTGAGCCACGTACACCCGATGCCCCGATGGCGAGAACAGCACCGCACGCGGATGGCCCGCGAGCGGAATCGAGAGCGGCTGGTTCTTTCCCTGAGTCTGGTAGAGGATGACCGCCGTGTCCGTGGCGACCGCGATCAGATCGCCGTAAAAGCTGGGGGCGACGTCCTCGGAGGGGAGCGTCTTCGTCGTGGGCGGCTGATCGGGACCCAGCACCTCGAGCACCGGGGCCTTCTCCCCGACGCGAGCCAGCAGGGCCCCCGTCATCGTCGCGTGGAGCTCCTGCGGGGAGCCCTGGAGCTTCGAGCGGAACCGCACCGGCGCGCGACGCACCATCTGGGTGACGGTGCTCCCCGTGTCCACCGCGTAAAGCGCTCCGTCGGGCCCGATCGCCGCGCCGCGAACGTCCTCGAGGTAGGTACGCACCCGGCGGGTCTCGAGGTCGAGCGTAACGAGGTTGTGCTTCTTGTCGAGCGCGAAGACCAGCCCCTGCTCGGGATCGGCGCCCACGATGCGCCCTAGCGCCGGCATCTTGTCCTCGGCCTTCCACGAGGACGGCTCGAGTGACGGGATGCGGTACAGTCTGGCCGGCCCCCCGTCGCGGGTAATCCGCACGACCGACGAGGGCGCCTGCCCCCGTGCCGCCCCATGCAGGCTCTTGTCCAGCGCGAGCTGCTCGGGCTCGTGCCCGCACGCGAGCACCAGCAGCAGCCCCGCAAGCGTCGGAATGAGAGGGGATTTCACGGGGGGAAAGGTAATGGGAGGGAGGAGGGGGGAACAGACAGACGGACGGACAGACGGACGGAGGGGCGCACGTGGTGGGAAGGGCTCACCGCTGTGGTGTGCCGTCACTGTCCGTCCGTCCGTCCGCCTGTCCGTCCGTCCGTCCGTCAGAACGTCGGCCCGAGACTGAACGTCCACAGCCCCCCGATCGCCGGCCGCTCCTGCGGAATGGAGTAGTCCAGCCGGGCGACGGCGAAGCCGAAGAGGTTCGTGCGCACCGAGACGCCGAGGGTCTGGAGCGGGGTACGGACACGCACCGGATCGTCTCCCGCCGCGCGGTTCCACTTGAGCGTGCTCCGGTCGTCCCACGCGATGCCGATATCGTAGAACAACGCCCCCTCGACCGGCGGGACCGCCGCCGGGAGGCCAAAGGCCGGGCTGAGGATGGGGAACCGGATCTCGACGCTCCCGACCCCCACCTGAGTCCCGACCAGCCGGTCCAGTGCCGCGCAACCGGTCTGGGTGCCCGGGTCGTTCGCGTTGAGGCACTCGTTCCGCCGGTAGGAGCCGGAGGTGTTGCCGCGGATGAGGTCGGTGTTCCCGGCGTAGATCAGGAACTGGTCGGCGTCCTGGCCGATGCGCCCGAAGTAGAGCGCTCGCGTGGCCAGCACGATCGGCCCGACCAGCTTGTCGTAGCGGCGGTAGTCGGCGATGACCTGCGAGTACTTCCAGTCGCCCAGCGTCTGTCCGTACTCCAGCCGGTAGCGCCGGCCGTAGAACGGCCCCACGTAGCCCATGAGCGAGTTGTCGAACACCAGCGCGAGCGAGGGCTGCAGGTAGTTCACGCCCGGCAGGTTCTGGGTCTCGAGGAAGGCGTCCTGGGTTGGAAAGCCAGTGACCGGGTCGTACGGCTCGCGGATCTGCAGGATGGCGTCGTCCACGTTGGCGAACCGCATGGCCGCCTCGATCCGCTGAAACCGGCTCACCGGGTAGAAGGCCTGTCCGAACAGGGAGCGCACCACCAGCCGGCGATAGTTGGTGATGAAGGTGTTCTCGCCGGGTGCCGTCCCGAACTGCACCTGGCTCGGCTCGAGGAAGTAGTAGGGGTCCTGCGAGATCCCCGCGGCCCAGTTGATCCGCTTGCTCAGGTCGGCGTACGCGGCCAGGATCTGGGCCTCGCTGATCCGCCCGTTCACATACCCGGCGAAAAGCAGTTGGTGATTGCCGAGAATGTCGCTCAGCGCGATGGCGGAGCCGCCGAAGAACCCGCGCCCGAAGTTGTCGCGCGCGTAGCCGATCGACGGCCGGGCGATGTAGTCGGGGGAGAAGTGCACCCGGTAGTCCTTGAGGGTGAACTCGCTCGTGTCGGGGAGGCTGTAGTCGGCCGAGTCGAGCAGCGCGCTGATCGAAACCGGAGGCGCGAGCTTGACGGTGTCGCCCGTGCGCGCGAGCTCGCTCGAGGAGCGGAACCCCTGCTCGGTCCGGTAGATCGAGCCGCCTTCGCCCACCTGCGCCCGGACGTCCTCCCGCACCTGCAGCGAGCGGGTGGTGTCCACCGGCGTCCGCGCGACCGCGGCCAGGATCCCGACGCTGTCCACCGCGCCGGCGGGCTGCTCGAACGGCGTGCGCTTGAGGCGCCGCGGGTCGGAGATCGTGTACACGTCGTACTTCTGGTCTTCGTAGTACACGAAGGCCAGCCGGTCGGCCTGGTGCGCCCAGGAGAGCACCGGCGAAAGCGGGGTGATTCCCTGCGCGCCGGTGTAGAAGTCGGTGAGCTGGTAGAGCTGCCCATCGGTCAGGTCGTAGAGGAATATGTCGCTCACCCCGGTCCGGTCGGAGATGAAGGCGATCGACTTTCCGTCGGGCGACCACTGCGGGCTCACGTTCTTGCCCTGGTCCATGTGGTCCAGCACCCGAATGCTTCCGGTGCTCAGGTCGTAGAGCGCGATCCGGAAATTTCCGAACGCGAGCGTCGTGAAGTTGGTCTCCGGCCCGCGATCGGTGGCGAAGGCGATGGTCTTCCCGTCGGGCGCCCAGACCGGGTGCAGGTCGCCGTACTTGTCGGACGTGAGCCGGCGGAGGCCGGAGCCGTCGCGATTGACCGTATACAGGTCGCTGATTCCGCCGTCGTAACCGGTGAAGACCAGCCGCTCCCCATCCGGGCTCCACGCGGGCGTAGTCACGCCGCTCAGCTTGAGCTGAATGCGCCCGACCTGCTTGTTGCGCGCCACGTCGACGATGACGATGTCGTCGCGGGGGCCGCGCTTCGCGGCAAAGGCCAGGTACTTCCCGTCGGGCGACCAGTTGGCCTGCGAGTTGATGAACCGGTAGGTCTCGTAGTTGCTGCTGACGCCCGACTTGAGGATCCGCCGCCTGACCTTCCCGGTCTCGCCGTCGGCCAGGTACAGATCGACGGAGTAGAAGTCCTTCTCGCTGAAGTAGGCCACCAGCTTCCCGTCGGGCGAGAGGGCAGGGGCCAGGTGCAGGGTGCCCTCGGAGCGCTTCTCGGTGAGCAGCTCGTCGGCCACGGCCCGCGCCTTGGCCCTCGCGCCGATCTCGGGCAGGTAGCGCTTCTGGACCGCGTCGCGCCACTGCTCGGACAATTGCTCGAGGCTCAGGCCGATGGTGCGGCGGAACGCCGCCTCGATCCCGCCCGCGAGCGTCGCCTTGAGAATGGCCCCCACCGCCTCGTCGCCCCAGCGCTCGCCGATGTAGGACCAGAGCGCGTGGCCGAAGCGGTACGGGAAGTACTGGTAAGGATCGGCCGTCATCTGCTCGATCGTCGGCAGCTTGCCTTCGAGCGACGCGTCCCGGAGCCACATCGCCGTCTCGGCGTTGATGGGGCCGAGCGAGAGGTACTCGGCCATGCCTTCCGCGAACCAGAGCGGCGGCGCGATGGCGATGAGGGTATTGATCCCCGCGCCCGCCCGCCCGCGCGACCAGATGTCGTACTGGAACTGGTGCGCCATCTCATGCATCAGCACGTGCTGGAAGTCGCCGTAGGCGCCGGTGAACGGCATCACCGCCCGATTGCGGGCGAAGTCGGTGACGCCGCCCGTCCCCTCGCCGCTCACTTCGGTGGCGTTGGTCTGGAGGAAGTCGGAGTGCGAGGCGTAGAGAATGATCGGCTTGCGCTCGCGGAACTCGTGATTCAGTACCTTCGAGAGACGCGCGTACGACCGCTCCGCCATCCGCGCGGCGTCCAGCGCCGCGCTGCGTTCGCGGTCGTAGTAGTACACGTCGAAGTGCTCGGTCTGGATGATCTTGAAACCGAAGTTGCTGTACTGGACCTTGTTCCGGCCGAAGTACTGGGCGGAGAGAACACCCGGTGCGGCGGCGAGAACCAGGAGCAGCGCCGGGATGGTGCGTCGAAGCATGGCGACCTCGGCTAGGTGGAGCTGAGCAGCAGCTCCGGTGCGTCGTCCCAGAGCCGCTCGAGCTGGTAGAAGGAGCGGGTCTCGGGGTGGAACAGGTGGACCACGAAGTCCACGAAATCGAGCAGCACCCACCGGCCCCCGTTCAGGCCTTCGACGTGGTGGGTGTGGTGCCCCTTGCGATCCAGCTTCTCGATCACCGATTCGGCGATGCCGCGGACGTGGGCGTCGGACGTGCCCGACGCGATGACGAAGAAGTCCGTGGCGTCGGTGAGCCCCCGCAAATCGAGGACCACCGTGTCGCTCCCCTTGAGATCGGTGATGGCGTCGAGGGCCAGACGGAGGCCCTCGGGAATGCGTGCGGTCATCGGCCCTTCTCGACCTGATCCTCGACCTGATAGAAAATCGCCCAGGCGCCGGCGCCCACGTGCGTGCCGAGCACGCCGGTGGCCAGGGTCACGAAACAGTCGCGCGGGCGGTAGGCCGCGACCAGGGCGGTCCGGACCCGCTCGGCGAGCTCCGGCGCCTCCGCGTGGGCCACCCCGAATCGCACCGCCGCCGGGCGGGGGGTGAGCCGCCGCTCGAGCATGGCCAGGATTCGCGGGACCACCTGGTCGCGCCCCCGAACACGATCCACGGGAACGACCCGCCCGGCCTCGTCGAACGAGAGGATCGGCTTTACGTCGAGCATCCCCGCGATCCACGCCTTGCCCCGCGAGACCCGCCCGGAGCGGAGCAGGTTGTCGTAGCGATCGACCGTGAGCAGCATCCCCGACTGGGCTCGCACCCGCTCGAGCTCGGTCGCGATGGCACCGGCCGACCATCCCGACTCGGCCAGCTCCGCCCCCCGGAGTGCCAGCATCCCCACGCCAAGCGAGGCCGAGCGGCTGTCTACTACATGGACGCCGCCGATGCCGGCGGCGCGCACCGCCGCCTGCGCGGCAGCCCAGGTCCCCGACAGCGTGCTGGAGAGCAGCACCACCACCACTTCATCGGCCGCGGCACGGGCGTCCCGCAGCACTCGCACGAACTCCGCGGGGGTGGGCTGCGAGGTGGTCGGGAGCTCCCGTGCGGTGCGGAGCCGCCGGTAGAACTCCTCCGGCCTGAGCTCCACCCGGTCGCGAAAGGTCTCGTCGCCGAAGACGACCTGCAGGGGTACCAGCGCGATGTGGTGGCGGTCGAGCACGCCGTCGGGGAGGTCCGCGGAGCTGTCCGTGACCACGACCACGGGCCGGCGGTCGGCGTGGGCCAGCCGGCGGTGCTGCGCCCGCATGTCGTCGGCCTTGGTGCTTTCCACGCGCCCCCACCGCGAAGCATAGCTAAAGACGGCCTCGGGGGTATCGGTGTGCACATGGATCTTGAGGATGTCGCCCGCCACCGCGACCACCAGCGAGCCGCCGAACGGGTGCATCGCGGCCCGCACCTCGTTGGCCGCCGGGAGCTGCTCGCCGCGCACCAGGACCTCGGTGCAGTACTGGAAGTCGCGCTCGGCGGCCACCTCAACAACCGCGGCCGGCACGATGGGCGAGGGCACATCGGACACCCCCACATCCCCCAAGGGGATGATTGGGTCGCCCTCGATGTAGCGTACCACGCCCTCCAGCATCCGGACGAAGCCCTTGCCGCCCGCGTCCACCACGCCGGCTTCGCGCAGCACGGCCATGAGCTGCGGGGTTCGCGCCAGCGCCGCCTCGCCCTCGGCCAGCAGCCGATGCATGAACTCGCCGATGTCGCCGGTTTCCTGTGCCGCGCGCTCGGCGGCAGCGGCGGCCTCGCGGGCCACGGTGAGGATCGTCCCCTCGCGCGGGTCGTCGAGCGACTCGTACAGCCGGTCGGCCCCCCGGCGGACGGCGGCGGCCACGTCGCGCGTGGTGGCGCTCGGCCGGTCGCCCAGCGAGTCGGCGAACCCGAGCATGAAGTGGGCGAGCATCATCCCCGAGTTGCCCCGGGCGCCGAGCACCGCCGCGCGGGCCATGGTGCGGGCCGTCTCCGGAAGCGGCGCGTCGCCGAGCGCCCGGAGGGCGTCGGCGACCGCGCGGAGGGTCAGGCTGAAGTTGGTGCCGGTGTCGCCGTCGGGGACCGGAAAGACATTGATCCGGTTGATCTCTTCCCGGCCGGCCGCCACCCAGTCTGCGGCAGCGAAGAGCGAACGTGCCAACCGGGGCCCGTCTACATAGGCGATCCCGACCGTCATCCGGGGCGGGCTACTCCGGCTCGACCGAGACGTGGACCTCCGCCCGCACCTCGGGGTGCAGCCGCACCCCCACGGTGTGGTGGCCGAGGGATTTGATGGGGTGCTCGAGCTCGATCCGGCGGCGGTCCACCTCGTACCCCCGGGCCGCGAGCGCATCCGCGATGTCCTGCGCGGTCACCGACCCGAACAGCTTGCCCTCCTCGCCCGCCTTGCCGGTGAGCGTGAGGGTCACGCCACCGAGCGTCGCAGCCCGCTGCTCGGCCTCGGTGCGCTCGGCCTGGTTTCGCGCCGACTTGGCGCGGGTCTCGGCGGCAATGCGCTTGCGGTTGCCCTCGGTGGCCTCGAATGCGAGCCCATGGGGGAGCAGGTAGTTGCGCGCGTAGCCGGGCTTCACCCGAACCAGCTCGCCGGCCTTGCCGAGCGACTGGACGTCCTCGCGCAGAATGACCTCGATCATCCGTTGGATCCTCCGGTGGTCGGCGTCGGGCGTCGACGCCGGAAATCTAGCCAGGTGTCGGCGAGCCCGAGCAGCGTGAGGCCTCCGACGACGAACGGCAACAGAAAGAGCGCGATGAGGCCGAGCACGATGATCATCGGCCCGGCCACCCGGCCGGACTGGGCCCGAAAGACCGCGAGCCCGCGCACCGCGTACAGCGTGCCCAGCACCAGCAGCAGGTTGGCGCCCAGCACCTGCCACGCCTCCGGCACGGGCGCGACCGAGAGACCGAGCCCCGCGATCAGGCCCCAGACGAGGTGATCATTGAACCGGAACCCCGCGAACGCGGCCGGCGGCGCGCCCAGCGGTCGCGCGGCCAGCCGGTGGTACCAGGCCCAGGCCAGCCGGAGGCCCGCGATCGACGCGAGCGCGAGCAGGGCGGGGAACAGCGCCGCCGCCGAGTGCATCGCGCCCGCGGCCCGTTCGATCATCTCGGGCGATGCGCCGGCGCTCCGCCACTGCTCGCTGAGGGTCGTCTGGTAGGCGGAGAGGTCGTGGTCGACTCCGGTCACCAGCTCGCTCCAGCCGATCCCGAGGCGGTGCATCCAGACCACCAGTGCGGCCCCCGCGGCCACCGTCGCCGCCACGGCGCGCCCGGGCCGGTTGGAGGGGCGCCAGAGTGTGAGCGCCAGAAAGGTCCCGCTCAGCAGCACTCCCGACGCCCGCGCCACCTGGCCGCCGAGGCCGCCGATCTGCTGGAGCCAGAGCAGGGACCAGGTGGCGCCGCCCAGTAGCCAGACCCACTCGCGCACCGTCCCCGGCCGGGAGACCAGGAGCAGCCCGGCGAGCGGGCCGAATACGAACACCGGCGGGGCGAAGAGCAGGTACCCGGCCAGCGCCAGGACCTGTCCCCACCCCGCCGGGCGGCGCGTCGTCAGCCGCCGAACCCCTTGATGTAAGGCAGCAGGGCAAGCTGCCGGGCGCGCTTGATCGCGGTGCTGAGCTGCCGCTGGTGCCGGGCGCAGGTGCCCGAGAGCCGGCTGGGCAGGATCTTGCCGCGCTCGGTCAGGAAGCGCGACAGGGTGCGCTCGTCCTTGTAGTCCACCACCCGCACGCCGCTCTCGCAGATCGCGCAGGTCTTCTGGGGCCGCCTCATTCGTCGTCCTCCTCGTCGCTCTTGGCCGGGGTGGCGGGCACGGGTTGCGCGCCCTCGTTGACGGCGACGAGGAACCGGAGCACCCCTTCGTCGAGCTTGATGGCGCGCTCGAACTCCGGAAGCGCGGTCGCATCGGCATCGAAGCTGGCCACCACGTAGTAGCCGGTCTCGTGCTTCTTGATGGGATAGGCGAGGGTCCGCTTGCCCCAGTGGTTCACCTGGGGAGCGTCGGCGCCGGGCTGCTGGATGAGAGAGTGGAAGCGCTCGAGGCGCTCGTTGATGGCCGGCTCTTCGAGCGCACTGTCGAAGATATAGACCACCTCGTACTGTCGGGTCATGACACCTTCCTTCGGTCTGAGTCGCCCCGGGCCTGGTGCGGGCAGCGGGGAGGATGGTTTGTGAGGCGGGTAGTATAGACGCGAAGCCGCTCGGACGGTAG
>DASUXW010000088.1:0-7617 GCA_036377715.1 Gemmatimonadales bacterium
GAAAGGGACCGCGAGGCCGGCGGAGTAGACGGCGAGGAGCAGCATCCCGCGGCCTAGATCCTGTGACGTGGCTGCCAGGCCGAGGATCCCGCCGAGGACTGGGCCGATGCAGGGCGTCCATCCCGCCGCGAAGGCCATCCCCACCAGGGCGGAGCCGAGATAGCCCATCGGCTTGTGCTCCATCTGCAGCCGATGCTCCTGGTTGAGAAACCCGACCTTGATCACGCCTAGGCAGACGAGGCCGAAGGCGATGATGAGGATTCCCCCGATCCGCTGCAGCCAGACCTGGTAGTAGTTGAGCGCGCGGCCCAATGCCGTGGCACTGGCCCCCAGGAGCATGAACACCAGCGAGAAGCCGAGCACGAAGAGCACCGCGTGTCCCAGCGCCGCGCGCCGGCGCCCGCTCATCTCGGGGAGCGACATCCCGGTGAGGAAGCCGATGTACGAGGGGACCAGCGGCAGCACGCAGGGCGAGAGGAAGCTCAGGAGTCCCGCCGCGAACGCGACCACGAGACCGAGGGTGGCGGGCTCGTTCACGGCGCCCCCAGCTCGCGGCGGCGGCACTCGCGGCAGACGCCGTAGATCTCGAGCCGATGGCGGATGTGCTGGAACTGGTGCTCGTCGGCGATGATGGGGACCATCCGCTCCAGCGGCTCGTTCTGGAACTCGACCACCCGCCCGCAGCGCTCGCAGATCAGGTGCTCGTGGTGCGCCTGGGCGGGCATCGGCTCGAAACGCTTGAACCCCTCGCCGAAGTCGTGCGCCTGCACCAGCCCGCTCTCGACCAGCAGCTCGAGCGTGCGGTAGACGGTCGCCGTGCCCACGCGCTCGCCGCGGGTGCGGAGCGAGCGGCGGATGGCCTCGACGGAAGGATGGTCGTCGGAGAGCAGCACGATGCGCGCGACCAGGTCGCGCTGGCGGGTCACCGGCTGGCGGTGCTCACGGAGGTAGCGGCGGAACCGCTCCAGGAGGGCCGTCCCCTCCGCCTCAGTGAGCCGGGGCATCGGCAGCCGCCGCGAACCACTCCTCGGGCGGGACCGGCACCGGCGGCTGGTCGTCGTCTATTCGGCGCTGGGCGTCGCGCAGGAGCTGCTCGAGCGCCTCGGCGGGACCGCTCCCCACCTCCTGCACCCAGGACTCGAACTTCCCGCGCTCCTTGCCCTTGATCGCGAGCATGTAGCGCGCGGTGTAGATGCGGCGCCGGTCGCCGTCCAGGCGCGAGAGCACGGCGGTGCCCCACTCGCGGCCCTCGCGCCGGAGCGCGCTGAACACCCACACGCCGTCCACCTCGCCCGGCGGGATCTGCTCGGCGGCGGCCTGCGCCAGCCGGGCCCAGCCCGCGCTGCTCACGCCGCGGTCCGCTCCCAGCGCTCGATGTAGAACCGGAGCACGTGCATGAAGTCCTGCGCGTTGGTGACGACGCCGTAGGCCTGGTGGGTGCCGCGGTCCTTGAGCTTGTTGACGACGAACTCGGTCTGGTCCACGCAGATCGTCATGAGCGGCCGCGGCGCGCCGCCCGGGCCGAGGTAGAACGCCGGGAGCATGTTGCCCACCGCGATCGCGTGCAGCGCCGTCGCGACGAAGACCGCGCCGGTCGCCTTCACCGTGTGCTCGCGCATCGCGTCCTGGGCCTCGAGGGTGTCGGTGTAGACCCCCGGAAGCGGGCCGTCGTCGCGGATCGAGCCGGCCAGCACGTAGGGAATTCCCTGCGTCACCAGCGCGTGCATGATCCCGCTCCGGATGAGGCCGGACCTGACCGCCTGATCGATCGAGCCCTTGGCGCGCACCCGGTTGATGGCGCGCATGTGGAGCCCGTGCCCGCCCTCGGTGGGCTGGCCGGTATTGGTCATGCCGAGCGTGGTGCCGAAGATCGCCGACTCGATGTCGTGCACCGCGACGGCGTTGCCGGCGAGCACCGCCTGCACGTAGCCGTTCCGGATGAACCACTCGAAGTCGTTGCGCGCGCGCGAGTGCACCAGTGCGGGACCGACGACCCACACCAGATAGCCGCCGCGCTGCTTCTCCTCGCCCACCCGCGCGGCGAGCTCCTCGTAGTTCACGGGGCGCTCGCGGCTCACCTCGGTGGACATGAAGCGGAACTCGTTGGCGCCGTGGCCGCCGCCCAGAAACCCCTCGGCGGAGACCACGATACCGTCGGTGCCGTCCTCGGCCTCGCCCATCGCGATCAGCTCGCCCTTGGCGAGGCGGCGCGGCTCGATCGCCTCGAGGAGGCCGCCGCGCTTCACGATCACGCAGTCCATCCGCGGCCGCGTGGGCGCGATCCAGCGGTCGTCCACGTGCACGTAGGTGGGCAGGTTCGAGGTGGAGAAGAACCCCTCGGGCAGGACGCCGTCGGCCGGGAGCGGCTCGAAGCGCGCCCGCGGCGCGCCGGCGAACGGGGGCTTCGAGAAGTCCGGTAATGTCGCGGGGTTAGTGGACATACGGGGGAGGAAACTAGGCCCGCACTGCGGGGGAAACAAGCCAGGGTTAGACTTACGGGGCATCAGGATGACTCGGTGGGTGAGATCCCCCGATTGCCCGGCCTGCCCCAGTGCGCCGCGCCGGCAGCCGCCGAGGGGCGACTCGACAACCGACGATTCGGGCGGGGCTTAGCTCTCACTCCGAGGACAAGCCGGTTTGGCACGGCCCCTGCCTTTCCACTCTTGGTTTGACGGGAAATACGGGCCGGGATGGGTGAACTCCCCCACCAGTCTCGCGCGGTTCCCGCTCACCGGCTCGACCCCCTGACGACAAGGAGACGTCATGCAGAGACCCGTGGTCCTGAGTCTTCTCGCTTCCCTTCTGGCGGGCGTCGCGGTCGCGCAGGAGCCGACGAGGCCGGACACTGTATATCAGGACACCACCCGCGTCACCGAGCTCCCCGAGATCAAGGTCTCGGTCACACGCACGCAGGAGCCGCTCGCCAGAGTGCCGTATGCGGTGGGCGTGCTGAACCGAACCGACATCCAGCGCGCCCAGCCCACGGTCGGCCTCGATGAAGCGCTCAACGACATTCCCGGCGTCGTCGTCTCCAACCGCTACAACTTCTCCCTCGACCAGCGCATCTCGATCCGCGGCTTCGGCTCCCGCGCCAACTTCGGCGTCCGGGGCGTGAAGATCCTGCTCGACGGGATCCCGCAGACCCTCCCCGACGGGCAGAGCCAGCTCACCAACGTGGACTTCGCCGACATCGGGCGCGCGGAGGTGCTGCGCGGCTCGAGCTCCTCGCTCTACGGCAACGCGGCGGGCGGCGTGGTGGCCCTCCAGACCGAGCCCGCGGCCCAGGCGCCGTTCGCCCAGCGGGTGCGGGTGCAGGGTGGCGGGGGCGACAGGAGCGATGACGGGTTCTACAAGTGGCAGAGCTGGAGCTCGGCGCGGTTCGGCCAGGCGAGCGGCACGCTTTCGATCAGCCAGTTCAAGGCCGACGGGTTCAGGGAGCACAGCGCCGCCGACATCCGCCAGCTCAATGCCGGCCTGGACTACGTCTTCTCGGGCTCCACGCTGGGCACCCTCCGTTTCGGCGCCGCCGACAACCCGCAGGCCCAGAACCCCGGGGCCCTCACCCTGACCGAGTACCGGCTCAACCCCGACTCGGCGGCGGCCAACAACATCCGCCGCGAGGCCGACAAGGACGTGAACCAGCAGCAGCTCTCGCTCGGCCTGCGCCACTTCGACGCGCGCGGCAACGAGTACAACGTGACCGCGTTCGGCCTGCTCAGGGACCTCAAGAACCCGCTCGCGGCACCACCGCCCGGCGAGGCGGGCCCGGCGGGGCCGACCATCGGCACCTACGTGGGGATCGACCGCGTCGTGGGCGGCGCCCGCGCGGCGACCACCCAGCACTTCGGCACCGCGGCGACTGCGCCCCGGCTCACCGCCGGCGCCGACATCCAGCGGATGCGCGACGACCGGGTGAACAACCGCGCCGTCGGCGGCGTGCCCACCGACAGCCTGCTGCTGGACCAGCGGGAGACCATCACCGAGGTCGGACCGTTCGCGCAGGTGGCATGGTCGCCGAGCGAGCAGCTGCTGCTCAACGGCGGCGTCCGCTTCGACTGGGTGCGGTTCAACGTGGACGACCACTTCCTGGGCGACGGAGTGGACAACAGCGGCGCCCGGAACAACTCGGCGTTCAGCGGCCACATCGGCGCGAGCTGGTCGTTCGCCGATCAGTTCGTCCCCTACGTCAACGTCTCCACCTCGTTCGAGACCCCGACCACCACCGAGCTGGTGAACCAGCCCGGCACCACCGGCGGGTTCAATACGCAGCTCGACCCCCAGCGCGCCGTGAACTACGAGATCGGCGCCCGAGGGCAGCCGATCCCGCGTGTCACCTACTCGGTGGCCCTGTTCCTGGGCCGCATCAAGGACGCGATCGTGCAGCGCGAGGAGATCGGCGGCCGCGCCTTCTTCGTGAACGCGGGCAAGACCCACAACGACGGCGCGGAGGTCGGGCTCTCGGTCACGCCGGTAGACGCGGTGACGCTGAGCGCGGCCTACACCTACTCCCACTTCCGCTTCGCCGACTACGTGGACGACGCGGGCGACGTCCTGGACGGCAACAAGCTCCCCGGCGTGCCCGACCACTTCTGGCGCTTCAGCCTGCAGAGCAACCTGCCCCACGGCTTCTTCGTGGACGGCGACCACACGATCAGCTCCTCCATGGCCGCCGACGACGCCAACACCCTCTTCGCCGACAGCTGGGGCGCCGGCGTCACCAACCTCCGCTTCGGCTGGAACGGGGCCAGCGGCGACATGAGCCTCCAGCCCTTCGTGGGCATCAACAACCTGTGGGACCGCAACTACGTCAGCTCCGTCACCATCAACGGCACGTTCGGCCGCGTGTTCGAGCCGGCGCCGGGGAGGGTGGTCTACCTGGGGATGGAGGTTGGATATCGGACACGGTAAGCGGTAAGCGGTGAGCGGTGAGCGGGAACGGCATACCGGACCAGTCTTGGTGTGCTGCTCCCGCTTACCGCTTACCGCTCACTGCTCACCGCTTTACAGGAGCGCCACCGGATCCCGATCCACGACCACCCGTATCTCCCCCGCCCTCGTCAACTTCTCCGCCGCGTAGCGGACGACGCGGCCGAGGACTTCGGAGCGGCCCTTGAGGAGGACGTGCCAGCGCCAGCGGTCCTTGATCTTGGCCAGCGGGCAGGGAGCGGGGCCGAGGAGGGTGACGGGCAGGTCGTGTTGCGTGAGAAGTGCGGTGCACCAGTCCGCCAGCTCGGCGGCGCGGCGGCCGACGGCGCGCTCGTCGGTGCCGGAGACGAGCAGGTTCACCAGGGAGGTGGCGGGCGGGTAGGGTGGGTTCTCGCGCAGCGTGCGCTCCTCGCGGAAGAATCCTTCTGTGTCATGCATGGCGGCGCGCGCGAGGGCGTGGTGCATCGGGTGGCGGGTCTGGACCAGGACCTTGCCGCCGCGGGGGCCGCGGCCGGCGCGGCCCGCCACCTGGGCCAGGAGCTGGAAGGTGCGCTCGGCGGAGCGGAAGTCGGGCAGGTAGAGGCCCGTGTCGGCGTCCACCACGCCGACCAGCGTGACGTTGGGGAAGTCGAGCCCCTTCGCGATCATCTGGGTGCCGAGCAGCAGGTCCACCTCGCCCGCCTCAACGGCGGCGAGGATGCGCTGGTGCGACCATTTGGTGCTGGTGGTGTCGAGGTCCATGCGGGCCAGCCGGGCCTTCGGATAGCGCTCGGCCAGGAGACGCTCGAGCTGCTGGGTGCCGAACCCGCGCATCTGTTGGACCGGGTTGGCGCACTTGCGGCAGGTGTAGGGGAGCGGCTCCTCGTGGCCGCAGTAGTGGCAGCGCAGCCCGGGCGGTGCGGTGTGCACCGTGAGCGAGATGCTGCAGCGCGGGCACTGCCACACCTCGCCGCAGTCGGGGCACTGGAGGAAGGCGGCGAAGCCCCGGCGGTTGAGCAGCAGCAGCGCCTGCTCCCCGCGGGCGAGGGTGCCCACGATGGCCGCGTCGAGCGCCTCCGACCAGGCGATGGCGCCGGTCCCCGGCACCTTGGGCGCCACGCGCAGGTCCACCAGCTCGACCGGCGGGAGTGGGCGCGCGCCGATCCGCTCGGGCAGACGCACCAGGCGGAGCTTCTGCTCCGAGAGCACCATGGTCTCGAGCGACGGCGTGGCACTTCCGAGCACCAGGGTCGCGCCCTCGATCTTCGCCCGCACCGCGGCCACGTCGCGCGCGTGGTAGCGCGGCGACTCGCCGTTCTTGTAGCTCGCCTCGTGCTCCTCGTCGAGCACGATCATCCCCAGATCCATTACCGGCGCGAACACCGCCGAGCGGGCGCCGACCGCCACGCGCCGCTCGCCTCGGCGAAGCAGGCGCCAGGCGTCGGCGCGCTCGCCGTCGGAGAGCCCGCTGTGGAGGACCGCCACGTCGTCGCCGAACGCGCCGCGGAGCCGGCTCACCGTCTGTGGCGTGAGGCCGATCTCGGGGACGAGCACGATGGCGCCGCGCCCGGCCGCGAGTACCCGGCGGACCGCCTCGAGATACACCAGCGTCTTGCCGCTCCCGGTGATCCCGAAGAGGAGGGCTCCTTCCCCGGGGCCGAGCGCCTCGACCGCGGCGAGCGCCGCCTGCTGGTGATCGGTGAGCCGGGCGGGCGGCGGCGTGGCCGGGAGTCCCGCGAACGGATCGCGCACCCGCTCGGCCTGGCCGATGGCGACGAGCCCGCGCTTCTCCAGCGCGCGAAGCACCGCGGCCGAGAAGCCCAGGCGTCCGGTCAGGTGCCGCACCGTGGCCCGGCCGCCAAGCTGTTCCAGCGCCTCGTAGAGCCGGCGCTGCTTCGGCGCGCGTCGGAACAGCGAATCGCGCTCGAGCAGCGTGGGCGAATCGCCCGACAGCACGGCCACGCGCTCGGTGAGCGCCGCGCCTTCGGTATCGGGCGGCTCGACCCGGAGCGTCACGGCGCCGACGCGCGCCAGGCGGTCGAGCACGTCCCAGAGCGGCCGCTTGAGCGAGCGGGCGGCCGTGTCCACGGGCGCCTCGCCGCCGCGGCGCTCGAGCCACGCCATCACCTCGCCCGCGACGCCGCCGGGCGCCCGCGCGCCGCGCGCCAGCCTCGCGATCACCCGCGACTCGCCCCACATCCCCGCGGGCAGCATGCTCCTGAGCGTGAGGCCGAGCGGCGCCCCGTAGTAGCCGGCGATCCAGCGGGCGGTCTCGAGCAGCCCGTGCGGCACCGCGGGCTCGTCGTCGGGTGCGGCGAGCACGTCGCGCGCGGCGGCGTCCGGCGGCGGCGCGTCGGACGCGACGACGACGCCGATCAGCTCGCGCCGCCGGACCGGGACCACGACCCGGGCGCCGGGGACCACCCGGTCGCCCAGCGTCTCGGGAATGCGGTAGGTGTAGGGAGCGGCGAGCGGGAGCGGGAGGGCGACCTGGGCGAACCGCTCGGTCATCCGGTCCGGACGCCGAGCCCGGGGCCGTCGGGCAGCGTCACCTGACCGCCGTCGATGCGTGCGCCGGTGAACGGGTCGTCGGCCAGGAGCGCGGCGCCGTCGAGGTCCACGATATCCACCAGCGGGGTGAAGTGCGCGGCCGCGGTGATGCCGAGCGAGCTCTCGATCATGCAGCCCACCATCACCATCATCCCGTGCGCG
>DASUXW010000089.1:0-9858 GCA_036377715.1 Gemmatimonadales bacterium
ATGGCGGAGTTCATGCCGGGGCAGTACTGGGCCGAGAAGGAGGGACCGCACGCGGGGCAGGAGTACTACCTCGCCTCGTACGAGCGCTACATGGAGCTCGATGCCCGGCGTCGCATGCCGCTCGCCACCTACAACTCGAACGTGGTCTATCCCAAGGGCGCGCTGGTCCTGGAGATGCTCCGCACCGCGCTCGGGCCCGAGCGGTTCTGGGCGGCGATGCACCGCTATCTCACCCGGTACGCCTACGGCAACGCGACCAGCGACGATCTGCGCCAGGCGGTTCTCGAGGCGACCGGGCAGAGCCTGCCCTGGTTCTGGTCGCAGTGGATCTACTCGGCGGGGTATCCCGAGTTCGCGGTGACCGCCGCATACGACTCCGTCGCGCACGCGCTCACGCTCGCCGTGCGGCAGACGCAGGTGGACACCGCGCACGCCGACAGTACCGGGCTACGCTTCGCCACGCCGCTCGCGTTCCGGGCCGGCCTGGCGATCAGGATCGGCACCGCGAAGGGCGACGTCGTGCGCCGCGTGACGATCGACCGGCGCGAGCAGACCGTGCGGCTCGACGGGCTCCCGGGCGCCCCCACGATGGTGGCGTTCGACGACGAGAACGCCGTCCTCAAGACCCTGAGCTTCGACCAGCCCACGCCGTGGCTCGCGGCGCTGCTCGCGCGGCACCCGCATCTCTGGCAGCGCGCGTGGGCGATTGACCGCCTCGCCGAGCGCCCCGGCGACACCCTGGCCGCGAGCGCGCTCGCGCGGGCGGCGCGCGGGGCCGACTACTTCCTCACCCGCGCCGACGCCGCCCGTGCGCTCGGCGGCTTTCCGGCGGCAGTAGCCCTGCCGCCGCTCGAAGTCGCGCTTGGCGACACGTCATCGCAGGTGCGGGACGCGGCCGTGACCTCGCTCGGCAGCATCGGCGGGCCGCGTGCGACGGCGCTGGCGGAGCGCGCGTGGCGGGCCGACTCGAGCTATCAGGTGCGGGCGAGTGCGCTCGTGACGCTCGCCCGGTTGAAAGGCCCCGGCGCACGCGACGCGGTCCTCGCCGCGCTGGAGACGCCCTCCTACCGCGACGTGATCCGGAACGCCGCCCTCGCGCTGGCGGTTCAGTCCCCCGACTCGGGGCTGGTGGCTGCGATGGCGCGGCAGGTGGAGACGGGGCCGCTGGTCACGACGGCGCTCGCCGTGCTCACTGCCCGGGGCGATCCGGCGGCGCGTCACGCGCTCACGGGCGCGCTGGCGGAAGGACCGGGATGGGTGAGGGAGGGGGCGCTCAAGGCGGTGCAGGACCAGTTCGCGCCCGGGGCCGCGGTGGCGCTGTTGCGCGAGGCCGCCGCGCGGGCGAGCCGGCCGGAGGCGCGGGCCGACGTCGAGGCGGCGATCGGGAGGCTGGAGCGGCAGGGAGGGTGATGGGGGGGCCATGGCCGCTCGGCGGTCACACCAGCCACCCGATCACCGCCCCCATCGCGTCACCCGCCATCAGCGGATCGGGTAGCCGGGGCAGCGCGACGATCCGATCCAGGCCCGACAGCCTCCCGATACTCGCCGCGTTGGTCCCGGTGGACGCGTCGGGAATCTCGGGCGCGGTCAGCACCATCCCCGCCACCTCGATGCCCGCCAGCTCCAGCGCGCTGAGCGTCATGAGCGCGAGGTTGATCGTCCCGAGCCGGTCCGATCCCACCAGCAGCGCCGCCGCGCCCACCGAGCGCGCCAGGTCCACGATGGTCCACTCCCACGTGAACGGCGTGAGCAGCCCGCCCGAGCCCTCGAGCAGCAGCACGTCGGCGCCCTCGGCGAGCGACTCGATCCGGAGCAGCGTCGCGTCGAGGTCGATCGGCGCGCCCGCGGCGTCCGCGGCGACGGCGGGCGCCACGTCATCGTCGAACCGGTAGAGCGCCTCTCTCGGCGCCGTCTGCCCGGTGGCGGCGGCCAGGAGGACGCCGTCCTCCTCGTGCGGTGCCACGTGGGCGCAGCCCATCTCCACCGGCTTGACGGCCACTACGCGCCGGCCCGCCCGCGCCAGCGCATGGCCGAGTGCGCGGCCCACCCAGGTCTTGCCGACGCCGGTGTCGGTGCCCGTAATGAGCAGCGCGCGCATCGTCAGGGCTCGGCAGCGGCGCGCTGGAGGAGCTTTCGGACCATCGCCTGCCGGCCCGGCAGGTCGAGCGGCATCAGATCGTACACCTCGTCGTCGCCGCCCATCAGCGCGCTCATCGCGCCGGCGCCCGCGGGGCCGCCGGTGAGGTCCACTCTCGACTTCCCGATGAGGCGGATCTCGGTCGCGTGCGCCAGCGGCACCCGCACCAGGCTGTCCGACTGAGTCACGACCAGCGTGTCGCCGTCGAGCCGTACCAGCCGGATGTCCCACACGTACCCGCCGTCGTCCAGCGCCACCTGCCAGCGGTCGTTCTGCTGCGCGGCCACGGGGCGGCCGAGCAGGGGCAGGACGAGCAGAGCACCGAGGAGCATTCGCACCATTCCAGCCTTCCTTCCGGGGTCCGGGACAATATACGGGCGGCACGGCCGGTCCGCAGATGCGGGGCACTGGCCTTCCGCCGCCGGTCCGTATTTCGTGCAGGCACGAACTCCTCACGAAAGGTGGCACGGCCATGGTGCGCAAGACGCGCGAACAGGTGTGGCGGGAGTTGGACGGGCTGGGAGAAGAGGAAGTGCGCCGGCGGCTGGCGGCGCGACCGGCCGACGTGGAGGAGCCCGGGCTGGTGCACGAGTGGCTGCTTCGCCAGGAGCGGGTCAAGTCGGCCCTGGCCGACACCTCGAGCCGGATCGCCCGGCGCGCCGGGCTGACGAGTGGCGTAGGGCGGGTCGCCGGCACCGTGCTCCTCCTCGGCGCGGCCGCCGTCGGCCTGGGCTACGTGCTCGCGAGGCGCAAGCGCTGAGGCGCGCCCGATGGCGAGCAGCTCCTCGTCGAAGACGTCGGTCTATGCCGCCCTGATCGGGAACCTCCTGGTGGCCGCGACCAAGAGCGTCGCGGCCGTGTGGACCGGAAGCTCGGCGATGCTGAGCGAGGCGGTCCACTCGTTCGTGGATACCGGGAACGAGATTCTGCTCCTCTACGGGATGCGCCGCTCGGCCCGTCCCCCCGACCCGGACCACCCGGTCGGCCACGGCCGGGAGCTCTACTTCTGGAGCTTCATCGTCGCCCTGCTGGTCTTCGCGCTCGGGGCCGGCGTGTCGCTGTACGAGGGCGTCACCCACATTCTGCATCCCGAGCCGATTCGCGACGCGGCCGTGAGCTACGCCGTGTTCGCGCTGGCGTTCGTCTTCGAAGGGGGCTCGTGGCTGGTCGCGCTGCGCCACTTTCGCAGGGTCAAAGGGCCGCTCGGCTACTACGAGGCATTCCGCCGCAGCAAGGACCCTCCGTCATTCATGGTGCTGTTCGAGGACACCGCGGCGCTGCTGGGCATCCTGATCGCGGTCGTGGGGACGGTCGCATCCACGACCCTCCGCGAGCCGGCGCTCGACGGTGTGGCCTCCATTCTCATCGGCCTGGTGCTTGGCGCCACCGCCGCCCTGCTTGCGCGGGAGAGCAAGAGCCTGCTCATCGGCGAGCGCGCCGACCGCGCGCTGGACCGGGACATCGGCCGCATCGTGGAGGCCGTCTCGGCCGCCAGGGTGAACGGCGTCATGACCGTCCAGCTCGCGCCCGACCAGATCCTGGCCGCGCTCAGCCTCGAGTTCGACGACGAGCTCCGGGCGCCGCAGATCGAGGAGGCGGTGGTCCGCATCGAGCAGCAGGTACGGGCGGATCACCCCGAGGTGGTCCGGCTCTTCATCAAGCCGCAGACCCCCGGCACCTTCAGGGACGTGAGACGGCGCGCACTCGAGGCTCCCGCATCGGAGCAGCCGTGACCCCGTACAGCCGCCGGTACAGCTCCAGGTGCACCGCGGGCGAGAACCGGCGGGTCACGTAGGGTTGCGTCCGCGCCTGGTACGCGTCGTACTCCGCCTGCAGGCGCCGGATGGCCTGCTCCAGCTCCGCCACCGTCGGCTCGAACGCGAGTCCCGCTCCCGCCTCCGCCACGCCCGACGCGAGATCCACGGCATGCGAAGCGAGCAAGGGCTTGCCGTGCGCCAGCGACTCGAGTCCGCTTCGGGGGCAGGGAATGAAGCTGTGCCGCTCCAGCGCGGGCAGCACGGTGGCGTGGACCCGGTCGTACACGGCCCCCATGTCGGGTACCACCCCGTCGACCACCTCCACGTTGGCCACACCCGCGTCCGCAAGCATGCGGCGAAGCCGGTCGACGTGCCGCCTGCGCCAGACCAGGAGAAATCGCACGTCGGGGAGGCGGGCGGCCGCCCCGACGATCAGGTGGACGCCGCGGGAGTGGAAGTGCCCGGCCGTGAGCGGGCTCGACGCGAAGAGAATCGTGAACCGCCCTCGGGCCGCTTGATAGGGCGCCAGGGCGACGCCGGGGCGGATGAGCCGCAACGCCCCTGGGCGCAGTCCGAACCGGCCGAGGATCTCGCGGTCGCGCTCGCTCTGAACCACGACGGCCCGGAGCCGCCGGAAGCTCCCGGCGTTCCGCTCGTACGCCAGGGGTCCCGGTGTGTCCTTCGCCACGGTGAGCACGCCGTCGTGTCGGCCCAGGAGCGGGGTGAGCCAGCGTTCGCCGGCGGATGCGAAGAGATGATTCACGTCGGCGCGGCCCACCCAGGAACGGATGAGCGGATAGAGCGCCAATCCATGGGGCAGGGGTATCCGCTTGTCCCGTCCCTGAAGCGTCCATGTGCGCTGCTTGGTGTCGAGGCTTACGATCGAGCCGTCCACCTGCTCCCGCAGGCCGTCGCGTACCGACGCGAGCTCCTGCGACACGCCTTCCCACTGCGGCATGTAGTTGAAGATCCAGAACCGGACCCGTGGAAGGGTCATGCGGGCGGCTCGCCGGCCGCGCGGCAGACGTAGATCTGGTTCTTGGAGAGACGATTGAGCACCGGCACCCGGCCGAGTGCCGCCTCGAGCGCCACCAGCGGTCGGGTCGGAAGCAGCCTCGCGCGGCCGTGGCCGGGGAACAGAAAGAAGCGCCGCACCTCGACCACTTCGAGTCCCGCCTCGTCCAGCGCACGGCGTACCTCGCGCTCGCTCATCGTGTTGATGATGCCCCGCCGGCCGGGCGGCACCTGCGGTTTGCGCGGCATGCGCAGCACGCGGTGCGCCAGCAGCGCCACCACCCCCAGCGCCGACCAGCGGTTCATGTGATTGTCGACGATCAGGTGACCGCCGGGCGCGAGACGGCCGCGGAGCGCGCGCAGGATCGGCACGCGGTTCCCCGGCTCCAGATTGAGCAGCAGGCGAAAGGCGGTGATCAGGTCGAACTGCCGGTCGTCGAGCAGCTCCGGCTCGGCGACCAGGTTGCCGTGAAGGAGCTGGGCATCCGGCGCCTTGCGCGCCGCGGCCGCCAGCTGCCCGGCGCTCGTGTCGATCCCCACCATGGTGCGGATCCGATCCTTGAACACGGCCAGAATCCGCCCGGTCCCGCAGGCGAAATCGAGATAGCGCGTGGAGGGGTCGGACCCGCGGAGCTGCCGGAACAGGTCGAGCAGATGCTGCCGCTCGAGCTCGAAGATCGCAAGCTCGAACGGGTTGCCGACCGACCGGTCGTAGGCCTCGCCCGAGGCACTCTCGCGCTGATAGTGCTCGGCATAGGCTGAGCGCCAGGCCGTCACGGGCGGCCTAGACCCAGCCGAGGCGGTGGTAGGAATCCAGCGTACGGTGGATCCCGTCACGCAGGCCCACCTTCGGGGCGAAGCCCAGCTCGCGGCGCGCGCGGGAGATGTCGAACCAGCGGTTGTTCACGAAGAAGCTGACCCGGCGGCGGAAGATCGGGGGCTCGATCCCGAGCGGCACGCAGATCGCCTCGCAGACCGAGGCGGCGAGATAGAACGGCCAGACCGGCAGACGCGCGCGGGGCGGCGCCACGTGAGCCACCGACGCGATCTCGCTGACCAGCTCGTTCAGCGTCGGCGCCTCCCGGCCCGTGACGATGTACGTGCGGCCGATCGCCGCCGGCGATTCGGCGGCGAGCCGGAACCCCTCGGTCAGGTCATCCACGTACACCATCTGGAACCGCGGCGTCCCGTCGCCCAGGAGCACGAACCGCTTCCGGGCCACGGCGCCGATCAGCTTGAGCAGGCGCCGGTCGCCCGGGCCGTAGATCGGGCCGGGACGGACGACCGTGAGCGGCAGCCCCACGCGCTCGGCCGTGCGCAACGCCATCTGCTCACCCTCGAGCTTGGTGAGCTGGTAGATGTCTCCCGGGTGCAGCGGTGCGTCCTCGGTCGCCGGCCCGTCGCCCTCCACGTCTCCGTGCACGCCCACGGTGCTGCAGTGCACGAACCGGCGAACCCCCGCCGAAGCGCTGCGCTCGACCAGTTGCCGGGTGGCGTCTACGTGCACCTCGCGGTACTCCGAGTCGGGCACTCCCGCATGGCGGAACACCGCCGCGAGGTGGTACACGGTGTCTACGCCCACGAGCGCCTGATCGACGACGTTCCGGTCGCGCACGTCTCCGATGATCGGCTCGACGCCCGCCGCTTCGAGCTGAGCGGCCTGCCGGGCCCGGTGGGCCATGCCGCGGACCCGCTGCCCGCGTCGGGCCAGGGCGCGCGAGAGCGCCAGACCGGTAAAACCTGCGGCACCGGTCACGAGCACGGTGGTCTCGGGCGGGGAGGGCGTAAGCTGCGGCACTGGTCTGAATCCCATGGTTGCGGTTTCGGTGCCGGCCCTGTCGCCGGTACGGAACCGACCTCTATGGAATCACTCCGGCGCCATCGGGGCAGTGTCGGTGGTCACATTCGCTGGTGCTCGGAGATGGCGTGCGGAGAGCCAGAGCGCGGCGAATGCGCGCAGGAACCAGCCGAGGCCCACACCGTAGATCACCCCTGCCAGCCCCCAGCGCGCACCGGCCACGGCCGCCGCAGCGGCCACGGCCACGGATGCCCAGCCCAGCACGTTGGTCAGGGCCACCTCGCGCTGATCCGCGAGGGCGGTCACGGTGGCACGGCTGAACGCGTTCAGCACCTTCGCGAGCCCGGCGACGATGGCGGCGAGGACGAGCGCCACGCCGAGGTCGTACTTGCCGGCGAGGAGCCAGTGCTCCACCCAGGGCACGATCACCCAGACGGCCGAGCTCGCCGCCAGCACCAGCAGACCCGCGAGCCACACTTCACGCTTGACCAGCCGCCGGCGCTCGGAGATGCTCGTGGCGGCCGTGAGGCGGGGAAGCAGGGTATAGCCGACGCTGTTCTGCAGCACCCGGAAGGGCGAGCCCACCAGCGCGGCGAGGACCCCGTACGTGGCCAGATCGTCCAGAGGAAGGAGGTGGGGGATCATCAGGCGGTCGAGCTGCACCAGGAGCAGCCCCGACGCGTTGAGGCCGGCGAACGCGAGCGCCTCACGCCAGGAGAACACGCTGCCGGCTCCGGTCGCCCTCCGCTCGCGGAACAGCAGCCACCAGCCCGCCACGGCTCCCGCCACGAAGCCGATGGTCGAGATCAGCACGGGGACCCAGGCGCGCTCCGCGTGGGTCGCGAGGACGGCTCCGGCGGCGAGCACGAGGAACAGGTTGGGACTCTGCACCAGCGCGAGCGAGAGGCCGAAGCGCTGCTCGCGCTGGAAACGGGCGCCGGCCACGACCATGACGCCGCCCGCCGCGACCGACGCGGCCAGCATGCCGACGAGCGGCGGGGCCAGGTCATAACCCGCCCACGCGATGCCACCGAGCACCGTCGCGACGATCGTGGCAGCGCCCGCCACCTTGCCCAGGAGCCGGGGGCCGAAGTCGAGCTCGCGCCTGAGCGCGATCCCGTCGATCCCGGCGGTGGCGAGCGCGAATCCGAAGTTCACGAAGGCCAGAACCAGCGTGAACAGCGCATACTCGCTCTTCGCGAGCACGCGCGCGAGCACGAGATTCGCGCCGGCGAACCCGATCCCCGAGGCCCCGTACACCACGGCGGTGCGGAGCGTGGGCACCCGCCAAAAGCGCTTGTGCCGGCGCAACCACATGGAGATGTTTCGACGCTTGGGGGCGTAGCTCAGCTGGTAGAGCAAGGGACTTTTAATCCCTAGGTCCTGGGTTCGAATCCCAGCGCCCTCATTCGAGGCGCGGCCAGCAAGTATACTCGGGCCGCGGCTCGGGGTGCACACCGTGATGGGGGGAGTTACATTGGCCGTATGAGCGCCACCGTCCAGCCTGCCCGGCAGGCTTCAACGACCGAAACCGGTGTGCCCACCATCTGGGTCGACGGCGAGTGGCACACCCGCGAGACCGCCAGCATCTCCGTCTACGACCACGGCCTGCTCTACGGCGACGGCGTGTTCGAGGGGATCCGCATCTACGGCGGCAAAATCTTCCGCCTCGGCGCGCACCTCGAGCGCCTCTACGACTCGGCCAAGGCGATCCTCCTCACCATCCCGATCACTCCCGAGGAGATGACGGCGGTCACCGAAGAGGCCGTGCGCCGCTCCGGCATCGCCGAAGGGTACATGCGCCACGTGATCACCCGCGGCGTGGGCGACCTGGGCCTCGATCCGCGCAAGTGTCCGCGGCCCTCGGTCATCATCATCGTGGACCGGATCAAGCTCTGGCCCGAAGAGGTCTACGAGGCGGGGCTCAAGGTGATCACCGCGGGCACGCCGATCCCGCAGCGCGAGTCGCTCTCGCCCCGGGTCAAGTCGCTCAACTATCTCGCGCACATCCTGGCCAAGGTCGAAGGCACGCAGGCCGGCGCCGACGAAGTCATCATGCTCGACAGCGCGGGCTTCGTGGCCGAGGGCTCGGGGCAGAACATCTTCATCGCGAAGCACGGTGTGATCGCCACGCCGCCGGTCTACGCCGGCATTCTCAAGGGCGTCACCCGCGACGTCATCATGGAGCTCGCGCGCGAGGCGGGCTACGAAGTGGAAGAGCGGATCCTCAACCGCTACGACATCTACACCGCGGACGAGGCGTTCTTCACCGGCACCGCGTCCGAGATCGTGGGCATCCGGCAGCTGGACGGCCGCATCATCGGCGCGGGCAGGCAGGGTCCGGTGACCCGCGACCTGCGGACCCGTTTCCAGGCGCTCGTTCGGAGCTGACGCCGCGGTGGCCTGGAGAGTCGTCGCGCACGACGACCGTCAGTGGCACGTCTCCATCGCCGCCGAGCGCCGGGCAGACTCGCCGCACTGGACCCTGATCTGCTGGTTCCGCCCTGACGGGGTGGGCCAGCGAAGCTTCTGGGCCACGTACCCGCTCTCGTCCGTTTCCCGGGCCGCGCTCTTCGCGCAGGCCGATCAGATACCCGACGACGCCCTGGCGGCCTTCCTCGCCGAGCACCTCGCGTGACTCCGCGTGGGGCGTCACTGGCATGGCCCTTGCCCCTCCAGGGTCGCCTTCCACAAGGACTTCCATGTCGGCGCCCTACCCGGTCAGCGAGCGGTTGCGCTTTGCCGAGTTCGTGCTGGACCGGTTGCCCAACGGCCGGTGCCGGGCACGGGTCGGGCTGACGTGGAAGGAATCGGAGCAGTTCACCGGCACCAATGAAGGGCTGGGCTCGCAGGCCGGCGAGCTGCGCTGTGCGGCGCAGGCCTGCGTCGATGCCCTGGCCGGCGCCGTGGAAGGCGCCATGACCTTCGAGCTGCTCGGCGTGAAGGCCGTCCGCGCCTTCGATGCAACCGTCGTCATCGTCTCGCTCGCCGTGCACGGCGAAGGGTCGGGACACCGGGTGGTCGGTTCGTACCTGACCGAGAACGACGCCCCGCGCGGCGCGGCACTGGCCGTGCTGAACGCAACCAATCGCATCCTCGGCAACCGCCTGTTCATGCGTTGAGCGACCGCCGGCCTCCGGCCGGTTGCCTCA
>DASUXW010000090.1:0-8274 GCA_036377715.1 Gemmatimonadales bacterium
GCGTGCGCTGGGAGCAACGGCTCCGCCGTGCGCTGGGCGACGACTACGAGCTCCTCACGCTGCTCGGCTCCGGCGGCTTCGGCCAGGTCTACCGCGTGCGGGACCTCCACCTCGAGCGGGAGGTGGCGCTCAAGGTGCTGCACCCGGCGCTCACCAGCGACCCCGAGGTGGTGGAGCGGTTCCGACGCGAGGCGCAGCTCGCCGCCCGGCTGCACCACCCCAACATCGTCGACATCTACGACATCGCGGGGCGGTCGGGGCTCATCTGGTACACGATGGAGCTGATCAACGGGCCGAGCCTCGCGCAGCTGGTGGAGCGGAACGGCCCGCTCCCGCTGGAACAGGTGTTGCGGATCCTGCGCGAGGCGCTCTCCGCGCTGGCGCACGCCCACGGCTCGGGGCTGGTGCACCGCGACATCAAGCCGGAGAACATCCTCATCGATCCGAGCGGCAGCGTGCAGATCACCGACTTCGGCCTCGCGCTCGCGCTCCGTGGGACCTACGGCGGCGCCACCAGCCGGAGCGGCACGCCCCAGTTCGCGAGCCCGGAACAGCTCCTGGGCGAGCGGGTGGACCAGCGGTCGGACCTCTACAGCCTGGCCGCGGTGGCGTATTACGCGCTGCTCGGCACGCCTCCGTTCCCCGGAACGACGACCGAGCAGGTGCTGGCCCGGCAGACCACCAACCAGTTCCCCGCCCCGCGCGACCGGCGCGACGACGTGAGCGAAGCGCTCGAGCGCGCGCTCGACCGCGCCCTGAGCGCCGACGTCGAGTCGCGCTTCCCGTCGGCCGCGGAATTCCTGCAGGCGGTGAACCGCGCCGCCGAGCCCGGGGCGCTCGAGCCGATGGCCGACTGGGCCCGGGCCGCCGCGCGGTGGATCCGGGGCTCGCCTCTTGACTAGCGCCGCCTGCGCTACAGATTTATGCCCGCGACACCGCCGGAATCTCATCGACCCTGGCGCACCGCCGCCGGGGTTCGTCTTGTCAGGAACCAACAGGCTGAGGCCGACGAAGATCGGCTACCCGTTTTTTGTGACTCGGGACTGGCCCGTGCTCACAAAAACTCGGCGGTCACGTGTGTCCGGCCGCCGACGCAGTCCAACAAACATGGAGTAGGAGCAATGGCTCGCACCCTCGGTACGGTAAAGTGGTTCAACGATGCAAAAGGTTTTGGGTTCATCACTCCGGAGAATGGGGACAAGGACTGCTTTGTCCACCATACCGCCATCAAGGCGGAGGGCTTCCGCAGCCTCTCCGAGGGCGACCGCGTGGAGTTCGACATCGTGCAGGGTGCGAAGGGGCCTGCCGCGGAAAACGTCATCAAGGTGAAGTAACCCCGATGGCGCATGGGCAACGGGCCGCTCGAGAGAGCGGCCCGTTGTTCATTTGTGGCGGTAGATGACCCGGCCTCGGGTGAGATCGTAAGGGGAGAGGACCACGCTGACGCGATCGCCTTCCAGCACGCGGATCTTGAACTTGCTCATCTTCCCGGCGGCGTACGCCAGGATCTCGTGACCGTTTTCCAGCATGACCCGGTAGTTCCGGTCGGGCAGGACCTCGGTCACGACCCCCTCCATCTCGATCCCTTCTTCCTTGGCCATCCAGGCGCTCCACGCTGAGTGACGGAACAGCGGCGCCGCGGCGCCGGGCTCGGGGGTGGAATTTTGCCCGGCCCCGGCCGGGAAGCAACTACGTACGCGGGGAGCCGGCCGGGAGCTGCTCCCGGACCCGCTCGATCTCCTCTTCCACCAACCGCACCAGCTCGCCGATCAGGTCGGGGTCGAAGGTCAGCCTCGCGCCCGCTGCGCGGTACATCTCCGGGAGACTCCGCACCGCGCCGAGCGCCAGCGCCCCGCGGTAGCGGGCCACCGCGTCGGCCGGATCGCGGAGGCTGTTGCGCCAGATCTGGAGCGCGCCCACCTGGGCGATCCCGTACTCGATGTAGTAGAACGGGTACATGAAGATGTGGAGCTGCCGGTACCACCGGGCCACCCGCTCCCGCTCGAGACCGGTCCAGTCCACGCCGCGCTCGAACCGGCTCCGGATCCGGAGCCAGGCCTCGTCGCGCGCGACCGCGTCGCCGCCGTCGGGGTCGGTGTAGATCCAGGTCTGGAACGCATCCACCGACGCGATGTGCACCAGGCTGATGAGCACGTCCTCCAGGTGCTCGAGCCAGGCGCCGCGGTGGTCCTCGGGCGTGAAGTAGCCGGTGGGCTCCGCGAGGTAGCGCGAGGCGAGCAGCTCCATGGACATCGAGGCGAGCTCGGCCGACTCGGAGCCGGGGTGCCGCTGCCAGATGAGCGGCTGCCGGTGCGCGGCAAACGCATGGAAGGCGTGCCCCGCCTCGTGCAGCAGCGTCATGACGTCGTCCACCAGCCCGACCGCGTTCATGAAGATGAACGGGCGCCCGCGGAAGTGGAGCGTCTCGCAGTAGCCGCCGGGCGCCTTGCCCTTCCGGCTGTCGAGATCGAGCAGCCGCTCGTCGATCATGGTCTGGAACTGACCGCCGAGCACCGGGTCTACCCGGTCGAAGACCCGCCGCGCCGTGGTCACGAAATCGTCCACCGTGTCGAACGGCCGGAGCGCCTCCGAGCGGTAGGGATCCACCGCCAGGTCCCACGGCCGGAGGCCGTCGAGCCCGAGCCGCCGGCGACGATGCTCGAGCACCCGCGCGACCGCTGGGGTGGCGCTTCGCTCGACGGCCTCGTGGAACCGCTCGCAGTCGGCCGGGGTGTAGTCGAAGCGAAACTTGGCCGGGAACACGTAGTCGCGATAATTGGCGAAGCCCGCGTTCCGCGCGGCGCGCTGGCGCAGCTCGAACATCCGGTCGAACAGCCCCGCCAGCGCGCCCCGCTCCTCGATGTACGGCTGGGTGGCGGCCCGGAATGCACGCTCGCGCACGGCGCGATCCGGGCTTTTGAGGTATGGCTGCAGCTGCGGGAGCGGCCGCTCGACGCCCTCCCACTCCACCGTCATGGAGCCCGTGATCCGCTGATAGCGGGCGCTCAGCTCTTCCAGCTCCGCGAAGATCGGCACGTTGGCCTCGCGGAAGATCTCGATCGAGGTGCGGAACCGGGCGAGCGTCGTGGTCAGCTCCGGCCGCTCGTAGCCCAGCGCCACGAAGCGGCGGGCCAGCTCCACGCTCCGCTCCTCCATCTTCGGCAGCACGTCGGTGGAGAACCGGAGGTGGTCCTTCTCCTTCTCGGGGTCGGATGTGTCGATGGTGTACGCGATCATCGCCTCGGCCGCGGCCTCGGTCACCAGCTCTTCGAGACGGGACCAGGCCCGCAGCCAGCCTTCCACCGTGCCGTCCTCGAGCGGCCGCTGGGCGAGGTCATCGAAGTAGGGAGCGATGTCGTCCCAGCCGGCTTTCGCGAAGGCGGCGGGTGAAGGAGGCAGCACCGACGCGGTCACGGGAGCTCCTGCGGAAAAGAGGGGATGCCTGTGCTGCCGAGATATAACGCCGGCCGTGCGCGGGTCACAACTGCTCGCTCCGGTCGTGTCGGTAGTAGAGATAGGCCAGCGTGAGCGCCACGAGCGCGAGCAGGAACACCGAGCCCACGCGATAGAGCGCGTCGAGCGACGAGAGGTCGAAGAACACCACCTTGGCCACGGCGAGCCCCGCCACGGCGAGGCCGGCCACGCGCGCCCGCTGCAGCCCGAGCCTGAAGCCGAGCGTCACGAGCGCCGCGGCGAAGAGGAGCCACCACGCGCTGACCGCCAGCCCGGCCGCGAGTCCGGCGGTCTCGAGGTCGAGGGACCGCAGCTCGAAGTACCGCCGGAGCTCGCCGGTGACGCCGAACAGGGTCATGGCGCCGGCCGCCGCCCAGAGCGCGGCCCGCACCAGGCGCTCGTCCTCCCGCCCGCCCTCCACCCGCCACAGCCCCCGCGCGAAGGCGGCGGTGACGGCCACGCTGCCCCACAGCGCCAGGGCCCACGGCCCGACGAACGCGGCGTCGTCGGCCCGGCGCGTCCCCGCCGCGCCGTCGAATAGCTGCTGCAATGCGGCAACGAGAGTCAGCAGACCCCACCACTGCCCGTCCGTCCGGTGCAGGCTCCGGTCGAGCGCCGCCCAGAGCACAGCCAGCGCCAGCAGCGCCCACACCTGGGGCACGCCGTCCCAGCGCTCGACCGCGGCAATGCCGAGTGCCGCGGCCCCGACCGCCGCGAACGCCGGGCGGGGTCTGAGGTAGCCCGCCGCGAGATAGGGCACCGCGACCAGCAGCGGCGCGAGCCACGGTGCGTCGCGGAAGCGGGCGGGATCGAGCTGCGACACCGCCCAGCCCAGCAGCAGGGGCGTGGCGAAGAAGTAGAACAATTCGCCCAGCGACCAGCCCTCGCCTTCGGCCTGGGGCCCGGCGTGGAGCGGGAGCACGCGCGGTCGTCGGAGCGCGTGCCACCAGACGGGCGCCGACAGCACCACGCCGGCCGCGAGCACCGGCCAGTGGAACGGGAGCCGCTCGTTGGCCGCGGCGAGCAGCGTCCACCCGCCGGAAAACGTGAGCAGCCGGGTCTCCCACCAGCGCTCCTTGAGGCCCACGTACAGTCCGGCCGCACCGCCCGCCAGCCCGTACAGCAGGACCCCCGGCGCGAAGGCGTGATCGGCGGCTCCCACCACCGCCACGCCGAAATAGCTGGCGGCGATCACGAACATGGCCAGGCGCCACCGCCGCCGCGCGGCCACCAGGCCGAGCCCGGCCGCCATGCTCGCGAGGTAGAGCAGGAGCAAGTCGGCGTTGGCGCGGTCGTTCCCGAGGAGCACCGGCGCGAAGAAGGCGCCCAGCGCGGCCGTGATGCCGAGCGCCTCGACATCGATGGCGTAGGCGATCATGGCGAGCGCGACCGAGACCAGCGCCAGCCCGACGATGCCCGGCGCCGGCGGCAGCACCTCGTAGAGGCGCGACGCGGCCCAGATGCTCAGGTAGACGATCCCGGCGCCGGCCCCGGTGAGCGCCGCGCCGTAGGTGCGGTAGCGCGGCTCGAGCCGCCACCCCAACGCGCCGACTGCAAGCCCGGCCGCAACCCCGCCCGCGCACCGCATCACCGGCGAGATCCAGCCGCGGTCGAACGAGAGCTTGAGCAGGTACCCCGCGGCCAGGAGCAGGGCCACCACGCCGATGCCAAGGAAGACCCGTTGGCCGATCCAGCGCTCGGAGCCGACCGACCAGTCACGGGGCTCTGGCCGCGGCGCCGCCGGAGGAGGCGCTGAGGGCGTGGCCGGCGGTGCCACGCCAAGGGCAGGCGGTTGCGCCGGCGAAGCGACAACCGGCGCGAGCGGTGCGGGAGCCGGAGCCGGCTCCTGAACCCGGACGGGCTCGGCCGCGGCGATCCGGCGCACCAGCGTCTCCAGCACCGCGACGCGCTGTTCCAGCCGCTCGAGCCGCTCGTCGGGGCTCATGGTGTCGTCCTCATGCGGCGCCTGCCTCCTCGGCCCGTGGGGCCGCGATCCTGGATCCGCGGGGGATGTACAGTGCGAGCACGCCCGCGAGCGCCACTACGGCACCCGCGGCGTAGAACGGCCAGTCGTGTCCGAATCGCTGGAATATTGCCGTCGCCAGCAACGGAGCGACAACTCGGGCCGACCCGGAAAAGGTCTGGGCCACTCCCATGGTGGTTCCCAGCTCGTGGGGGTCGGTATTGCGGGACATGAGCGAGGTGGTGGACGGGAACAGCAGGGCCGTGCCGATCGGCACCAGCGGGATTACGATCAGCAGCGCAACGATGCTCCGCGGCACCGGATACAGCAGCAGCCCCAGCGTGAAGACGAGCGCGCCCACGCGCATCGTCCAGCTCTCGCCGAGCCGGTCCACGATCGGCCCGAGGAGCAGACTCCGCATGATCAGCGAGAGCACCCCCACGTATGCGAAGATGGGGCCGATCGTCTTCTCGGTCAGACCGAACTCCGCCTGGAGGTAGAGCGAGAGCACCGATGTCATGGCGGAAAACGCCATCATCCCGATCCCGTAGATCCAGATGAGGCGCGAGATGAGCTCGGTCGGATGCCGCACGACCATCCATGCGGGGTGCCACACCGGCCGGCGCGGCGCGGCCCCTTCCCGCCGCTCGGCGGGTCGCGACTCCGGGAGCCAGCGCCAGGCGAAGGCGACGTTGACCACACACAGGCCCGCGGCCACCAGGCCCGGGGCCTCCTTGCCGAAGGCGAAGGCGAACGAGCCGATCGCGGGCCCCAGGATGACCCCCGCCGCCGTGGCCGAGGACAGCCAGCCCAGCGCCCGCGCCCGATCCCTGGGCTCGACCGTGTCGGCCACGTACGCCTGCGCCACCCCGGTGGTGCCGCCGCCCGCGCCCTGCACGACGCGGGAGAGGAACAGCAGCCAGACGGTGTCGGCGAAGCCGAAGACCACGAAGGCGACCGTGGACGCCGCGAGTCCGATGAGCAGTGCCGGCCGGCGTCCGTAGCGGTCCGACACCCGTCCCCACACCGGCGCCGAGAGGAGCTGCGCGATCGAGAACGACGCGATGAGCTGCCCGACGGTTTCCGGGGAGGCGTCGAGCCGGAGCGCGTAGAACGGCAGCAGCGGGAGGATGATCATGAAGCCGATCGCGTCCACGAAGCAGACGGCGATCAGCACCCCCAGCCGGCGAAGCGGGCCGCTCATCCGCTCCCGCCGCGGTCAGCGCCGAGCGCGAAGACGGCGGCACTCACCAGCATCAGCACCACCCCGTACGCCGCCGCCACGCCCACGTCCGACTGCCGCAGGCTGGAGAGGATCTCGAGCGAAATGGGACGCGTGTCGTAGGTGTAGAGCATGATCGAGGTGACGAAGTCGCCCAGCGCCGTGACGAACGCGAGACTGGCGCCGGCCAGGAGCGCCGGGCGGAGCAGCGGAAGCGTGATCCGTCGGAGGGTCCTGCCCCGCCCCGCGCCGAGCGTCGCGGCGGCCTCGTCGAGCGACGGATCGAGCCCGCGGAGACCCGACAGGATGGCGCGGCTCGTGATGGGCAGGTTCCGGACGAGATACGCGAGTGGGAGGATCCAGAGCGTCCCCACCAGGATGAACCGGAGCGCCCACGGCTGCCGCACGCTGAAGGCGGTGGCCAGCGCGATGGCGAACACCGTCCCCGGCACCGCCCAGGGCAGCGCCAGGAGGGCCTCGATCAGCCGGCCGCCGGCCACCCGCCGCCGCACGCTCAGGATCGCGCCTCCGAGCGCCAGCGCGACGGCCGCCACGGTGGCCGCCGTGGCGAGCCAGAGGCTGTTGAGCAGCGGGCGCGCGCGCACCGGGTCCTGCACCAGTGTCACGTAGTTCTGGAGCGTATAGGCCGGCGGCAGCGGCTCCGTGGTCCAGGTGCCGAGCGGCACGAACGAGACCAGCAGCAGCGTGAGGTGGGGCAGCAGCAGCACGCCTGCGAGCCCCCAGCCGAGCGCCGCCACGGCGAGGCGAAGCGCGCGGCTCCGCACCGGGATCCGTGCCGGCCCCGCGCCCTTGCGACCGCCGGCTGCCGTCTCCCCCCGGCCCACGCCGCGGAAGAGCCAGAGCGCGAGCAGGGCGAGCAGCGCGAGCGAGATCGTCTCCACCATCGCCAGGCGGTCGTCGCCGTTGAGCCGGGTAGAGACGATCTGGGTCGGCATCACCCGGAACCCGCCGCCGAAGATGTAAGGCGCGCTGAACGAGGCCAGCGCGGTCATGAAGGTGAGCAGCGCGGCCCCGCCCAGCGCGGGATAGAGCTGCGGCAGCACGACGCGGTAGAGCGTGCGCCAGCGGCCGGCGCCGAGGCTGGCCGCCGCCTCGTACAGCGAGGCGTCGAGCGAGAGCAGCGCCGCGCGCACGAAGAGATAGAAGTACACGTACATCGAGTAGGCGTGCACCAGCAGGATGGCGCCCGCTCCCTGCAGCCGCCACGGCGGCTCGGTGAGGCCGAGCAGGCGCTGGACCAGCAGCGAGACGAACCCGCTCTCCCCATACAGAAAGAGAAACGCCACCACGCCCACGAGCGGCGGCAGCACGGCGGGGAGTGCCACCAGCCCGCCCAGCACGCGGCCACCCGGCACCTCGTAGCGCGCGAAGAGAAAGGCGAGCGGCACCCCGATGGCCGCCGCCAGCAGCACGCTCACGACCGAGATCCAGAGGCTGCCCCAGAGCGCGCGCCACTCGGTGGGCCGCTCGAGGAAGAGCCGGACGTAGCGGAGCGTCCACCCCGCGGGATCGCGCAGGCCCTCGAGCAGCACCAGGACGATCGGGTACACGATGAGCCACGCGAGCACCGCCAGCAGCGCCAGCGCGAGGAGTCGGGAGCCGCGGGTCACCGGCT
>DASUXW010000091.1:0-22866 GCA_036377715.1 Gemmatimonadales bacterium
CGACCACCGCCTCGAAATACTCGGCCACCGGCAGCTCGCCCGTGAGTACCCGGGCGTCGTACGCCGGGATGGCGTACGTGCGCTCGAGCCGGGCGCGCCGTGCCTCGGGCAGCTCGGGAAGGGCGGCGCGCTGCTCGTCCATCCAGGCCGGCGCCAGCACCAGCGGCGGCAGGTCGGGATCGGGGAAGTAGCGATAGTCGTGGCTCTCTTCCTTCGTGCGGAGCTCGCGCACGTCCCCGCTGCCGGCATCGAACAGGAGCGTGACCTGCTCCACCCGGCCGCCGCGCTCGAGCAGCGCCACCTGGCGGTCGCGCTCGGCGAGCAGTGCGCGCTCCACGTTGGCGAAGGAGTTCAGGTTCTTCACCTCGGCCTTGGTGCCGAGCGGCTGGCCGGGGCGCCGGACGGAGAGGTTCGCGTCCACCCGGAGGCTCCCCTGCTCCATGCTGCACTCGCTCACGCCGGCGTACACCAGGATCTGTCGCAAGGTGACCAGGTATGCGCGCGCCTCCGCCGGTGAGCGAACGTCGGGCTCGCTCACGATTTCGGCCAGCGGAGTGCCGGCGCGGTTCAGGTCCACGGCGGTTTGCCCGGGAAAGCGGTCGTGCAGGAGCTTCCCCGCATCCTCCTCGAGGTGCAGCCGGGTGATGCCGACCTCGATCGGGCCCCGGTCGGGCGAGTCGAACGCGAGCCGTCCCGCCGTCGCGAGCGGGCGGTCGAATTGCGAGATCTGGTAGCCCTTGGGAAGGTCGGGATAGAAGTAGTTCTTGCGCGCGAAGACGCTGGACGGGTGCACCGCGCAGCCGAGCGCGAGTGCCGTGCGGACGCCCAGCCGCACGGCCTCGGCGTTGGGGACCGGGAGCGCGCCGGGCAGCCCGAGGCAGGTGGGGCATACGTTGGTGTTGGGCGCGTCGCCGAAGGTGGCCGGACAGGCGCAGAACATCTTGGTCCGGGTTCCGAGCTGCACGTGGACCTCGAGTCCGATCACCGTCTCCCACGTCATCAGCGGACCTCGGCGTCGGCGGAAAGCGCCCGCTCGAGCGCTCCGGCGGCCGCGAGGAGACGCTCGTCGCTCAGCAACGGCGCGATGAGCTGTGCGCCCACGGGCAGCCCGTCGCTCCGGCCGGCGGGAATGCTCACGGCGGGCAGCCCCGCCAGGCTCACGGCGCAGACGAATACGTCGGCCAGATACATCGAGACCGGATCGCCGGTCTTCTCTCCCGCGCGGAACGCGGGCGTGGGCGTGGTTGGCGTGAGCAGCAGGTCCACGCCGCCCTCGAAGGCGCGCCGGAAATCGTCGGCGACGAGCGCGCGGACGCGCTGCGCCCTGGCGTAGTACGCGTCGTAGTACCCCGCGCTCAGCACGTAGGTGCCGATCAGGATTCTGCGCTTGACCTCGGGGCCGAAGCCGTGGCCGCGGGTGGCCTGGTAGAGCGCCTCGATGTCACCCTCGGGCCCGACGCGGCGCTGTCCATAGCGCACTCCGTCATACCGCGCCAGGTTGGCCGCGGCCTCCGCGGGCGCCACGACATAGTAGGTGGGGACGGCGTAGCAGGTGTGCGGCAGCGAGACCTCGACCAGCTCGGCGCCGAGCGCGCGGGCGACGGCCTGGGTGCGTGCCAGCGCGGCGGCGACGCCGGCATCGAGATCGGCTGGGTAGTACTCGCGCGGGAGGCCGATCCGGAGTCCGCCGAGCCCGGGACGCGGTGCGGGGGGCGCGATCGGCGGATGGTCGAGTGAAGTGTTATCCAGCGGGTCGTGGCCGCTGATGACGGCGAGCACGCGGGATGCGTCGTCCACGGTTCGACCGAAGACCGACACGCAGTCGAGCGACGAGCCGAAGGCCACGAGTCCGTAGCGGCTCACCCTCCCGTAGCTGGGCTTCACGCCCACGATGCCGCAGAAGCTGGCCGGCTGGCGCACCGACCCGCCGGTCTCGGAGCCAAGCGCGGCGGGTACGACACCGGCGGCCACCAGCGCCGCCGACCCGCCGGAGGAGCCGCCGGGCACCCGATCGGCATCGAGCGGGTGCCGCACCCGCCCGAACGCGGAGTGCTCGGTGGAAGAGCCCATCGCGAACTCGTCGAGGTTGGTCTTGGCCGCGACCAGCGCCCCGGCCTCGCGCAGCCGCCGGACGACGCTGGCCTCGTAGGGCGACACGTAGCCCTCGAGCATGCGCGACGCGCAGGTCGTCGGCATGTCGAGGGTGACGATGTTGTCCTTGACCGCGATGGGGACGGCCGCGAGCGGCCCCGGTACGGGCATCGAATCTATCCGCGCCGCCTCGGTCTCGAGCAGCGCTCGCGACCAGTGCAGCGTGGCGTTGAGCCCGGCCGCGTCGGCAGCGGTGAGCCGGTCGGCGGTGGCGCGCGCGACCTGCACGGCGCTCACGGGCCCTCCATCGCTCCGTGCCGCGGCACCAGGAAGAATCCCTCGGCGAACTCGGGTGCGAACGCCGCGGGCGGACGCGCGAGCGGCACCGGGCCGGGCACGTCCTCGCGCAGGCGGGCCGCGGGGGGCCCGGGGAGCAGCCGTTCGGCACCGGCATCGGCGGGGGCCGACTCGAGCTGCGCCACGTAATCCACGATCCGGTTGAGCTGCTCGACCAGCCGATCGAGGTCGGCCTCGTCTACCGCGAGCTCCGCCAGGCGGGCCACGTGCAGCACCTCGTCGCGGCCGATGCTCATGCGCCCTCCAACTCTCGCTCGAGGCCCGCGTACGCGACGAGCAACTGTTTGACCCCGACCTCTTCGTCGTCGAAGGCGACCGAGACCTTGAGATCGCGCCCCGTCCCCGTCAGCCCCTGGATCGTCCCGCTGCCGAAGCGGCGGTGGCGGACGCGTTCGCCCTTCACGTAGCGGGGCGCATCCTGGGAGACGTCTTCGGCCGGAAGGGCGGGAGAACTGAAGGACGGGACGGTCCCCGCCCTGGAGGTCCCGAATTCCGCCCGCCCCCTGCCCGTCCGCCAGTCCGTCCGTCCGCCCGTCCGCCCGTCCGGTGCCCACAATGACGTCGTCCGCCGCTCCTCGAGAATGCCGGGCGGAAGTGCGCGCAGGAAGCGGGACGGCATCCCGGGCCGGAGCTCGCCGCCCCGGCGCCGGGCACGGGCCCAGCTCAGGTACAGCTTGTCCTTCGCGCGGGTGAGGCCGACGTAGCAGAGCCGGCGCTCCTCCTCGAGCCCGTCGGCCTGCTCTTCCGCGCGCGCGAGCGGAAAGAGCCCGTCCTCGAGGCCGGTCAGGGCGACCACCGGCCACTCGAGACCCTTCGCCGTGTGGAGCGTCATCAGCGTGACGCCGTCCTCACGGCCGACCGAATTGTCGGCCGAGGAGAGCAGCGCCGCCTCGGCCAGAAAGCGCTCGAGCGGCGTTCCCTCCGCTTCCTCGGGCACCTCCTCCGACCAGTTGGCCGCGCTTGCCAGGAGCTCGCGGACGTTCTCCCAGCGCTCGGCACCCTCCGGCCCTTCGGCGTGGAGCAGCGCCTCATAGTCGATCGCGTGAATGAGCTGCTCGAGGACCTGCGCGGGCGGGAGGTGCCGCGCGCGCTGCGCCAGCCCGTCGATGAACTCGGCGAAGGAGCGGAAGGCCTCGCGCACGTTGGGCCGGAGCTCGGTGATGCTCTGGGCGCCGCGCGCGGCGTCGAGCAGCGGTTTGCGCCAGTGGGCGGCGAATCGGCCGAGCGTCGCCTGGCTCGTGTCGCCGATCCCGCGGCGGGGAACGCCGATGGCGCGAAGGAACGCCTCATCGTCGGATGGGTTGGCGATGAGCCGGAGATAGGCCAGCAGGTCCTTCACCTCGCGCCGCTCGTAGAAGCTGATCGCGCCGACCAGCCGATAGGGCACGCCGGCGCGCCGGAACGCTTCCTCGAGCGCGCGGGATTGCGCGTTGGTGCGGTACAGCACCGCCATGTCGCCGTAGCCCCAGTCACCCGCCGCGCTCCGGCGCTCGAGCTCCCGGACCAGCCACTCGGCCTCGTCGCGCTCGTCGGCGGCGGCCAGGAGCGTGACCGTTTCGCCACCGTGCCGGCGCGTCGTGAGCGTCTTGCCGATGCGGCCGCGGTTCTCCGCGATCACACCGTTGGCCGCGTCGAGCACGATGCGGGTCGAGCGGTAATTCTCTTCGAGTCGCACCAGCCTGGCGCCGGGGAAGTCCTTGAGAAAATCCTGCATGTTGCGCACGTCGGCGCCACGCCAGCCGTAGATCGACTGGTCGTCGTCTCCTACGGCGCAGACGTTCCCGTGCGCGCCCAGGAGCCGCACCAGCTCGTACTGCGCCCGGTTGGTGTCCTGGAACTCGTCTACCAGAATGAAGCTGAACCGGTCCTGATACGAGCGGAGGCGGTCGGGGTGCTCGCGGAACAGCGTGAGCGGGTGCAGCAGGAGGTCGTCGAAGTCCATCGCGTTCGCCGCCTTGAGCGCGGGTCCCATGGCGCCGTACACGTCGCCCGCCACCTGGGCCAGCCGGTCGAACTGCGAGACGCCCTGCGCCAGCTCCGCCGGCGGCACCATGCGGTTCTTGGCCGCGGAAATGAGCGACTGCACCGCGCGCGGCGGGAAGAGCTTGGTCGAATGTCCCCGCTGGTCCATGAGCCGCCTGATGAGGCTCAGCCGGTCGTCCTCGTCGTAGATCGTGAACTGCCGGCCGAAACCGAGCAGCTCGGCCTCGCGCCGGAGCAGCCGCGCCGAGAGCGAGTGGAAGGTGCCGATCCAGAGCCCGGACGGATCGCGCTCGAGCAGACGGCCGATGCGGTGCTTCATCTCGCCCGCGGCCTTGTTGGTGAAGGTCACGGCGAAGATGCGCTGCGGCGGCACCCCGTGCCGGTCGATCAGCGACGCGATGCGGGTGGTGAGCACGCGCGTCTTGCCGGAGCCCGCCCCGGCCAGCACCAGCAGCGGCCCGTGCACGTGCTCCACCGCTTCGCGCTGCGCGGGGTTGAGGGCGTGGCCGAGCTCGGGGGCAGAGGCGTCGATCACGCGGTCTCCGCGAGCGGCAGGCGAATCACGAAACAGGCTCCCTTCTCGGTAGGCTCGAGCGTGAGGTGGCCGCGATGCGCGTCTTCCACCACGCGGCGCGCGAGCGCGAGGCCGATGCCCCACCCGCCGGGCTTGGTGGTGATCCCGGGCTCGAACAGGCTGCGGCGGATGTCGCGGGGGACGCCGGGGCCGTCGTCGAGGATCCGGATCTCGCCCGTCCCCTGCTCCGCGCCGACCCGCAGGATAATCGTGCCGGCGCGGCCCTGCAGCGCGTCGATCGCGTTCTTGACGAGCGCCTCGAGCGTCCACTCGAGCAGGACGGCGTCGCCGACGACCATCGGCCCCATGCCGGGTGCGTCGAGCCTGAGCTCGATCGGGTTGGCGTGCCGCGGCAGCCGCGGGCGGTAGTACCCGGCCACGCGATCGGCGAGCGCACCGAGCCCCACCGGCTCGCGCTTGGCGGGATTCCCGATCCGCTCGAACCGCTGGGCGACGCGGTCGAGCCGCTCGGCGTCGGCCGCGAGATGCTCGGCCAGCCCTGCCGGCGAGCCCGGGCGCGAGCGGACCCGCTCGATCCACCCCTCCAGGCTGGTGAGCGGCGTGCCCATCTGGTGGGCGGCCTCGCGCGCCATCGCCACCCAGAGCCGGTCGCGCTGCGCCGCCATGGCGCTCCGGTAGGCGAAGATCGCCACCGCCACCATGACGGCGATGGTGAGCGCCTGCAGGATGGCGAGCGCCGCGAGCTGCCGCTGCGCGGGCAGGGGGCCGTAATGCACGGTGCCGATCGCCTCGTCCACGATCGGCGGGTTCCAGCGGTCGAGCCGGGCGGCGTAGGCTTGGACTCGCGGATCGTCGAGCGGCGCCCGGAACGGGAGGTTGGCCGCGGCGGTAACCCGTCCGCTGGTATCGGTGACCACCAGCGGCAGCCCGAGCGCGCGCACCTGCGCGCCCAGCCGGAGCAGCGCCTCGGCCTCGCCGCCGGCCCGCGGGTCGTTGAGCCCGCCGAACACCCCGGAGTAGAGGCGGCTCATGGCCGTCGCGTCGGCGCTGAAGTGGCGAAGGACCAGCAGACCGGAACCGAGACTCAAGCATGCGAGCAGCCCGACGAGCACCACCGCCAGCGTGGGCGCGAAGCGCTGCAGCCGCCCCCTACGCACGCGGGACCAGGCGGTCCGCGCCGAGATACGGGACCAGTGCCTCCGGTACTCGCACCGACCCGTCGGCCGCTTGGTTGTTCTCCAGAAGCGCGATGATCGTGCGGGGGAACGCGACGCCCGAGGCGTTCAGCGTGTACACGAACTCTGGCTTCGCCTTGGGCGCGGGGCGGTACCTGATGTTGGCGCGCCGGGCCTGAAAATCGGTGAACAGGCTCGAGCTCGAGGCCTCGAGCCAGCCGCCCACCCCGGCGGCCCAGACCTCGAGGTCGTAGGTATGCGCGCTCGCGAATCCGGTGTCGCCCGCGGCCAGCTCGAGCACCCGGTACGGCAGACCCAGCCGCTGCAGCACCGCCTCCGCGTGTGCCGTGATCCGGGCGTGCTCCGCCTCGCCGTCTTCCGGGCGGCAGAACCGCACCAGCTCGACCTTGTCGAACTGGTGCACGCGGATGAGCCCGCGAGTGTCCTTGCCGTGCGCCCCCGCCTCGCGGCGGAAGCAGGGCGTCCACGCGCAGTAGCCGCGCGGGAGGTCGGCGCCATCGAGGATCTCGTCCCGGTGGATGTTGGTGAGGGGCACCTCGGCGGTCGGGATCAGGAACAGATCGTCCGCGGGAACCCCGTAGAGATCTTCCTCGAACTTGGGCAGCTGTCCCGTGCCCGTGAGCGACGCCCGGTTCGCCAGGTAGGGCGGCGCGATCTCCTCGTACCCGTGCTCGCTCGTGTGCAGGTCGAGCATGAACGCACCCAGCGCGCGCGCCAGCCGCGCGCCCATGCCGCGGAGCAGCGGGAACCCCGAGCCCGCGAGCTTGGCGCCGATCGGCAGATCGAGAATCCCGAGCGCCGTGCCCAGCTCCCAGTGCGGCCGCGGCGAGAAATCGAACACGGGCGGCTCGCCGCAGGTGCGCACGACCCGGTTGGCGCTCGCGTCGCCGTCCGGCGCGCCGGGGACAGGAAAGTTGGGCAGCGCGAGCACGCGCTGCTCGAGCGCCGCGTCGAGCTCGCGCAATTCGGCGTCGAAGCCCTTCACCTCCTCGCCTGAGGCCTTGAGCCGGGTCATCAGCTCCTCGGCCGCCTCGCCCGCGCGCTTCCGGCGGGCCACCTCTTCGCTGGCCGCGTTCCGATCGGCCTTGAGCGCCTCGGCGCGCCCCAGGAGCTCGCGGCGGCGACGGTCGAGCTCAAGCACGTCGTCGAGCATGAGGGCCACCGACTCGTCCCGCCGGCGGAGCAGCGACGCGCGGCTCCCGTCCGGATCCTGGCGCAGGCGCTTGAGGTCGATCACCGGAGCGTCAGTTGTCGGGGAGGCCGGGGAGAAGATCCTTGAACCCGCAATTCCGGTCGGCCAGTACCTGGAAGGTGACGGTGCTGTCCTGGAAGCTCAGGATCTCGAGCTTCCCGTAGAGCGGCACGCCGAGCGAGGTACAGACGACACGCGAGCGCACCAGGTACCGCTCGCCCACCGCGACCGGCACCACCGAATCGGTGATGTAGCCGTTGCTGGGCGCGCGGGTGAGGTCGGCGAAGCTTTCCTGCCGCTGCTGCAGGCCGGGATCGGCGGTGGTGCCCGCAAGGCCCAGCACGGCCCGCGGCACCAGCACCCGCTGGTAGCTGCCGTCGGGCAGGCGGCGGATATTGTAGGCGAAGTCGAAGTCCACCGTCTGATCGGTGCGGACCGCGCCGGCGTTGATGTTGAACCCGCTCGGCGTCGAGATCGGAGTCCCCTCGAGCGAGCCGATCGTCACGGTGTCCACGACGTTCTGGATGGTGGGATCGCCCAGGGCGTTGGGGTCGCTGCAGGCGGCAGCGACCGCCAGGAGCGGAAGTACGAGCAAACGGGTGAGCGCGCGCATGAAGCAGGAACGTTAAGTACCGTGTGGAGAGGGGTCAACTGCCGTTCGTTTCTTGACTTCGACCAGGCCGGACCCTACGTTGCCACGTCTTTCGCTGCCCCGGAGTGCACCCCCATGACCGAGCTGGGACAGGTGGTCCAGAGCCTTGCCGCGCGCGAGGGCGTCGAGGGCGCCCTGCTGCTGAGCGGAGACGGCCTGCCTATCCAGCACGCAGCGCGCCGTGAGCTCGATGCCGAGACCGTCGCGGCGCTCGCGGCCACCGTCGCGCAGCACGCCGCCCGTCTCGGTGAAGGCGCGGGGCGCGGCGACCTGACTACGGCCGTGCTCGAGTTCGCGGGCGGCCTGGTGGTACTCGCCCGGGCGGGCGCGTGCGACTGGCTCGCGATTCTCGCGGGGGCCGACGCCGACATCGGCCCCCTGCTCTTCGACCTCAGGCAACATCGTCCCGCCCTGGGCTCGCTGCTCTGATGCGCTGGGCCGTCATCCTGGCCGGCGGATCCGGCACCCGCTTCTGGCCGCTCAGCACTCCCGACACCCCCAAGCAGCTCCTTCCGCTCTCCGGCACCACCTCCACCGCGGAGGAGTCGGTCGAACGGCTCACCGGTCTGGTACCGCGCGAGCGCGTCCTGATCGTGGCCGGCGCCTCGCTCGCGCCGCGGCTCCAGCAACGGCTGGGGCTGCCGACCGACAACGTGCTGGTGGAGCCCCGCGCCGCGTCCACCGCGCCGGCGTTGGTGTGGGCGACCTGGGAGGCGCGGCGCCGCGACCCGGAGGCGGAGGTGCTCTCGCTGCACGCCGACTGGGTCGTGGGAGACCCGGAGCGGTTCCGCCGCACCTCCGACCACGCGCTGACCGTCGCGCGCGTGCACGACCGGCTGGTGACGGTCGGCGTCGTTCCCACGCGACCCGAAACCGGCTACGGCTACATCGTGCCCGGCGTGCCGCTCGACGAGCGTGCGCGTGCCGTGGGGCGCTTCTCCGAGAAGCCGGACGCCGCGACCGCGCTCGACCTCATGGCGGCGGGCGCGCTCTGGAACAGCGGTCTGTTCGCCTGGACCGCGGATCGCCTGCTGGCCGAAACGCTGCTGCATATGCCGGAGGTCTCGCGCGCGCTGCCGGCGCTCGAAGCCGGCGACGTCGGCCGGTACTTCCGGGAGGTCACGCCCATTTCGATCGACGTGGGGCTGCTCGAGCGGAGCAACGCGGTGGCCGTGGTGAGCGGGAGCTTCGCGTGGGACGACGTGGGCACCTGGCAGGCGCTCGCACGGGTGCGGCCCCGCGACGCGAACGGCAACGTGGTCGTCGGGCCGGCCGTGATGGTGGACTCGCACGATTGCATCGTGTGGTCCGAGCGCGATCCGATCGTGCTCGCCGGCGTCAAGGATCTGGTCGTGGTGCAGGCGAACGGACGTATTCTCGTCATGCCGGCTGAGCGCGCACCGGCGATGAAGGAGGTGCTCGACGCGCTTCCGCCGGCCGTCCGCGACGTGTCGCCGTGACCGCGCTCTACCTGCTGGAGCCGGAACGGCCCGGCCCCGAGTGGGCGCCGTTCGGGGGGGTACGACCCATCGCCGAGCTGCGCGCCGGCGCATGGCGCATCCGCGAGCGGTGGGAAGCAGCGTGTGACGCGGAGACGACGGCAATTCTGGGGAGGCACGTCGCCGGCTTCAGCGAGGCCGACGAGCCGCCGATCCGCAATCCGGACGCCGTCGAAGGCCCCGCCGTCGTGGGCGCGGCCTGGTTTGCTCCCGCGGGCGAGCGGCTGCCGCTCACCGCCGCCCGGCGCCTCACGCACCGCGGCGAGACCGTGGGCTGGATCGTCGGAGCGGGCGAACGGTGGACCGGTCCGTACGAGACGGGCGACAGCGTGGAGGTCGAGGGTTTGCGGCTGCGCGGGGCGTTCGATCTGATCACGGCGCTCGAGCAGTTCCTGGGAGAGGACTGCGCCGACCTGCGCGCCGCCCCCGGCACGGGGGTGCCCGAGGGCAGCCTGGTCCTGGGCGATGCCGCCGGCGTCGTCGTCATGGGCGCGGCGGTCGAGCCCGGTGTGGTGTTCGACGTGCGACAGGGCACCGTGGTGCTCGAGGCCGGCGTCGAGGTGCGGCACGGCACCCGTCTCGAGGGGCCGCTCTTCGTCGGCAGCCGCTCGCGAGTGCTGGGCGGGTTCCTCCGGGGCTCGGCCTTCGGGCCCGAGTGTCGCCTGCACGGCGAGATCGCATCCAGCGTCTTCCTGGGCTACGCCAACAAGAGCCACGACGGATTCGTCGGCCACAGCGTCGTCGGCCAGTGGGTCAATCTCGGCGCGCTCACCACGACGTCGAATCTCAAGAACACCTACGGCCCGGTGCGACTCGAAGTGGAGGGTCACCGGCTCGAGACGGGCCGGCTCAATCTGGGCACGTTGTTCGGTGATCACGTGAAGACCGCGATCGGCACCATGCTCGCGACGGGGACCGTGCTCTCGGCGGGGGCCAACGTGTTCGGCGCGCCGGCGCCGCCGCGCTACGTCCCGCCGTTCGCGTGGGGCTGCAGCGGGTCCGATCGGGTGACGGCCGAGGGCTTTCTCCGCGTGGCCGAGCGGGTGATGGCGCGACGGGACGTGGCGCTCACGCCCGAACGCCGCCGCTCGTTGGAGCGGACCTACGCGCGCATGGCGGGCGGGAGGGCGGGCGGATGATGCGACTCTTCGTGCTGGGCTCGGGTTCGCGCGGCAATTGCTGCGCGGTGGAGACCGACGGGGCCGCGCTGCTGGTGGACGCGGGGTTCAGCGCGCGGGAGATCGAGCGCCGGGCCGAGGCGGCGGGACTGGATCTCGATTGCGTGGTGGGGATCGCGCTCACCCACGAGCACGGCGACCATGCCTGCGGCGCGCCGCGACTCGCCCGCCGGCTCGGCGTGCCCGTACTGACGGCGACCGGCACCTGGGCGCGGCTCGCGGCCGCGATGGGCGAGGCGGCGCACGTGCCAATCGGGCTGCGCGCGGCCGTGGAGCTGGGCCCGTTCCGGATCGAGGCCTGCCCCACCAGCCACGACGCGGCGGAGCCGGTCGCCATCGTGATCCGCACGGCCGACGGCACCGGGGTGGGCGTGGCGTACGACCTCGGCCGCCCGACCGTGGCCGTCCGATACCTGCTGCAGAACCTCACCGCCCTCGTGCTCGAGGCCAACCACGACGAGGTCCAGCTCCGCACCAGCGGCTACCCGCCCGTGGTGCAGCGACGGATTGCAGGCTCGGGCGGCCACCTGTCCAACCGTGCGGCAGCCGAGCTGCTCGCGGAACTGCATCACCCCGGCCTGGCCGTGGTCGTCCTGGCGCATCTGAGCCAGCGCTGCAACACGGCGGACGAGGCACGGGCCACCGTGGCGCCCGCGCTCCGGCGTGTGGGCTTCGCCGGCGCGCTGCACGTGGCAGCCCAGGACGCGCCGCTCCCGGCGATCGAGATCGCCGCGGGAGTACGGGGGCAGCTCAGGTTGGCGCTGTAGGGGTGGGCGGACGGGCGGACAGGAGGACAGGCGGACGGTGTTAGGCGTGTACCCCCCGGGTCCCCGAGACCTCGTGAGTCTCCAAGTCATCCTGACCCCGAGCGCTGCCCGACCGCCGACCGCCCGTCCGCCCTACCGCCCCACCGGCAACCCGAACCCCACCGACAGATGCACGTCGTTCTGCGTGGTCTTGTCGGTCTCCAGCGTGGTCTGGTCGATCCGGGTGCCGTAGATGTAATCGTCGGCCGCGACATAGAAGCTGAGCAGGCTCCCGAGATGGAAGCCCAGCGTGGCCCCCACGACCCCGCCGATGTCGTCCTTGTCCTGCTGGTCCTGGTACGCATCCCCGCCCCGCCGGACGTAGCTCGCGCCGCCATTCAGGTTGAGCCAGATCGGCGCCGTGAGCGGGAGGACGTAGAAGGTGGCCCGGGCGCTCCCGAAGAGCAGGTTGGCGTTGTCCTTCACCTGCTCGCCGGTGGCCAGGTCGAGCTTGAGGTCGCTCGGGACGTAGGTCACCGAGGTGAGGATGCCGAAGCGCGGGCTGAAGTTGAGGCCCAGCCGTCCGCCGACGGCCAGCGCGACTTCCTGCTTGAACTGCTCGCCGTTGGCGGCCTTGACCAGCTCGCTGGTCGGGATGTAGACGCCGATCGTAGGGGAGATCGAGACCCGTTGAGCGGCGGCCGGGGTGGCCACGAGGCCCGCCAACAGCAGCGCGACGACGGTGGGACGGCTGAAGGACGTAGACACAAGAGCCCCCTGGATGGTCGATGAGATGCCGCGGCCCGCGACAGTTTCTCACCGCCCCAGGATTTGGCGCAAGTGGCGCACGTACTCGGCATGTCCCCCATTGCTCATGACCTCGCCCGCATCGGCCGAGGTGATATGGAACTGGCCGCCAGGTCGCATGAAGAAAGCCCCGGGCGTCCTGCCCGGGGCTCGCTCCGTCGCTTCGCTCGGGAGACTGGATCGGCGATGAGCCGGTCTCAGTACATTCCGCCCATGCCGCCCGGAGGCGCGGCCGGCGCCGGCTTCTCTTCCTTCTTCTCGACCACCACGGCTTCGGTGGTGAGCAGGAGGCCGGCGATCGACGCGGCGTTCTGCAGCGCCGTGCGGCTGACCTTGGTCGGGTCGATGACGCCGGCCTTGACCAGGTCCTCATAGGTGTCGGTCGCCGCGTTGTAGCCGAAGTTCTTGTCCTTCGACTCCTTCACCTTGGCCACCACGATGGACCCTTCGGCGCCCGCGTTCTGGGCGATCATGCGGATCGGCTCCTCGAGCGCGCGCCGCACGATGTCTACCCCGATCTTCTCGTCCTCGGTGCCTCTCACCTTGTCGAGCGAGGACTGGGCGCGGATCAGCGCCACGCCGCCGCCCGGGACGATCCCTTCCTCGACCGCGGCACGGGTCGCGTGCAGCGCGTCTTCCACCCGGGCCTTCTTTTCCTTCATCTCGGTCTCGGTCGCGGCGCCGACGTTGATCACCGCCACCCCGCCCGAGAGCTTGGCCAGCCGCTCCTGCAGCTTCTCCCGGTCGTAGTCGCTGGTGCTCTTGTCGATCGCGGCCTTGATCTCGTTGATCCGGCCCTGGATGTCGCCTTCCTTGCCCTTGCCGTCCACCACCGTGGTGTTGTCCTTGTCGATCACGACCCGCTTGGCCTTGCCCAGGTCGTTGAGCGTGGCGTTCTCCAGCTTGAACCCGACCTCCTCCGAGATGACCTGTCCGCCGGTGAGCACCGCGATGTCGCGGAGCATCTCCTTGCGGCGGTCACCGAAGCCCGGCGCCTTCACGGCCGCGACCTTGAGCGTACCGCGCAGCTTGTTGACCACCAGGGTGGCCAGCGCCTCGCCCTCCACGTCCTCCGCGATGAGCAGGAGGGGACGGCCGCTCTGGGCCACCTTCTCCAGCACCGGGAGCAGTTCCTTCATCGCCGAGATCTTCTTGTCGTGGATCAGGATGTAGGGGTCGTCGAGCACCGCCTCCATCTTCTCCGGATCGGTCACGAAGTAGGGCGAGAGGTAGCCGCGGTCGAACTGCATGCCGTCCACGGTCTCCAGCGTGGTCTCGAGCCCCTTGGCCTCCTCGACCGTGATCACGCCGTCCTTGCCGACCTTCTCCATCGCCTCGGCGATGAGATTGCCGATCTCGCGGTCGTTGTTGGCCGAGATGGTGCCGACTTGGGCGATCTCCTTCTTGCCGGCCGACGGGACCGAGAGCGCCTTGAGCTGCTCGACCACGGTGTCCACCGCGCGGTCAATGCCCCGCTTCAGCTCCATCGGATTGGCGCCCGCGGTGACGTTCTTGAGGCCCTCACGGAAGATCGCCTGCGCGAGCACGGTCGCGGTGGTGGTGCCGTCGCCGGCGAGGTCGGAGGTCTTGGTGGCGACCTCCTTCACCATCTGTGCGCCCATGTTCTCGATCGGATCGGTGAGCTCGACCTCCTTGGCCACCGTGACGCCGTCCTTGGTGACCGTGGGCGAGCCGAACTTCTTGTCGATGACGACATTCCGGCCCTTGGGACCGAGGGTGACCTTCACCGCCTCGGCCAGCGCGTCCACACCCTTCTTGAGCTTGGTGCGGGCGTCGCTGTTGAAGAGAAGCTCCTTCGCTGCCATTTCAGTTCTCCTTGTGTGTGCGTGCCGCGCTCAGCCGAGCTTGGCGAGGACGTCGCTGGCCTTGATGATGACGTACTCGTCGCCGTCGAACGTGTACGGCGTGCCGCTGTACTTCCCGTAGATCACCTGATCGCCGACCTTGAGGTCCACCGGAACCCGCTGGCCCTTCTCGTACCGCCCCGGCCCGACGGCGATGATCTCGCCCTGGGTCGGCTTCTCCTTGGCCGTGTCCGGGATGTAGAGGCCGCCGCGCATCGACTCGGTCTCCTCGGCCGGCACGATGACCACGCGGTCCTCGAGCGGCTGGATCTTGAGTCCGGGCTTGGCCTTGGTAGCAGTCGCCATCTCTGTCCTCCACAGCGCTGGTGGGTGTGTGCAAGCTATTGTGCGGCAGGCGATTAGCACTCAACATTTCAGAGTGCTAACGACTGGTCGCAAAGATAAGCCGATCGACATCGCTGTCAAGCGGTTCGAGCCCACACTAGGGCAAGCGGGGTGCCTGCCGAATGGGCCAATTCGGCAGCGCGCATGTTGGCAACGCCGGCGACGTGGCAGGCGTGGGTCAGGACGACAGGATGGATGTTGACCGCTACAGGTCGAACCGCAGCTCGGCGCCGATGTACCGGCTCTCATGCCGGAAGAACTGCCGCTGAGTGGAGAGCCCGTCATGGGCGATGAGCCCGATGCCGAGCTCACGCCCTCCCGGCTCTCGGGCGATGCTGATGCCGAGCCTCGCGGAGCTGCTGATCCGCCAGCGGGTAGCGGCCGCACCTTCGAAGAACACACCGGCCGTGGGCCGGATCCGCCCGCCGAAGAAGCTGCCCACCGGCCGCCCGGCGTAGTCCACGCCCAGGGCCGCGCCAGGCCGCTTGAGGTCGAGCTCGTCGATCAGGACGTAGCTAAGGTTTCCGGTGATCCGCAACGCGCCGGGCCCGTAGCTCACCCAGGCGGCAGCCACCTCGCGGGTCCAGTCGAGCCGGCTGGCGTCGAAACGGTCGCCGTACTCGTCGCCCAGGTGGCTGCTTTCGTGGTAGATCTCGCCCGTGAGGGTCCACGCGCCGAGTGCGGCGGTGGTGTTGAGCCCCACCACCCAGTCGTTGCTGATGAGCGCACTCTTGCGGTCGCCCAGACTGAAGCGGCCGTAGACCTGGGTCCCGAAGCCGAGCGTGACGGGGCGCGGTCCCTGCCGGAGGGCTAACACGGGAAAGTTCTCACCCAGCGCGACCTCGGCTTCCGACTCGCGGCCGAACTGGCTGTCGCCCCGCCGCGCCGAGAGCAGCCGCCCGACGATCCCGTGCACCCTCGGAGAGGCCTGAGGTAGCTCGAAGCTAGGCACCTGCGGAAACAGGCGCCCCTGCGCCATGCCGGCCGATGGGCACAGCAGGAGCAGCGGCAGGAGCACTCCCCAGGTGCGGCTGCTTGACATTGACCTCGACCGTCCAGATGTTCCGCCGCGTAACTTGCCGGGCGGCCGATCAGGGCGCAACGCGTGGCGGCTGCCCGTCCCTCGTCCCGGAGCTTCGTCATCATGTTGTGGAGTGCGATCCTCGCCGTCTCCGCCCTGGCCGGTCCCCCCGGTCCACCCGCGACCGTCAACGTGGTGGTGGACTCGTCGAAGCACGAGCTGACCATCACCGCCGGCCCCTACGACCTCCCGAACATGCCGCCGATGGACGATCACGCGATGATGGACCTCGGCATGTCGCATGACACGCCGGTCCAGAACTTCGAGTGGCCCCTCGACGGCTGGTTCCGCGGGTTCCGGGTGGACCTCGCCGACGCCCAGGGCCGGCCGGTGCCGCGGCACGTGATGCACCATCTCATCATGGTGAATTTCAGCCGGCGCCAGCTGCTCTACCCCGCCGCTGAGCGGCTGATGGGCGCCGGCACCGAGACCGACTCGGAGGTCACCGTCCCCAAGTCGATCGGTATCCCGATGAAGCCGGGGATGCGGCTCGGCATGTACGTGGCCTGGCACAACGACACCGGCAAGGACCTGAACGGCGTCTTTCTCAAGGTCACGATGCTCTGGACGCCGAAGAACCAGAACCCCCGCCCGGTCAACTCGATGCCGCTCTACATGGACGTGAACCTGACGGTCGGAGGGAGCAACACCTTCGACGTCCCGCCGGGCAAGTCGTCCAAGGCGTACGAGTTCACGTTGCCGGTCGGTGGGCGCCTGCTGGGTGTCGGCGGCCACATGCACGATTACGGCGTGCGCGTGATGCTCGAGGACGCGAAGACCGGAAAGGTGCTTACCACCGTCACGGCCACCCGCGATGCCGAGGGGAAGGTGAGCAAGGTGGACCACCGCCTCTTCGGGGTCACCGGCGACGGGCTCAAGCTCGAGGCCAACCACCCGTACCGCGTGGTCGGCGAGTACGATAACCCGACCGGCGAGACGCTGATCAAGGGTGCGATGGCCCACATGGTGGGACTGTTCGTCCCCGACGATCTGAGCAAGTGGCCGAAGATCGACCCGCGCGACCCGAGCTATCAGCGTGACCTGGCGTCACTCCAGGTGCGCGGCGAGCAGATGGGCGGCACGACCAGCCATGAGCACATGCACCACGGCGCGGGCGCGGAGCACTAGCGGACGATTCGCCGCGCCCCGACCCATCGCACGTACCACCACCGGCCATAGGGGTCGTCCGGGCTGAGCGCGCTCACCTGGACGCCCCGGCTGGCGCTGTGGATGAATCGTCCGTCCCCCATGTACAGGCCCACGTGCGTCACCGGCCCGCCGCTGTTCGAGAAGGTGAGCAGGTCGCCCGGCGCGAGCGCGGTCAGGCTGACCTTCACCGGGTCGCCTTCCTTCGCCTGATCCATGCTGCGCCGGGGCAGCGCGATGCCATGCTTGCCGTAGGCGTACTGGATCAGCCCGGAGCAGTCGAACCCCTCGCCGTCGGCCCCGGTCCCGCCGTATTCGTAGGGCCGGCCCATGACTTCAGTTGCGGTCTCGACCACCGAACTGGCGAGCGCCGCGCCTCGGGAGGCCGGCGCGGCCGCATCGACGCGACCCGCCGCGGGGTACGCGCCCCCGGGGGGCAGGGCCGTGCCCGGCGCGGCCGCGGGCGTCGGCTTGCGGCCTCCACCGCCCAGGTTAAAGGACAGCCCGGCGGCGAGCTCGACCCCGGTCCGGCGGTCGAGCGAGATCTCCCGCCACCGACCCTCCACGCCGAACCTGATGAACGAAGCCGGCAACAGCTCGTAGCCGGCGCCCGCGGACCAGGAGCTCCAGATGCTGGAGAACGAGCGCGAGTGCGGCGAGCCCATGCCGGCACCCACGCCGGCCACCAGATAGGGTCCCCCTCCCCCGCCCTGGAACGCCGTTACGTCGAAACCCAGCCCGCCGAACGCGCCCTCGGCACCGTTGGCCCGCTGCATGTAGTCGCCATGAAGCGTGGTGCCGAGCGGGCCCACGAGCGGCCGGCTCATTCCGAGGCGATACAGCGTCCAACCCTCGCCCTCGTAGAACCGGCCGATCTTGCCCTCGATGCCCTGGGCCTCCAGCACTCCCGCGGCTGGCGCGAGCAGGAGCAGGGCGAGCGCGGCCGATCTCACCGCTGCTCCCGTGTCGGCTGCCCGGTCCTGAGATTCACCATATAGGTGTCGCCCGCCTCGCAGCGGTTCCAGAGCCGCGCGCGCAGCGTGCTGTCGTTGACCACCTCGGGAGCTGATCCGGTGTACAGCAGCGGGACCGGCGTCCGGCTGCTCCCGCGGCGGATCTCGATGGCCCGCTCGGTGCATGCGCCGGTCCCGCCGCTGTCGGGCCGTGCGAGGGTGAACCAGATCTCGGTCGAATCGCCGACGGTGGTGGCGAGCGAATCGGGCACGGTGGGAACCGCATCATCGGCCGCGCGCGCCGGCCGCTCGCTGCACGCGAGACCTCCCAGCACCGCCACGCCGAGAACCGCGGTGCGTGCGGTCACTCCGGATCGCTCCGCCCCAGGCCGGGGAGCGCCATCTCGACCGTATCGGGGGTGCCGTCTTCCGTGACCGCGAGCACCTCGCGCACCTCGGGGCTCCGCCGCAGGTAGCGCAGCCAGAGGATGATGGCGGCGAAGCCGGTGGCCGCCCCGCAGAGCGCCGTCACCGCCAGCCCGTCCACCGGATCGCCCATGCGCATCGCGATGAGCGCCCCTCCCACCGCGCCGAAAAACGAAGCTGCCCACGCCAGGAACGGCGTGAGCAGCCACCCGAAGATCCGGAAGACCAGCCGGAGCCAGCGCATGCGTCACGCGCGGCGTGCGGCGCCCAGGCTGGTGAGCAGCTTGGCCAGCGCGAGCCCCGGCAGGAACGCGACCGCGAAGGTGCCGAGATTCCAGCCGGCGAGCGGGACGTGGATCAGCACGGCGACGATCGCCAGCACCACCGCGCAGGCGAGCGCCGTCACGAACGCGGCCACCGGCGAGACCCGGCCTCCATGAACGAGCTGCCCCGCGAGCATCCACGCGCCGAACCACGGCAGGAAGGTTCCGACCATCCACCACACCGGGTGGTACCACCAGTCGCTGTCGCCGCCGAGCGCCTGCCAGCGGTTGCCCCACACGCCGAGGTTCTGCAGCAGGGTCACGTCCACCAGTAGGAAGACGAGGGTGGCGCCGAGCCCGATTCCGGCGGCGCCGGCGATTCCTTCGATGGTGCGCGCTCGAGTCCACAGTCCGGGCAGGAGCGTGACCGCGGCCAGGCCGATGAGGACCAGCAGCGCCACGAGGATCGTCTGGAGCGCGCCATTGGGGAGCAGGTGCGAAACGATCGAGACCAGCACCACCATGATGCACTCGATGAGACCCAGCTTCACCGCGCCGTTCACGATGGCGGGCACGTTGGTCACGTCGTAGGTGGCGTGGGAGTCAACCGCCGGGTGCATGCCGTCTCCGGGAGCGAGGAGGAGTGCCGTAGTATACGCAGCGGCCCGGAGCCGGGCCAAGTGGCCCGTTCAGGTTCCCCAGGCGAGGACGGCGACGAGGTCGGTGACCGCCCACGCGCCCAGAGCGCGGTACATCCCGCGCTCGTGGTCGCGCGGGTTCCATCCCGCCCAGGCTTGCCGCCAGGGCACCAGCACCAGCGCCCAGGCGGCAAGCGCGGTCGCGAGCCCGCCCCAGCGCCAGAGGTCGCCGCCGGACGTGCGCCAGCCGGCGCGGAGTCCGCCGGCCGCGAACAGGGCGAAGGCCGCGCCCGCCGCGATCAGCGCCGCCGTCAGGCTGCCCGGCACGCCGATCACCGTGGCCAGGGTTCGGTCCCCGTGGCGGCGGTCCTCGTCGAGCTGGTAGATCTGGGTGAGCGGGTACAGCGCGGCGAAGAGCGGGCAGAACGCGAGCAGCACCAGTCCCCGGGCCGGGTCGAGCGGCAGTCCGGTGGCCGCCCAGCCCGCGTACGGCGTGAGCGTGCCGAACCCCCACATATTGACGATCCAGTCGGCGCCCGCCACGGCCTTGAGCCGGAGCGGCGGGACCGAGTAGGCCACCGACAGCGCGAAGCAGACGGCGTACACCGTGGCGAAGGCCGGCGGCAGCACGAAGGCGAGGATCTGCCCGGCGCCCATGAGCCCGAGCGCGAACAGCGCCAGACGGCGCGGCGGCGCCGGCGGGCGACGCAGGTACGCGATGTCGCCCTCGTCGCGATCGAAGGCGCTGTTGAGCGCGAGGGTCCCGCCGTTAAGGCACACCACCCAGAGGACCAGCCCCGCGAGCGCCGGGCCGAGCCGGACGCCGTGCGCCGCGCCGGTGAGTCCTACCGCGAGCAGGGAGCCCACCGCGGTGTGCGCGGCCATGATCGGCCACTCGGCGGGACGCAGGTGCAGGAGATAGTCGAGGCGGCGGCCGAGGAGACGGTAACCGGCCTCCCGGGTCGGACTCACCACGCGAGTCCGAGGTGGCCGGCTGCGAGATGGAGGCCGCGGAGGGTCAGGTCCGGGTCGGTCTGCTCGATCGTGGCGCTGAGCGGTGCTACCACGTTCGCAAGCCCGCCGGTCGCGACGACGATCGGCCGTCGGCTGCCGGGCCACTCGGCGCGAATCCGGCGCACGAGGCCGTCCACTGCTTCCGCGGTGCCGAACAGCACGCCCGACTGGATGCACTCCTCGGTGCGGCGGCCGATGACACGCTCGGGGGCGCGGAGCTCGGTCGCGGGGAGCTTGGCCGTGCGCTGGGTGAGCTGGTCGGCGGCGGTGCGGAGCCCCGGCATGATCACGCCGCCCAGGAATCGGCCGTCGGCGGTGACGCAGTCGAAGGTGGTCGCGGTGCCGAAGTCCACCACGATGGTGTCCTCGCGGTAGAGCTCCATCGCCGCGAGCGCGTTGACGATCCGGTCGGCGCCCACGCTCAGCGGCTCGTCCACCTCGAGCTTCACCGGCAGCGGCGAGCGCGCGTCCACCTGCACGCCGGTGCATCCGGTGATGCGTGCGACGCCGCTCACCACCGCCTGCGTGACCGACGGGGCGACGGAGGCGAGACACACCGCGCGCACCTCGTTGGGTGAGTGCCCCGCCCCGAGGACGAAGCCGCCGATCGCGCTGCCCCACTCGTCGGGGGTGCGTCCCGGATTGGTGGTGAGCCGCCAGTGCGCCTCCAGCTCCGCGTCGCGGAACAGCCCGACGGTGATCTCGGTATTGCCGATGTCCAGGGTCAGGAGCATGACGAAAGATCCGCCGGGAAGCCGGGACCCGCCAGCACGACGGTCCCCGCTCGCACCGCGCTCGTCTCGCCGTCGGCCCGGCGCACGAGCAGCGCACCGTCCGCGCCGATTCCCACGGCCGTCCCGGCGAGCGGACCCTGGAGTCGGCGGCCCCGGAGCCAGTCGCGCCGGCCGTAGCGGTCGCGCTCGTCGTGGGTGAGCGGGCCGCCGGCGCCGTCGATCGTGCGAAGCGCTTCCACCACGGGCGAGATCAGGTCGGCCGCCGTGAGCGACGGCTGCGCGGTGGAGAGATGCGTAGCGAGCGTCGCCAGCTCCGCCGGCGGGGGGTTGTTGACGTTGAGACCGAGCCCGACCGCCACCCAGGCCAGATCGGTCCCGTGCCAGCGCGCCTCGCACAGGATGCCGCCCGCCTTGCGCTCGTGCAGCATCAGATCGTTGGGCCACTTGAGCCGCACGAGCCCAGCGAGCCCCGCACCGTCGAGCGCCTCGGCGACCGCCAGCGCGGCCCGGAGTCCCGTCAGCTCGAAGCCAGCGGGGTCGGGCCGCAGGAGCACGCTGAGCCAGAGCCCGCCGGGCGGCGAGATCCAGCGCTGCCCGCGCGACCCGCGCGCGTTCACCTGTTCCTCCGCCACGACCGTGGTCCCCGCGGGGGCCCCGCCCTGCGCCAGATCGTGCAGCACGTCCATCGTCGAGTCCGCCTGCGCCAGGACGACCACCGCCGGCACGCGTGCCGTCATCGGAGCACCAGCAGCAGCACGATGCCCAGCGCGATCCGGTACCACGCGAACGCCGCGAAGCTGTGGTGCGACACGTACCGCAGAAAGGCGCGGACCACGATCACCGCGGAGATGAACGCCACGATGAACCCCACGGCGAACGCCGGTGCGTCGGCGGCGCCGAGCGTGTCGAGGCTCTTGAGCAGATCATAGATCGTGGCCGCGAACATGATCGGAATCGAGAGAAAGAACGAAAACTCCGTCGCGGCCCGCCGGGAAAGGCCCAGGGCGTAGCCGCCCATAATCGTGGCGCCCGAGCGCGAGGTGCCCGGGATCAGCGAGAGCACCTGCGCCAACCCGATGCCGAGCGCGGTCCTCGGCTCGACCTCGCCGGCGTCGTCCACGGTCGTCCGTGGGTGAGCCCACTCGATCACCAGAATCGCGATCCCCCCGATCACGAGAGCCGCCGCGACGACCATCGGCGTAAACAGCCGCGCCTTGATCCAGTCGTGGAACAGAAAGCCCACGATCGCCGCCGGCAGGAACGCGATGGCCAGGTTGAGCAGCAGGCGCCGGCTCTTGGGGTCGGCGCCCGCCGCCAGGACCGTGCGCGTCAGCCGCGCGCGGTAGAGCCAGACGATGGCCAGGATGGCGCCGAGCTGGATGAACACGTCGAACGTCTTGGCGGCATCGCCCGTCATCCCGAGCCAGTGGCTCGCGAGAATCAGGTGTCCGGTGGACGAGACGGGGATGAATTCGGTCACGCCCTCGACCAGGCCGAGGATCGCGGCCTTGGCGAGGACCTCAGCGGTGCCGATCACCGATCATCCCAGGACCTCGCGGTAGAGCGCCTCGTACATCGGAACGACCCGGTCGGCGGAGAACCCGTGGGCCTTGGCCACGGCCGCGTCGCGCATCGCCTCGTGGCGCGGCGTGTCGCGCAGCAGCTCGACCGCGCGGCGGCCCATGGCCTCGACCGAGCCCACCGGCTCGAGGATCCCGGTGACGCCGTCGTCCACCACTTCGGGGATGCCGCCCGCGCGCGTTGCGACCACGGGCGAGCCGCAGGCCATCGCCTCGAGCGCGGCGAGCCCGAACGACTCGGTCTGGCTCGGCAGCAGGAACAGGTCGCTCGCCTGCAGCAGCGAGGCGACCGAATCGAGCCGGCCGAGAAACCGGACGTCGGCCGTGACGCCGAGCTCGCGGGCCTCGTGCTCGGCGTCGACGCGGTCGGGGCCGTCGCCCACCATGATCAGCGTGGCGGGCATGGCCCGCCGGATCCGGGCGAACACCCGGACGACGTCCTTGACCCGCTTCACCTCGCGGAAGTTCGAGACGTGGGTGATCACCTTGTTGCCCTCGGGGGCGACGCTGGCGCGGGCCCCGGGCTCGCCGGGCCGGTACTCCTCCAGATTGACGAAGTTGGGGATCACGCGGACGTCGCAGCTC
>DASUXW010000092.1:0-9908 GCA_036377715.1 Gemmatimonadales bacterium
GCGCTGCATGACGTCGATCATCGCCGAGCCCGGCGCGATGTCGCCCCTGGTGGCCTGGAACTGCCACCAGATGTTGTTCCCGTTGGGCGTCGCATCCGCGAACCAGTTGAAGTCGTTCGCGGGGCTGTTGATCCCGAGCGGCACCTCGGCCAGGGCCAGCGCGTAGGCGTTCGGATCCACCTCGGCGGTGTGCATGTAGAACCGGGCCTTGAGCGAGTGCGCCACCTGGGTGTACACCTCCGCCAGGCCGGCGGCGTCGCGGCCGGCGTAGATCAGCTCGGCGTTGTCCTGCGGCGGCCCGAGGTTGGTCGGTCCGGCCGCCGGCAGGTAGATGGTGATCGCCGAGTCGAGCTGCGCCTGCAGGTCGGCATAGATCTGCAGTTGCGGGTCGAAGGCGGGCGTCGGATTGTTCGAGTCGGCCGCCTCGCGGTAGGGAATGTCCCCCCAGATGTCGGCGGCGGTGCCGATCACCAGCGCCTCATACACCTTCCCGATGCCGATGTAGAGCGAGTCGCCCACGGCACGCGCGAGCTGCTCCATCTTGCGGATGTCGAGCAGCCCGCCGCCGCCGTTCAGCGTGCGGTTGGACCCGTAGACCGAGGTCCAGTACGGATCGATCGTCACCGGGTCGATCGCATAGCGGTCGAACCCGATCTGCTGGCGCGAATTGCCGGAGATCTGCTGTACGTACATCGCGGCGTTGCGTGCCAGCTGCCCCTGGAACTGCACGCCCTGGGCGGCCTGCACGCCGATGTACAGCGGCCCCGGGCGGGTGAGCTTGTCGATGTTGTTGGGGTCGGTGCTGATCCCGTTCCCCGACAGAAAATCGTTGCAGGCCGTCGAGCCCAGGGCGAGTGCCACCGCGGCTGCCAGCGTCCATGCGTGTCTCATGGCTGTCATCCTGTGGTTCTCCGCCCGACGTCAGCGGTTGAGGGTGAGCGACAAGATGAACGACCGGGTCTGCGGGTTGTTGAAGTAGTCGATCCCGCGTACCGAGGTCGCCGCGCCGAGCAGCGAGGTCTCGGGATCGATCCCCGTGTAATCGGTCCAGGTCACCAGATTGCGGCCCGCGACGCGGACGTCGATGCTGCTGAACCCGATCAGCCGGTTGACCCAGGGCGCGTTGAACGTGTAGCCCACCGAGATCTCCCGGAGCTTGACGAAGCCCGCGTCCTCGATGAACGCGGACACCGGGCCGTTGAACACGCCGCCCGGACCGGTGAACCAGGCCTCGTTGAGCGGCACGGCCATGCCCGCTCCCGGCCCGGCCACCTGCTGCCCCTGGAAGTAGTTCTGACCGAAGACGTAGTTCCCGCCGTCGCGGAGCACCTGCGACTCCTTCGAGGTGCCGAAGTGATCCATGGCGCCGCGCGTGCCGTTGTAGTTCTGGCCGCCGTGCCGGATGTCGAGCAATCCGGTGAGCGAGATCCCCTTGTAGCGGAACGCGGTGCGCAGCGAGCCGGTCCAGTCGGGGTTGGGGTCGCCGACGATGTAGTTGTTGGATGCGTCGAGCTGCGGATAGCCGCTCTCGTCGATGTACAGCGCGCCCGCGGGCGCGCCCTGGCACTGTCCCGCCGTCTGATCGATGCTCACGTCGTTGATCACGAGGCCGCGGCCGCAGCGGACGTAGTCGGTGCCGTAGAACACGCCGATCCGCTGGCCTTCGATGGCCACGCCCTGCACGCCGAGGCCGTTGGAACCGCCGCTGAACGGGAACGGCGCGAACTGTACGCCGGCCAGGTCGGTCACCAGGCTCTTGTTGTTGGCCCACTGCGCGCCGACCTCCCACGAGAAGTCACGCGTGGTGACTGGCCGCACGTTGAGCGCCAGCTCCCAGCCGATGTTGCGGAGCGAGGCCGCGTTGGCCGGCTTCTCGGTGTAGCCGCTGCTCCCGGCGACCGGGATGTTGAGGATCACCCCGCTCGAGTTCTGCCGGTAATAGGTGACGCCGAAGTCCGCCTTGTCGCCGAAGAGCCCGAGGTCCATGCCGGTCTCGAACTCCTTCACCCGCTCGGGCCCGAGCTCGGTGGTCGGCAGGTTGTAGCGGGTGACGAGACCGCCCACGCCGCCAAGCTGGGTCGAGCTGCTGGGCCCCCACCCGCCTTCGGCCAGGGTGCTCGAGTAGAACACGGTCGGGAGCAGATATGGGAGCGGCTGCGTTCCGCTCTGCCCGTAGGCCGCGCGCAGCTTGCCGAAGGTGAGCCAGCGGTTCTGGTCGCCGGCGCCGCGGAAGAACGTCCACGCCGCGCTGCCCTTGGGGAACCAGTTGCGGCGGTCGCTGAGCCCGAACGTGGAGGCGCCGTCGTTCCGCACCGCGGCGGTCAGGAACAACTGGTCGTACAGATCGGCCGTGACCTGCGCGAAGTACGACTCGAGCCGGATCGTCTGCCGGAAGTCGTAGGGCGGAAGCTGGGACGCGGTATTGCCCAGATTGAACGGCTGCGGGGCGATGAGCCCGGTGCCAAGTGTCTGGCGGCTCTGGTAGCTGTTCGAGTTGAGATTCTGTCCCACCGTGACCGTGCCCGACCAGATGGGGCTCATGGTGTAGCGCGCGGTCGCGGTGAGGTTGTGGTCGATCTGGCTGGTCCGGATGTAGCCGGCATTGACGCCGCCCACCCCGTTCACGCCCACCACGGTGGTGTTCGAGGTCTGCCACGGCCAGCCCTGGGTGCGCTCGTCGTTGGCGTAGTCGAGCCCGAGCGTGTAGTTGAACGTGAGCCACTTGAGCGCGGCGTATTCCGCGCTGACGTTGCCGTAGGTGCGTCCCACGTCGCTGGTGGAGACGTTCTCCTCGGCCGAGAAGAACGGGTTGTCGTAGATCCGGCTCTGCTGCTCGCTGCCCGCGCCCGGATTGGGAAAGCGGAACGAGCGGTGCAGTCCCGTGGTCGGGTCGAGGAACGGCTGATTGTTGAAGTCGGGCGGGGTGCGCCAGGCGCCGAGGAGCAGGCCTTCGGTGCTGTTCCGGCTCACCACGAACCCGCCGCTCCCGTCGCTGTAGGCCACGTTGGCCCCCACCTTCAGGTTGTCGAACAGCCGATGGGTGCCGTTGAACCGCACCGCGATACGGCGGTAGTGGCTGTTGGGCCCCACGATGTAGCCGCGATCGTAGTTGTACCCGCCCGAGAGGTAGAACGTGGTCCGCTCGTTCCCGCCCGAGATCGTGAGCGTATTGTCGGTGGTGTACCCGTCCTGGAACATCTCGTCGGAGTGATCGAAGACCGGCGCACCCGGGGCGAGCAGCGGTCCCCAGCTCCCGGCCGACGCGAACGGCACGATGCAGTTCGTCGCGCCGCCGCTCACGCAGGCCGGGGCGATCCCGCCCGAGCCCAGGCCGTACGTGGTCTGGAAGTCGGGTAGCCGGCCGTGCTGGTTGAGCCCGATCGAGCTCCGGAGCGAGTACCGCGTCGGCCCCGCCTGCCCGTGCTTGGTGGTGACCAGGATGACGCCCTGGCCCGCGCGCGAGCCGTAGATCGCGCCGGAGGCCGCGCCCTTGAGGATCTCCACGTTCGCGATGTCGTCGGGGTTGATGTCGAGCGCGCGGTTGGGCGGCGCGGAGCTCGCGTTGAGGGCACTGCTCAGTGGATTGTTGTAGCTGATCGAGTTGTCCACCGGCACGCCGTCCACCACGACGAGCGGCTGGCCGTCCGACGCGGTGATCGTCGTGGTCCCGCGCACCTGGATGAACGAGGACGCGCCGGGATCGCCCGAGCTCGAGGTTACCTGCACGTTGGGCGCCTTCGCGGCCAGGGCGTTGACGATGTTGGCCTCGTTGCTGCTCTCGATCGCGGTGGAGTCCACCGCGCTGCGGCCGGTGCCGAGCTTCTCGACTTCGGACACCGTCCCCGCGCCGGTCACCACGATCTCGCCCAGTCGGAGCGGGTTCTCCGCCAGGCTGAAGTTCTGCGCGTTCGACCCGGCCTGCAGCGCCACCTGCACCGTGGTCGGCTTGAATCCCACCGCGCGCGCGGTCACCGTCACCGGCTGCGCCGGCATGCGTGCGCCGGGAATCGCGATGGAGTACGTGCCGTCGGCCCGGGTCGTGGCGCCGAGGTTGAGGTCCTGCACGAGCACGGTGGCCTGGCCGAGGGGCGCGCCCGCGGCGCTGGTCACCGTGCCGGTCAGCGTAGCCGGCTGCTGCGGCTGCTGCGCCGCGGCCGGCGGGGCCAGGAACGCGACGACGCCGCACGCGGCAAGCGCCGCGCGGGCGAGGCCGCTGATCGCCACACGAGGGAGGGTCATGGGGAGCTCCGTGAGCTGCTGCCGAAAGGAATGGGCGCCCGCGAGCGGGCGCGACACGACGAACCACAGTGACGTTCGACTTTCGACGGCACAACGCTTCCGTCGCGACCTGCCGGAATGCCGGCGCGACGTACACGGCTCGCGGTGCGAGCGACGGCGTGTTTCGGAATGGACTGTGTGGAGCGGGAAGGGGGCGGCGTCGCACGCGTGAACGCGTGGCGCGCTCAGTGTTTCACATCGCGCTCGTCAGGCGGGATAGTAGCGCCGGCCGTGCGCGTCCATCTCGCGCAGGCTCGCGGCGGGGGCGAACCTCGCACCGTGCACGTCCTCCAGATCGCGCAGCACGTCGACCACGCGGCCCGGGGTGAGGTCGTCGATGAGCCCGAGCGGCCCGCCGCGGAAGGCCGGAAAGCCGATGCCGAAGAGCGCGCCCACGTCGCCGTCGCGCGGGCTCCGCACCACCCCGTCGTCCACCGCCGCGGCGGCCTCGTTGAGCATGGCGTGGACCAGCCGCCGCTCGATCAGCGCGGGATCGGCGTCCTCGACGCGGCGCACGCCGAGCAGTCGATAGACGCTCTGGTCCACCCCGGCCTTGTGTCCGTCGCGATAGCGGTAGAATCCGCGGCCGCTCTTCCGCCCGAGCCGGCCGTCGGCGAGCAGCCGCGCGATGGTCTCGGGCGGGCGCAGCCGGTCGCCGAACGCGGCGTGCATGACGGCCGCCGCTTTCTCGGCGACGTCGAGGCCGACCTGGTCCAGCAGGGCGATCGGTCCCACCGGAAAGCCCCAGGCGGTCATCGTCCGGTCGATCAGCTCGATCGGCACCCCTTCGGTGAGGAGGATCGCCGCCTCGTTCAGGTAGGGCGAGAGGATGCGATTGACCCAGAAGCCGGGCTGGTCGGCCACGACGATGACGGTCTTGCCCATACGCCGGCCGAACCGGACGGCGGTGACGATCGACTCGGGCGCGGTGGCCTCGGTCGGAATCACCTCGAGGAGCGGCATCTTCTCCACCGGCGAGAAGAAATGCATGCCGAGCACCCGGTCCGGGCGCGCCGCGTGCGCCGCGATCTCCCGGATCGGGATCGTGGACGTGTTGCTCGCGAAGATCGCCTCGGGCCCGGTCACGGCCTCGACCTCGTTCAGCACGCGGCGCTTGAGGTCGAGGTCCTCGTACACCGCCTCGATCACCAGATCGGCGCGGCCGAACCCGCGATAGTCCTCGCCGCCCGACAGGAGCGCCCGCAGGCGCTCGTACTGCGGCCGGGTGATCCGCTTGCGGCGGAGCCGGTCGGCCGCGATGTCGTCCGCGGCCTTGAGCCCCTTTCCCACCCGCGCCAGGTCGGCGTCCTTGAGCCTGGTGTCCACCTCGACGTTGGCCGCGGCGGTCCCCGCGATCCCGGCCCCCATGAACCCGGCCCCGACCACGCCGAGCCGGCGGATCTGACGGGGCACGGCGGCACCCGGCGCGATGCCGTCGTCCTTCTTGAGCGCGGTGGTGGCAAAGAAGATCTGCACCAGCTTGCGGGACACGTCGCCCACGGCGAGCTCGCCGAACGCGCGGTGCTCCTCGGCGAGGCCCGCGGCGATGCCCTGCTCCAGCCCCACGCGGACCGCCTCGAGCGCCCGGAGCGGCGCGGGGTAGTGACCGCCGGTCCGCTCGCGCACCTGCTTTTCGGCCGCGCGATATACCATGCGCCGGCCGGTGGCTGTGCGGTCGAGCACATAGGCGCGGATCCCCCCGACGGGCTGGCGCCGCGCCGCGCCCTGCCGCGCGAGCCGGTCGGCCGCCGCGACGGCGGTGGCCTTGAGGATGCTCCGCGGCACCAGCTCATCCACCAGCCCGAGCCGGAGCGCCTTGGCGCCGCGCACGCTTTTGCCGGTGAGGATCAGGTCGAGCGCCGCGCGCGCGCCGATGAGCCGCGGCAGCCGCTGACAGCCGCCCGCGCCCGGGATGAGGCCGAGCTGCACTTCGGGCAGCCCGAGCTGGGTCTTGGGTGAATCGGTGGCGATGCGGTAGTGGCAGGCCAGCGCGAGCTCGAGGCCGCCACCCAGGCACGCCCCGTTGATGGCGGCCACCACCGGCTTGGGCAGCGCCTCCACCCGGTTCACCATCTCCTGCCCCTCGAAGCTCAGCCGCTCGGCGGCGCTCTCGGTGGTGAGCGAGGTGAACTCGTCGATGTCGGCGCCAGCGATGAAACTGTCGGGCTTGCCCGAGATGAGGACCGTGGCGCGGATGCCGGCGTCGTCGCGCAGGCGAATGAGGAGCGCCTCGAACTCCACCTTGACCGCATCGCTCAGCTTGTTGACGGGCGAGCCCGGCAGGTCGAACGTGACGACCGCGATCCCGTCCTCGACGGTGGTCGTGAGCGCCGACACTAGTCGCGTTCCAGCACGAGCGCAAACCCCATCCCGCCCTGCGCGCAGATGGAGACCAGGCCGAACTGGACGTCGCGGCGGCGCATCTCGTTCGCGAGCGTCGTCACCAGCCGCGCGCCGGTGGCGCCGAACGGATGCCCGACCGCGATCGAGCCGCCCATCACGTTGGTGCAGTCCCAGTCCACCTGGCCCACGGGCCCGGCCAGCCCGAGCCGCTCCGCCCACGCCGCCGAGCCCCACGCCTGGACGTTGGAGAGCACCTGCGCCGCGAACGCCTCATGGATCTCCACCACGCCCAGTTCGGCCCACACGATGCCGGCCCGCTCGAGCGCGCGCGGCACCGCGTACACCGGGCCCATGAGCAGCTGCCACCCGGGGTCCACCGCCGCGGCGGCATAGCTCCGGATGAACGCGAGCGGCTCGTGGCCCAGCGCGGCGGCTTTCTCCTCGGACATCAGGAGCACCGCGGAGGCGCCATCGGTGAGCGGGGAGGCGTTGCCGGCGGTGACCGTGCCGTACCGGCGGTCGAACACGGGACGGAGCTCGGACAGGGCCTCGAGCGAGGTATCGCTCCGGATCCCGTTGTCGGCAGTGACGATCTGGTCGAGGTCGGGGCCGCCGAACCAGGGCGCAATCTCCGCCGTGAGCCGGCCATCGGCTGTCGCGGCGGCGGCACGCTGATGGCTCATGAGCGCATAGCGGTCCTGGGCCTCGCGGCTGATCCCGTTCTCCTTGGCCATCTTCTCGGCGGACTGGCCCATCGTCTCACCGGTGGAGGGCTCGGCCACGGCGGGAGTGACGGGGACGAGGTCGCGCGGCCGAGTGCGGGCGAGCGCACCCACCCGGGCGCCGACGCTCTTCGCCTTTCCCGCCTCGACCAGGATCCGGCTGAACCGCCGCGAGTGGAGCACCGGGATGTCGGAGAGCGTCTCCACCCCGCCCGCCAGGATGGTGTCGGCGTGTCCGAGCGCGATCTGGTCGGCGGCGTTGGTGATGGCCTGGGCGGCGGAGGCGCACGCCCGATTGAGCGTGTACGCCGGTACGCTGGGCAGGAGCTGCGGCAGGAGACTCACCTCGCGCGCCACGTTGGGCGCGCGCACCGACGGCACCACCTGGCCGAAGATGACCTCGTCCACCTCGCGGCCGTCGAGCTCGCTGCGCACGAGCAGCTCGCGGGCGGCATGGCGCGCGAGCGCCGTCGCGGTCACGTCCCGGAAGACGGTCCCGCTCTTGGCGAAGGGCGTACGGAGGCCGGCCACGATGGCCACGCGCCGGCCGGGCCTGAAGTCGGGCATGGAGTCCAGTAGGTGAGCGGTGAGCGGTAAGCGGTGAGCAGGAAGTCTCACGGGGAGGGGGGCGGCCCGCGTACCGCTCACCGCTCACCGCTGGTAACTTTCAGTCGCGCCGCCCCACCGCGCTTGCGACCGCGCGCCAGCGCTCGGCATCGACCGGCTCCAGCGCTTCGCGCCCGTGCAGGATCCGGAGCGGCGCGATCAGCCGCGCCAGCTCGCCCGGGCGCAGCAGGTGGTCGTCCGAATTCGGGCCCCACCCGAGCTCGCGCTGTGTGGTGAGAAACGATTCCATGATCAGCAGTCCGCCCGGCGCGACCAGATCGCGCACGGCGGCCATGCGCGCACGGTCAAGATAATTGAAGACCAGAACCGCATCAAAACTGCCCAGGTCGGGCCAGGGCCCCTCGAGATCGACCACCTGCCAGTCCGCCGTGACCCCCTGCGCGGCGGCCAGCTCGCGCGCGGTCGAGAGCCGCGCCTCGTCGCGGTCGAGACCGACCACCTGCGCGCCCAGCAGCGCCGCGGCGATCGCGTGGCGCCCTTCACCGCAGGCCAGATCGAGCACCCGCATCCCGGACGAGATCCGATGAGCGTGCCACAGAAACCAGGTGCTGGGCCGGGGCAGGCGCGTGACGGGAGGCAGGCTCACGGGGGTCGATCCTCCGTGCGGGCGACGCTCGAGCAGCTCACGGCGGAGCCCGCGGATCTGCTGGTCATCGGGGGCGGCATCACCGGCGCCGGTGTGGCGCGCGACGCTGCCATGCGCGGTCTCCGGACCGTGCTGGTCGAGCAGCAGGACTTCGGCGGCGGCACCAGCTCGCGCTCGAGCCGACTGGTGCATGGCGGATTGCGCTATCTCGAGAGCGGCAACGTCCGCCTGGTCCTGGAGGCCAATCGCGAGCGCCGGACGCTGCTCCGCATCGCCCCGCACCTGGTGTGGCCGCTGCCGTTCGTGTTTCCCCTGCACCGCGGAGACCGTGTCGGGCTCTGGCGCCTCGCCGCGGGGATGTGGCTGTACGACGCCCTGGCGCTGTTCCGCAATGTGCGGGCGCACCGGATGCTGGGCAAGCGCGCGCTGCTGGAGGCCGAGCCGATGCTGCGGGAGCGCGGACTGGTGGGCGGGGCGCGGTTCTACGACGCGCAGTGCGATGACGCCCGCCTCACCCTGGCCACCGTTCGCTCGGCGGTCCACCACGGCGCGCTGGCGGCCAACTACACCGCCGTGCGCGGGCTCGAGCGAACGGCGGGGCGGGTGGTCGGCGCCGCGCTCGTGGATCGGCTCACGGGCGCGCACGCGACCCTGCGCGCCAGCGTGGTAGTCAACGCCACCGGCCCCTGGGCCGACCGGGTCCGCCTGCTCGAAGACTCGGGCGCGGCGCCGCTGCTCCAGCCCACCAAGGGCGTCCACGTGATGGTGGACCGGAGCCGCCTCGACCACCGCAACGCCATCATCTTCACCAGCCCCATCGACGGCCGGGTGCTCTTCATCCTTCCCTGGGGGCCGCTGTCCTACATCGGAACCACCGACACCGACACCACCGAGCTGCCGGAGGAGCTCTCGGTGACGGAGGAGGAGATCGTGTATCTCCTCCGCTCCGCCAACTCGCGCTTTCCCAACGCCCGGCTCGGCGTGGACGACGTGCGCTCGGCCTGGGCAGGTCTCCGGCCGCTGCTCACGTCCCGCGGCAAGAGCGCCTCGAGCCGCTCGCGGGAGCACGCGATCGTGCAGGGCTCCGGCGGGATGATCAGTGTCGTGGGCGGGAAGCTCACCACCTACCGGGCCATGGCCCAGGAAGTGGTGGACCGCGCCATGCGGGAGCTGCGCTTCCGCGACGGCCGGCCGCGCTCAGCCGAGGCGAGAACCGACGAGGAGCCGCTGCCGGGCGGCGAGACGGCCGACCTCGCCCAGTTCCGGGAGCGCGGGCTCGAGCTGGGCGTCACACCTGAAAGCGTCGAGCACCTGCTCCGGCAGTACGGCACCGAGGCCGCGGGGATCTACAA
>DASUXW010000093.1:0-3344 GCA_036377715.1 Gemmatimonadales bacterium
ATGACGTAATCGGCCCGCTGCTGCCAGTAGCCCCGTCCGGGCTCGCCGCTCCCGGTCCGGATCGTGGTCGGGGTTGGGAGGTCGAGCCGCTCGAACCGGACGGCAGCGCTGGTATCGCCCGACGCCGAGCGCTGGGCCAGGGCCGGGTGGGCGGACACACAGGCGAGCAGGCAGACGACACTCAGGCGCACGGGCTTCTCCAGGTCAGGGTGTGGCGGCGGGCGGCCGCGCGGGCGCGGCGCTCCAGGCATCGTTCTGCGGCGAGATGTCCGGGAACCGGCCGTCCGGATTCACCCGCGCGCTGACCACCTGCTTGTCCGAGTCCACCCGATAGATGTACCGGTTGCCGCCGTACCAGATCTCGACCGGAAGCTTGACGGTCTCGGAGGTGCTGTCGGCGAAGTCGAGCCGCAGCTCGACGGGCATCACGGCGGCACCCAGACTGCGCAGCACGACCTCGGTGCCGCCGTCGGGCGCCTGCATCACCGTCTCGACGCTCTGGTCGAGCGCCGCCGTGGTGAAGAAGAACCCGCGCCAGAACCAGGCGAGATCGCGGCCCGAGACCTCCTCCATGGTGCGGAAGAAATCGGCCGGCTGCGGGTGCTTGAAGACCCAGCGCCGGGTGTACTCGCGGAACGCGGAGTCGAACACCTCGGGCCCCAGCACCTTGTTCCGGAGGGCCAGCAGCACGATGGACGGCTTCACGTAGGCCAGGCTGCCGAGGTTCTCGTTGGTGCGGTAGCGGTTCGCCGGCGTCATGATCGGCTGCGCGGTGGGCGTCTGGTCGAGCGCCGTGACGAACCGGCTTTCCTGCCGCCGCACGTTGCTGTCGTCCCGGCGCCAGTAGTCCTCTTCCGAGAAGGTATTGATGAAGGTGTTGAACCCCTCGTCCATCCAAGCGTAGCGCCGCTCGTCGGAGCCGACCATCATGGGATACCACATGTGGCCGATCTCGTGGGTGACCACGTTGTACAGGTCGGCGAGGTCGTCGCCCCGCGCCTCCATCGCCACCATCGGGTATTCCATGCCGGAGACCGGGCCTTCGACGGCGGAGATCTGGGGGTAGGCGTACGGGTACCACCGCTTGCTGTACTCGAGGATCGAGTACCGGCTCATCTTCGCCGCATCCTTCCACGTGTCGGTGGCCGACGGCCGGTAGTACGCCTGCGCCAGAATCCCGTTCCATCCCGACGCGTCCCACTGGTACTCGGGCGAGGCCGCCCAGGCGACGTCGCGCACCCGCTCGGCCCGGAAGTGCCAGGTGAGGGTGCCGTCGCGGGTGGGCCGCGCGGCGCCCGACGCGAGCTCGGCCGGCGTCACGATCGCGATCGTGGTATCCGACTTGACGGCCGCGGCCAGGCGGCTCCGCTGTGCCGCGGTGAGGACCTCCTCCGGGTTCTGCAGCGTGCCCGATCCGGCGACGATGTAGCCGGCGGGAACGGTGACCGCGTAGTCGAAGTCACCGTACTCGAGGTAGAACTCGCCCTGGCCCAGATATTTGTCGGTGTTCCAGCCGTGGACGTCATCGTACACCGCCAGGCGCGGGTACCACTGCGCGATCTCGTACAGGCTCCCGTCGCGCCCCATGCGGTCGGCCCCGTGCTCGGGGACGTTGAAGGCGTAGGTCAGGTCCAGAATGGTGCTCCCGCCCGGCGGGATGGGCGTCGCGAGATCCACGTACATCATCGTATCGTCCACCCGGTGGCGGAGCGCGACCGGCGCGGACGGCCGGGTGCTCCGCTTGCGCGTGCCCGTCGGTGCGGGCGAGCTCGTCTGCGTGAGGCTCGCGATCTCGAAGCCGCCCTCGAAGCCGGCGCCCCCGAACCGGCTCTCCGCCTCGAACAGCAGCGAGCCGATGCTCCCCCGGCGGAACAGGTTCTGATCGAGCTGCATCCACACGAAGCGCAGCGTATCGGGCGAGTTGTTGGTGTAGCGGATCTGCTCCGTGCCGCTGATGCGCCTGGTCGCGGTGTCGAGCGTCGCCCGGATGGTATAGTCGGCGCGCTGCTGCCAGTAGGCCGGACCCGGCGCCCCGTTCGGCGCGCGCACGCGGTTCGCCTCCGGGAGCGGCACCGGGCTGAAGATTCCCGTGTCGGCCACCGGCGGCTTGAGCGCCGGCTGCAGGTTGAGCGGTCGGGTCGGCTGAGTCGGAACGACCGAATCGGGCTGCTGGGCGGCCAGAGGGGCCGCCAGCACGAGAAGAAGCAGCAGTGCGCGCATGAGGGGGTCCGCGGGTCAGAGCTTGGGCAGCGTGACGCCGGTCTGCCGCTGGTACTTGCCGGCCTTGTCGGCGTAGCTGGTCTCGCACACGTCGTCCGCGTCCGCCTCGAAGAAGAGGACCTGGCAGATCCCCTCGTTGGCGTAGATCCGCGCGGGCAGCGGCGTGGTATTGCTGATCTCGAGCGTCACGTGGCCCTCCCACTCGGGCTCGAACGGGGTCACGTTGGTGATGATGCCGCAGCGGGCGTAGGTGCTCTTGCCCACGCAGATGGTCAGCACGTTACGCGGGATCCGGAAGTACTCCACCGACCGCGCCAGGGCGAAGCTGTTGGGCGGGACGATGCAGACCTCGCCGTCGAACTCGACGAAGCTGCGGGAGTCGAATTCCTTGGGGTCCACCACCGCGCTCAGCACGTTGGTGAAGATTTTGAACTCGGGCGCCACCCGCATATCGTAGCCGTAGCTCGAGACGCCGTAGGAGATCACCCGCCGGCCCTGCGCGTCGGTCTGGCGCACCTGGCAGTCCACGAACGGGTCGATCATCCCCTGCTCGCGGGCCATGCGGCGGATCCAGCGGTCGGACTTGATGGACACTGCATCCTCGTGGGTGGGCGTGCGTTGGCGCGTCGGGCGGGGAATATAGCCGGACATCGCGCGGGTTGAATTGACCCTCTAAGTCGGTTACCTTCTGCAAGATAAGTGAAAAAATTCACGAAAGCCGAGGCGTATGCTTCAGCCCTACATTCCGATCCTGATCCTGATCGTCTTCGTCGTGGCGAACGCGATCCTGATGCTGGGGCTCTCGCACGTCCTCTCGACCTACCGCCGGACCCCCACCAAGATCGCTCCTTATGAATCCGGGATGCCCGTCCTGGGGGACGCCCGCGAGCGGTTCTCGGTCAAGTTTTATCTGGTCGCGATGCTGTTCATCATCTTCGACATCGAGGCCGTGTTCATGATTCCGTGGGCGGTGGCCTTCCGCCAGCTCGGCGACCTGGCCGGCCTGCTCATCATCGAAATGTTCGTCTTCATCGCGGTGCTCGCGGTGGGGTACGTGTACATCTGGAAGCGCGGAGCGCTGCAATGGGATTGACCAATCCCGCCACCGAGTACCGGGGCGCGGA
>DASUXW010000094.1:0-9660 GCA_036377715.1 Gemmatimonadales bacterium
GGGTGGAAGTGACGGTGGTGCTGGGGGGGGATTACAGGCCCCTCCGTCCTATACGAGCCCGATAACCACATCCATCACGTTCGTCCCCGTCAACCCCGTCCGCACCAGCGCGCCGGCGGCGTCGAGGGCGCGGTAGGCGTCGTGCTTGGCGAGGTCGCGGGCCGGATCGCGGCCCGCCGCCGTGATGGCCTCCCAGGTGCCGCCATCCACCACCGCGCCGGCGGCATCGGTCGGGCCGTCGCGGCCGTCGGTTCCGGCCGCCAGCAGGACCACCTCGTCCGAGGCACTGGCCAGCACTCGCGCGGCCGAGAGGGCCAGCTCCTGGCATCGGCCGCCCAGGCCGGGCGGCGAATCGCCCAGGGTGACCGTGGTTTCGCCTCCCCACACCATGCAGCGCCGGCCGGACCGTTGCGGGTTCGCCGGGCGCTGGCAATGTTGGAGCAGGGCGGCTGCGATACGCGCGCCGGCGGCGGCCGCCTCGCCGGCCAACGGGGTGTCCACCACTTCGGCGCGGAGACCCAGCTCCACCGCGCGCGTCGCCGCTGCTTCGACGGCCAGGCGATTACTGGCGATCAGCTCGAGGGTCACTCGCGCGAAGGCCCCATCTCCGGGCTTTGGCGTGTCCGCCGTTTCCCCCGCTTCCGATGCCAGCAGCGCGCGACGGGCGGCACCGGGCACCCGGTCCCAGAGCCCGGCATCCTCGAGCAGCAAGCGTACGTCGGCGGCCGTGGCCGGGTCGGGCACGCAGGGGCCGGAGCCGATGGAGGCAAGCTCGTCGCCGATGACATCGGAGACCGCGAAGACGCGGACCCGCGCCGGCGCCAGCGCTTCGGCCAGCCGCCCGGCGCCCCAGCGGGAAAACCGCTTCCGGATGCGGTTCATCGCCGTGATGTCGAGGCCCGAGCCGAGGAGGAGGGCATACAGCGCGCGCAGCTCCTCCGGCGTCAGGCCATCGACCGGGGCGGCGAGCAGGCTGGTGGCGCCGCCCGAGAGGAGCACCCATACCTCGTCGTCGGCCGGGATGCGGGCGGCCGCCTCGCCCAGCGCATGGGCGGCCGCGAGCGACCCCGCGCCGGGTTCGGGATGGTCACCGCGGACGACGGTGAGCGCGCCGTGCGGCGCGGGCTCGAGCGCCGGGGCCACGATGACGCCGCCCGCGGGCTCTGCCCCCCATCCGGCGAGCGTCTCCACCGCGGCGCGGGCCATCGGGCCGGCCGCCTTGCCCAGCGCGAGGATCCAGCGGCGGCCGGAATGAGGCGGGAGCGCGGCCAGGCGCGCCCGGAGGGCGGGCGCGGGGTCCACGGCCGCGGTGGCCGCCCGGTAGAGCTCGATCAGGAGCTCGCGCGAGGCGGGATCAGGGGGCACGGGCTAGGCTTGTGAAAAAAAGCACAAAGTGGTATACATGGGCTGACGCATAAATATTCGGGCAGGTGCGCCTGCAATGTAGTCGAATCCGGCGGGGGCGTCCGGCGCCTCTGCCTCGTTCTTTCTTCCACCGCGAGGTTGCGCGCATGGCCGGCCGAAACTTCCTCCTGGTCCCCGGTCCCACGAACACGCCCGACCGCATTCTCCGCGCGATGCACGTCGCGATGGAAGATCACCGGTCGTCCGACTTTCCGTCGCTGGCTGCCCCGGTACTGCAGGACCTCAAGAAGGTCTTCAAGACCACCAAGGCTGAGACGTTCATCTTCCCCTCGAGCGGCACCGGGGCGTGGGAGGCGTCGCTCAGCAACACCCTGAGCCCGGGCGACCGCGTGCTCGCCGCCCGCTTCGGGCAGTTCAGTCATCTCTGGATCGACATGGCCCAGCGGCTCGGGCTCAAGGTGGACGTGCTCGAGACCGAGTGGGGCCAGGGCGCCCCGATCGAGCGCTACCACGAGGCGCTCGCCGCCGACACGGGGCACGAGATCAAGGCGGTGCTCTTTACCCACAACGAGACCGCCACCGGCGTCACCAGCGACCTCGCCGGCATGCGGAAGGCGCTCGACGACGCGCGCCACCCCGCGCTCCTGCTGGTGGACGGGGTGAGCTCGATCGGCAGCATCGACTTCCGCATGGACGAGTGGGGCGTGGATTGCGCCGTGACCGGCTCGCAGAAGGGCTTCATGCTCCCGGCGGGTCTGGGGATCGTCGCGGTGAGTCCCAAGGCCGCGTCGAAGTACGACACCGCCCGCCTGTCGCGGTGCTACTTCGATTTCAACGACATGCGGAAGCAGAACGCGACCGGGTACTTCCCGTACACCCCCGCGCTGTCGCTGCTGTACGGCCTGCGCGAGTCGCTGAACATGATCTTCGAGGAGGGGCTCGAGAACATCTTCGCCCGGCACCACCGTCTCGCCGAGGGCACCCGGGCGGCGGTCAAGGCGTGGGGGCTCGAGCTCTGCGCCCGCGAGCCGCGCTGGTATTCCGATACGGTGAGCGCGGTGATGGTCCCGGCGGGCATCAACGCCGCCGAGATCATCGACATCGCCTACCGGCGCTACAATGTGGCGCTGGGCGCGGGCCTGGCCCGGATGGCGGGCAGGCTGTTCCGCGTCGGCCACCTCGGCGACCTCAACGAGTGCATGCTGCTCGGCGGCCTGGCAGGGGCGGAGATGTCCATGCGTGATGCGGGCGTCAAGGTGACCCCCGGGAGTGGCGTGGCCGCGGCCGAGGAGTACTGGCGCGGCACGGCCAAGCCGCTCCCCCGGCGCGACCTGCCGCCCCGCGCCCCCGACGCGCAGCCGGCGGCGTCCGCGCCCAAGGAGAAGGCCACGGCCGGCGCCGGGCGATGAGCCACACGCGCTACGAGCCGGCGCGCACGCGCCTGCAGCGCAGCGAACTGGCGGTGCCGGGCTCCAACCCGGCGCTGTTCGCCAAGGCGCTCGCGGGCGAGGCCGACTACGTCTTCCTCGACCTCGAGGATGCCGTGGCACCGGGCGACAAGGTGCAGGCCCGGCAGAACGTCATCCGCGGCCTGCTCGAGCACGACTGGCGCGGCCGGGGCAAGACCATCTGCGTCAGGATCAACGGGATCGATACGCACTACATGTATCGCGACCTGATCGAGGTGGTGGAGCAGGCCGGCCACCGCCTTGACACGGTCCTCATCCCCAAGGTGGGCGTCCCGGCGGACGTGTACCTGGTGGATGCGCTGCTCACGCAGATCGAGGCCGCGAAAGGCTACGAGCACCGGATCGGCATTGACGTGCTGATCGAGACGGCGCTCGGCATGGCCAACGTGGAGGCGATCGCGCAGTCGAGCCCCCGCCTCGAGGCGATGCACTTCGGCGTCGCCGACTACTCGGCGAGCTGCCGCGCCCGGACCGTGGTGATCGGCGGCCTCAACCCCGACTACCCCGGCGATCAGTGGCACGCGGCGCTCTCGCGCGTGGTGGTGGCGTGCCGGGCCTACGGGCTCCGGCCGATCGACGGGCCGTACGGCGACTTCAAGGATCCCGACGGCTTCCTCCAGGCCGCGCGCCGCGCCGCCGCGCTGGGGATCGAGGGGAAGTGGGCGATTCATCCCTCGCAGATCGCCCTGGCCAACGAAGTGTTCACCCCGCCGCCCGCCGAGGTGGAGCGGGCCCAGCGCATCCTGGCCGCGCTCGACGAGGCCGCCCGCGAAGGCCGGGGCGCCGCCCAGCTCGACGGCAAAATGATCGACGCCGCCTCGGCGCGGATGGCGGAGAATGTGGTGCGGATGCATGAGGAAGTCGCTAGTCGTCAGTCGTCAGTCGTCGGTGGTTCCTGAGGACTGATGATGGCCGACCGGTGACTGGTCTCTCTGACCACTAACGACCGACGACTGACGACTACCATGGACATCCACGAATACCAGGCCAAAGAGCTCCTCGCCGGCTTCGGCGTCGCGATCCCGCGCGGCGGGGTGGCGTACAGCCCCGAGCAGGCGGTGTACCGCGCCTCCGAGATCGGCGGGGCACGCTGGGCGGTGAAGGCGCAGATCCATTCAGGCGCGCGCGGCAAGGCGGGCGGCATCAAGCTGTGCACCAGCGAGGACGAGGTGCGGCAGGCGGCCAAGGCGCTGCTGGGGAAGCGGCTGGTGACCCATCAGACCGGCCCCGAGGGGCGCACCGTCCACCGTCTCTACGTCGAGGCCGCGGTGCCGATCGAGCGCGAGATCTACATCGGGTTCGTGCTCGACCGGAAGAGCGAGCGGACGATGATCGTCGCCTCCGCGCAGGGTGGGATGGAGATCGAGGAGATCTCCGAGCGCTCGCCGGATGCCATCATCCGCTCCGTGGTCGAGCCGGCGGTGGGGCTCACCTCCTTCCAGGCGCGCGAGATCGCCTTTGCGCTCGGCCTCGAGCCGGCGCAGGTGACCCGGGCGGTGACCGCGCTGCTCGGCTGCTACCGCGCGTTCCGCGACCTCGACGCCACGATGGTCGAGATCAACCCGCTGGTGGCCACCAAGGATGGCCAGCTTTTGGCGCTCGACTGCAAGATGACGTTCGACGACAACGCGCTCTTCCGCCGGCCCAACGTGAGCGAGCTGCGCGACTATGCCGAGGAGGACCCGCGCGAATCGCAGGCGGCCGAGTACGGGATCAACTACGTGGCGCTCGACGGCGAGATTGGCTGCATCGTGAACGGGGCGGGGCTGGCGATGGGCACGATGGACCTGATCAAGCACGCCGGCAGCTCGCCGGCCAACTTCCTCGACGTGGGCGGCGGCGCCTCGCCCGAGAAGGTCTGCAACGCCTTCCGGCTGGTGCTCGCCGATCCCAAGGTGAAGGCGATCCTGGTCAACATCTTCGCCGGGATCAACCGGTGCGACTGGGTGGCGCAGGGGGTGGTGAACGCCGTGCGCGAGCTCGAGCCCAGGGTGCCGCTGGTGGTGCGGCTCGCCGGCACCAACGTCGAGGAGGGCCGCCGGATCCTGCGGGAGAGCGGGCTGGAGCTGCTCACCGCCGACACTCTCACCGAGGCCGCCGAGAAGGTGGTCGCCGCGCTCAAGAGCACGCCATGAGCATTCTCGTCGACGAACGCACCCGCGTCATCATCCAGGGCTTCACGGGCGACAAGGGCACCTTCCACGGGAAGGAGATGATCGCCTACGGGACCAACCTCGTGGGCGGCGTCACGCCGGGGAAGGGCGGCCAGCGTCACCTCGACCGGCCGGTCTTCAACACGGTCAAGGAGGCGGTGCGCGAGTCCGGCGCGGAGGCCACCATCATCTTCGTGCCGGCGGCCTTCTGCGCCGACTCGATCATGGAGGCGGCCGACGCGGGGATCCGGTTCATCTGCGCCATTACCGACGGGATCCCGGCGCAGGACATGATGATGGTCAAGCGCTACCTGTGGCGGTACTCGAAGGAGCGCCGCTCCACCCTGATCGGGCCCAATTGCGCGGGGATCATCAGCCCCGGCAAGGCGCTGGTGGGCATCATGCCCGGACACATCTATCAGCAGGGCACCGTGGGGCTGGTGACCCGGTCCGGGACGCTGGGCTACGAGGCCGCGGCCCAGATGAAGGCGCTCGGCGTGGGCGTAAGCACCAGCGTCGGGATCGGGGGAGACCCCATCAACGGCAGCTCGTTCGTGGACATGCTCAAGCTGTTCGAGGAAGATCCCGAGACCCAGGCCGTGATGATGATCGGCGAGATCGGCGGGCCGCAGGAGACCGAGGCCGCCGTCTTCGCCAAGGAGAACATGAAGAAGCCGGTGATCGGCTACGTCGCCGGGCTCACCGCGCCCAAGGGGCGCCGCATGGGGCACGCGGGCGCCATCATCCGGGCCTTCGGCGAGAGCGCGGCCGAGAAGGTCGAGATCATGAAGGGTGCGGGCCTCACCGTGGCGCCGAGCCCCGCGGAGCTGGGGTCCACCGTCGCCCAGGTCCTGGGCTCGCTGTCCCGGCGCGTGGCGGTCGGCACGTGAGCGCGCGGCCGGTGGTGGTCGTCACGCGGCGGCTCCCGGAGGCCGTGCACCAGGCGGCGTCGCGGGACTTCGACGCCCGGCTCAACCCGGACGACCGTCCGCTGAGCGCCGACGGCCTGCGGCAGGCCATGCGGGAGGCCGACGCGCTGCTCCCCACCGTCAGCGACCGGATCACGGCCGACATCCTCTCGACCGAGCCGCGCCGGGTGAAGCTGATCGCCAACTTCGGCGTCGGGTTCAACAACATCGACGTCGAGGCGGCGAAGGCGCGGGGGGTCGCCGTGTCCAACACGCCGGACGTGCTGACCGATGCCACCGCCGACCTCGCGATGACGCTGCTCCTCATGGTGGCGCGTCGCACCGGCGAAGGCGAGCGGCACGTGCGGGGCGGCCAGTGGACCGGCTGGCGCCCCACCCACATGCTGGGCACCCACGTGACCGGGAAGACGCTCGGTCTGGTAGGAATGGGGCGGATCGCGCGGGCGGTGGCCCAGCGGGCGCACCACGGGTTCGGGATGCGGATCATCTTCCACGACCCGTATCCGCCGCCGCCCGAGGTCGTGACGGCGCTCGGTGCCGAGCCGCGCGACACGGTGGAGGAGGTGCTGCGCGAGGCCGACTTCGTGTCGCTGCACTGCCCGGCCACGCCCGAGACCCGTCACCTGATCGACCGCGACCGGCTCGCGACCATGCGTCCCGAGGCCTATCTCATCAACACGGCCCGCGGCGACGTGGTAGACGAGGCCGCGCTGGTCGAGGCGCTGCAGGCGCGCCGGATCGCCGGGGCCGGCCTCGACGTCTTCGAGCGGGAGCCGCAGGTCACCCAGGCGCTCGTCACGATGGACAACGTGGTCCAGCTGCCGCACCGGGGCAGCGCCACCGCGGAGACGCGGGTCGCGATGGGGATGCGGGCGCTGGAAAACCTGCGCCGCTTCTTCGCCGGCGAGCCGCTCCGGGACCGCGTCGTGTGACCCAGGTCGTGCTCGAGCCGTTCTCGGCGGCGGTGGAGCTGCCCGAATCCTCCGACCCGGCCGCCGCCAGCGCGGCGCAGTACGCCAACGAGGTCGTCGAGCTGCTGAGCGGGCTCATGCTCGAGCTGCTGCGGCGGCACGCGCCCGAGCTCGATCCGGTGCTGCGGGGCGAGCGGGCGCCCCAGGAGCTCAGCGCCGAGCTGCTCGCGCGCACGCTGCAGGTGCAGGGGATCTGGTTCCAGCTGCTGAGCATCGCGGAGCAGAACGCGGCCATGCGCCGCCGCCGGCAGATCGAGGCGGAGCGCGGCTACGAGCAGGTCCGCGGCACCTTCGCGCAGGTGATCTCGGACGCCGCGGCGGCCGGCGTCCCCGCCGCGGAGCTCCGCGACCTGCTCGAGCATCTCCGGGTCCGTCCCGTCATCACCGCCCATCCGACCGAGGCCAAGCGGGTCACGGTGCTCGAGAAGCACCGGCGCATCTACCGCCGGCTGGTCGATCTGGAGTCGCCGCGGTGGACCCCGCGCGAGCGGCAGGCCCTGGTGAACGCCCTGCGGGACGAGATCGAACTGCTCTGGATGACCGGCGAGCTCCGGCTGCAGAAGCCCACCGTGCCCCAGGAGGTGTTCTGGGGACTGCACTTCTTCAACGAGACGCTGTTCGAGGCGGTCCCCGACCTGCTGGAAAAGGTCGAGCGCGCGCTGGAGCAGCACTATCCCGCCGAGCGCTGGGCGGTGCCGCCGTTCTTCCAGTTCGGCTCCTGGATCGGCGGCGACCGCGACGGCAACCCGTTCGTCACCAACGACGTCACCCGGAGCACGTTGCTCGAGAACCGGCTGACGGGCCTGCGGCGCTATCGCCGGCGGCTGGAAGAGCTGCTCCGGGCGCTGAGCATCACCGAGAAGTCGGTGCCCATCTCCGAGCGCTTCCGCGCGGCGCTCGAGCGGGAGCTCAGCGCGACCGGCGACGGGGAAGAGATCGCGACGCGCAACCCCGGGGAGGTGTACCGGCAGTATCTCGCGTGCATGCTGCGCCGGATCGGCGTCATGATCTCGCGGACCGAGGCGGGCGATACCCGCCCCGACCCTGCCGGCTACGCATCGGCCGACGCCCTCCTGAGCGACCTCAAGCTGATCGAGGACGAGCTCGTCCGGGGCGGCCACGCCGGCCTGGCCGAGGCGCTGGTGAAGCCGGTGCGGCGGGAGGTGGCGTCGTTCCGCTTCAGCACCGTGCGGCTGGACGTGCGCGACAACACCACCAAGCTCACCGCCACGCTGCGCGACCTGTGGCGGGCCCAGGGCGGGAGCGGCGAGCCGCCGGCCGACGACTCCGAGGCGTGGCGCCAGTGGGTGGTCGCGGAGCTGGCGCGACCGCTCGTGCCCGGCACGGAGCCGCCCGACCTGCCCGGCGACAGCGGCGAGACGGCGGGGATGTTCCGCCTGGTCCGGGTGCTGCGCGAGGAGATCGACCGCGAGGCGTTCGGCACCTTCGTGCTGAGCATGACCCGGAGCGTGAGCGACATCCTGGGGGGCTACGTGCTGGCGAAGGCGGGCGGGCTCTTCGCCGACACCGCGGCCGTCGAGAGCTGCACCCTCCCGGTGGTGCCGCTGTTCGAGACCATCGACGACCTCCAGCGCGCGCCGGGGATCATGCGCGAGCTGCTCAACGTGCCGCTGGTCCGCCGCAGCGTGCGCGCGCAGGGCGGCGTGCAGGAGGTGATGATCGGCTACTCGGACTCCAACAAGGACGGCGGGTTTCTCACGTCCAACTGGGAGCTGTACAAGGCGCAGATCAAGCTCACGCGGGTGGGGAAGGAGATCGGGGTGCCGATCGCCTTCTTCCATGGCCGCGGCGGCTCCGTGAGCCGCGGCGGGGCGCCGACCGGCCGGGCCATCGCGGCGCAGCCCGCCGGCTCGATCCAGGGGCGCATGCGGCTGACCGAGCAGGGCGAGGTGGTCTCGTTCAAGTACGCCAACCGCGGCACGGCGCAGTATCAGATCGAGCTGCTGGCCGCGAGCGTCGTCGAGCACACCCTCAAGTCCGAGCGCGAGCAGGCGCTCGCGCCCACGGCCGAGTTCGACGAAGCCATGGAGGCGCTCTCAGGCGCCGCGCAGGCCGCCTACCGCCGGCTGGTGGACCACCCCGACCTGCTGGCGTACTACCAGTCGGCCAGCCCGCTGGAAGAGATCTCGCTGCTCAACCTGGGCTCCCGGCCCGCGCGCCGCTTCGGCGCCCGCTCCCTCGGCGACCTGCGGGCAATTCCGTGGGTGTTCGCCTGGTCGCAGAATCGCCATTTCATCCCGGGATGGTTCGGCGTCGGAAGCGGCATCCTCACCTTCCTGCAGGTGCGCGGGCAGCGGGGGCACGCGCTCCTGCAGCGGATGTTCCGCGACTCGCGCCTCTTCCGACTGATCGTCGACGAAGTGGAGAAGACGCTCTCCTACGTGAACCTCGCCGTGGCCCGCGAGTACGCGGAGCTGGTCCCGGAGCCGCGGGTGCGCGAGGCGGTCTTCCCGCTGATCGAGGAGGAATACCATCGCACGCTGGAGGCCCTCCTCCGCGTGAGCGGCGGCGACGAGCTCGCCGAGCGGTTCCCGCGCTTCCGCCGCAAACTGGTCCGTCGCCTCCCGTTGCTGAACCAGATCTCCCGCCAGCAGATCGAGCTCCTGCGCCGCTTCCGCGGCTCGGGCAGCGACCGCTCCCAGGAGGAGCTGCTCTCGGCGCTGTTGCTGTCGATCAACTGTATTGCGACGGGGTTTGGGGCAACCGGATAGTGAACAGTGAACGGTGAACAGTGAACGGGAACGGCACACCA
>DASUXW010000095.1:0-25806 GCA_036377715.1 Gemmatimonadales bacterium
TGGGCCAGATGCACCGCGAGATAGCCCGCCAGGACGTACAGCGCCGCGCCGGGCGCGTCGGCCAGCACCTCGGGCAGGACGCCCAGGACCGTGACCGCGAGCATGAACCCCGCGCCGAACGCGAGCCCCGCGTCGATGAACCGCAGGCTCCGGCGCTCGTGCCGCACCACCGCCAGCGCGCCCACCACGTTGCCCAGCGCCGCGGCGAGCGCGAAGAGCAGCGGGCTCACAGGAGCTCCCGCGCGAGCGCGAGCAGAGTCTCGCGGCGGTTGAGCGATGGGTCGTCGAGCACTCGATCGAGCAGCGCACCGAGCACCTGGCCGATGCGGGGGCCGACGGCGCCCAGTGCCCGGAGGTCGGACCCGTTGACGGCCAGATCGCCGCGGGCGAGCGGGTCGCGGCGCGCGCGTATCGCCGCCACGGCGCCGGCCCACGGCGCGTCGGACCCGGTGCGCAGGGCGTGCAATTCCATGAGGTCGTCGGCCGCGCCCCCCACTAGCGACAGCCAGCGGCGCACGTCGGCCGCCGCGTCGCCCGTGGGCGCGCGCGGGCCACGCATGATCGCCCCGGCGCGGTCGATCTCCGCGTTCGATGCGCGGAGGCGGCGGAGGACGTCGGCCGCCGCGTCGGTCAGGAGCACGGTGAGCATGACGGGATCGCGCCGCTCGAGCGGCACCGCCGCCGCACGGTCGAGCCGGCCCGAGTCCGTCTCCAGCAGCTCGGGGATCCACTGCTTCGCCGCGCCCGATCGTCTCCAGAGCTCCACCAGCTCGGCGACGGCGCGCGCTGTGCGCAGCCCCTTGAACCACTCGTCGCGCACGCGCTCGGCGGAGAGCCGCGCCAGGCCGGCCGCCTCCGCCACGGCCGCGTGCCACGTCGCCGGCTCGATCGTGAAGCCGAACCGCGCCGCGAACCGGAGGGCGCGCAGGACCCTGAGATAGTCCTCCCGGAACCGCTCGGCGGGCTCGCCCACCGCGCGGACGACGCCGCGCTCGAGGTCGGCCCGGCCGTCGAACGGGTCGCGCCACTCGCGGCGGAGCGGATGGTAGGCGATGGCATTGATGGTGAAGTCCCGGCGCGCGAGGTCGTCCTCCAGCGACACGCCGTACGCCACGACCGCGTGCCGGCCGTCGGTCGCCACGTCGCGGCGGAAGGTGGTGACCTCGTGCAGCACGCGCCGGCGGTCGATCACGCCGACGGTGCCGTACTTCTCGCCCACCGCCGCCGTGCGGCGGAAGAGCCGCTGCACCTCGACCGGGGTGGCCGAGGTAGCGAGATCGAAGTCCGTGTGCGCCCGGTCGAGCAGCGCGTCGCGCAGCGCACCGCCCACGCACCAGGCCTCGTGCCCGGCCTGCTCGAGCGTGCGGGCGATCTCGAGCACCTCATCCGGGATCTCGAGCGCCGCCGGAAAGCTCATCGCGCCCCGTAGGCTATGCCGGCGGAGAGCGCGAGCGCGAGCTCCAGCCGCGCCTGCGACGGCGTGCGCGGCCCCGCCGGGATGGCGCCGAGCGCCACGGTGCGCGCGCCGCCGCCGTCGAAGGCGTACAGCGGCATCACCTCACCGTACAGGCAGCGGCTGGCGAGGACGACGGGTTTGCCGTCCTCGAGCCAGCGGCGCACCGCCGGCACCGCGCCGGGCGGCATGTTGCCGCTGCCGAACGCCTCCACCACCACGCCGTCGTGTTCGGGGCGCGCGAGATCGAGCATGGTGCCGTCGTCGCCTACCACGACCGGAACCAGCGCGACGCGCGCGGTGAGGCCCTCGCGCGGACGGAGCGGCGGCAGCCGCGGGCCCACCGGCAGCTCGTACGAGACGCGCCCCCCCACCACCCGGCCCAGCGGGCCGGCGTGCGGCGCCGAGAACGCGGCCAGGCCGGTCGCGTGCGTCTTGACCGCCGTCTCGCCCGCAAAGATCTCGCCGGCGAACACCACCATCGCGCCGCGACCCGCGCTCTCGGTGCTCGCCGCGACGCGCGCGGCGTCGAGCAGGTTGCGGGGGCCGTCCCAGCCTTCGTCGCTCGAGGTGCGCATCGCGCCGGTGATCGCGATGGGGACGGCGCCCGGCAGCGTGCGGGCAAGCAGATAGGCCGTCTCCTCCAGCACGTCGGTCCCGTGGGTCACCACGATGCCGGTGACTTCCCCGCTCTCGGCCACCTCGCAGACCCGATCGCGCAGCGCCCAGAGCCGGGCCGGGTCGAGGTGGCAGGCGGGCACCCGCGCCCAGTTCTCGATCCGGTAGGGCGCGATCCGGTCGAGTCCCGGCGCGAAGGCCACCAGCTCCTCGCCCCCGTGCGCGGGCACGTTCCCGCCGGCCGAGGCGTCGCGGTGCATGGAGATGGTGCCGCCGGTGAAGAGCAGATGGATCATCCGGGCCGGCTCAGCCGCACAGGACGCTGCCTCCGTTCACGTTCAGCACCTCGCCGGTCAGGTGTCGGGCGAGGTCGCTGCAGAGAAAGACGATCGGCCCCGCGATGTCCTCGGGCGGCGGAATGCGCCGGAGCGGAATCGTGGCGCGGACGCGCTCGCGCCCGTCGCCCTCGAACGCGGGGTCACACATGTCGGTGTCCACCCAACCCGGGGCGACGCAGTTGACCAGGATGTCGGGCGCGTACTCGATGGCGAGCGACTTGGTGAGCGCGATGAGGGCGCCCTTGGTCGCGGCGTAGTCCGCGTGGAACGCCTCGCCGCGCTGGCCGGCGGTGCTGGAGACGATCACGACGCGGCCGCCCGGACCCATCAGCCCGAGCGCCGCGCGGGTGCTGAGGAAGACGGCATCGAGATTGGCGGCGACGGTGGCACGCCAGCGCTCCGGCGCGAGGCGGCCCAGCGGCACGTCGTCGGGCGGCCAGATCCCCGCGTTGGCCACGAAGCAGTCGAGCCGCCCGAACGCGCGCCGGACGCCGTCGGCCATCCCCTCGACCACGGCCGGGTCGGCCAGATCGCCGCCGGCGATGTGTGCCCGCCGGCCGAGCGAGCGAATCTCCGCCGCGACCGCGTCGGCGTCGGCCGCACGCGAGCGATAGGTGAGGGCCACGTCCGCGCCCGCGCGCGCGAGGAGCAGCGCCGTGGCCCGGCCGATCCCCCGGCTGCCGCCGGTCACGAGCGCGGTTCGGCCCGCGAGATCGATCATCGCGGCTCAGGCGCTCTCGAGCAGGGCGGCTTCGACCAGCTCGACCACGAGGTGCTCGAGCGCCATGTGGAGCACCTGAATCAGGGCGGTCTCGCTCGAGGGGACGATCACCGCCTCGTCCACTTCGGTCGCGAGGGCGCCGGCTCGGCCGGTGAACGCCACCGTCGCCACCCGCTTCGCTCGCGCGGCGCGCGCGGCGGCCAGCAGGTTCGGACTCCGGCCGCTGGTGCTGTGCAGCACGAGCAGATCGGCCGGCCGGCAGAGCGCCTCCACCTGACGCGAGAAGATCTGCTCGAACCCGAAATCGTTTCCCGCGGCGGTGAGGAGCGAGGTATCGGTGGTCAGGGCGACGGCGGCGAGCGGCCGGCGCGTGGCGCCGTACCGCACCACGTACTCGGTGGCGAGATGCTGCGCGTCGGCCGCGCTCCCGCCGTTGCCGCAGAAATAGAGCGTCCCGCCCGCGCGCAGCACGGTGGTGTACCGCTCGGCCACGCGCCGGAGCTGCGGCGCGAGCGCCTTGCACCCGGCGGCCAGCGCCGCGAGCCGGTCGAGGCCGGCGGTGATCCGGGCCTCGCTCACTCGTCGCCCCCGAGCATGTACCGGATGCGCTGGGTCCAGGTGCGGCGGATCGCGAGCGGCGGCACCTCGACCAGCGGCTCGTCGCGCAGGATCGCCGCGGGGTTTCGGACCGTGAGCAGCTCTGCCTGTTCGGTGCCGTCCTGGTCGCGCAGGAACTCGGCGCCGCCCGCGATCGTCCGGTCGTCGCCGTGGTTGTCACCGGCCAGAATGTCGCCGAGTCCGCGCGAGACGAGCTGGCGCGCCCGCTGGCCCCGCGCCTGGGTGGAGTGGAGCGTGGTCGCATCCACCTGCATGACCGCGCCGAGACCGCGCCAGTGCGTCGCCGCCTCGACCGAGCAGCAGGTGTAGCGTTCCGGGTGCGCCAGCACCGGTACCAGGCCCGCCTCGCGTACCCGGGTCAGCGCGTTGGTGACCGCTTCGAGCGCCACCAGGCGCGGGAACTCGACCAGGACATACCGGGTGCCCCCCAGCGTGATCTCGCGGATATTCCGGCTCTCGAGCGCGAGCGGCCGGTCCAGCATGACCTCGGCGCCGCGATGCAGCCGCGGAACCTCCGGTGCCCGGGCACGGAGCGCCTCGAATGCGTCGTCGTGCCGCGGGGGCGGCCCGTCGGCCGCCTGCTGAGCGCGGAGGTGTGGGGTCAGGCACACGTCGGTGATCCCCAGCCCCGCCATCTCATGCAGCACCTTGAGCGACTGCTCCACCGTTCGGGAGCCGTCGTCCACGCCGGGCAGAAGATGGGAGTGGAGATCGATCACGCGTCGGGCGGAACGGCCTGCAGCAGGGAGGTGGCGAAGGCGCCGAGGTCTTCGGGGGCCCGCTCGGCCTGCGCCAGGAGGGCGAGGGTGACGAGCGCGTCGGCGGCGAGCAGGTCGAGGGCGGCGGACCGGTCGCCGGGGTGGACCACCACGCGGTCGAGGGCGGCCAGCGCGGCGGAGGCCAGCGCCGCCGGCAGCGGCTCGCCGACGTCGGTCTTGAGCACCTCGTCCCGCACGCGCGCGCCCAGCGCGTCGGGGGCGCGGCTGGTGTGGCGGTCGAGCCAGCCGGCGAGCTCGCTCACCGGCCGTTGCCTTCCCCGAGCCATGCCGCCACCAGGCCGGGCGTCGCTGCCCGTGCGGCCGGCAGTCGCGCGGGGTCGCCCGCGCCGGCCGAGGCGAAGTGGGGCCGCCCGCCCCCGCGCCCGCCGCTCAGCGCGGCGATCCGGTTGACGAGGTCGCCCGCCTTGCGCCCCGCGCCCACCAGATCATCGGTGAGCGTGACGTGGATGGCGCCGCGCCCCGCGTTGCTGAACAGCACGAGGACCGCGTTGCGCTTGCCCTCGCGGAACCGGTCAGCGATCTGCCCCACCTCGGCGCGGTCTTCGGAAGTGGTATCGGCCATCGTAAGCTGGACGCCGTCGACGTCCGCGACCTCGCCGGCAACGGCGCCGCCGCCCCCCGAACGGAGTGCCTCGGCGAGCCGCGCCTCGAGCCGCTGCCGCTCTTCCAGAAGCTGCTCGACCCGGCGCACCACGTGCTCGGGCTGCGCCTTGAGCGCCGCGGCGACATGCGCCAGCCGCTCTTCCAGCTCGCGCACGGCGGCGAGCGCGGCCGTGCCGGTCACCGCCTCGATCCGCCGGACGCCGGCCGCCACGCCGCTCTGCCCCGAGAACCGGAAGGTGCCGATCTGGCCGGTGCTCCGGACGTGGGTGCCGCCGCACAGCTCGATCGAGGGCCCCATCCGGACCACGCGCACCACGTCGCCGTACTTCTCCGAGAAGAACGCCATGGCGCCGAGCGCGAGGGCGTCGGAATAGGGCATCTCGCGGGTGGTGACCGGCTCGTTGGCGAGCAGCAGCTCGTTTACCTTGCGCTCGATCGCGTCCAGCGTGTCGGGCTCGATCGGTCCGTGATGCGAGAAGTCGAACCGCAGCCGCCCGGGCTCTACCAGCGAGCCCTGCTGCCGCACGTGCGGGCCGAGGTGCTGGCGGAGCGCGTAGTGGACCAGGTGCGTCGCGCTGTGGTTCCGCTCGATCTCGCGCCGGCGCGGCGCATCCACCTCGGCGCGCACGACGTCGGGCTCGAACTCCGCGGCGAAGCTCCCGCTCACCAGCGTTCCGCGCTCGCCCTTCCGGACCGCGTCCACGTCGAGCGACCACCCCGGCCCGGCCACGGCGCCGACGTCGCTCACCTGACCGCCCGACTCGGCGTAGAACGGGTTCTCGCGCAGCAGGAGCTCCACCCGCGGCCCCTCCTGCCGGAAGCCGAGGATGTCGGTCTCGGCTTCGGTCGCCTGGTAGCCGACGAACTTCTGCTTTCCGCGCCTGAGGCTCCGCCACTTGCCGGCGCTGGTCGTGTGGACCGCCGGGGCCTGTCCCGGTTCGACGCCGCGCTTCCGTGCCTTCCGCGAGCGTTGCCGCTGCTCTTCCAACGCGCGCTCGAATCCGGCGATATCGACGGTGACCCCGCGCTCCTCGGCGATGATGGTGGTGAGATCGATCGGGAACCCGAAGGTGTCGTACAGCCGGAACGTCTCCTCGCCCGGGAGCACCGTGGCGCCCGTGGCGAAGAACTCCTCGAGCCGCCGGAGCCCGCCCTCGATGGTTTCGAGAAACCGGTGTTCCTCCGTCTCGGTGACCTCACGGATGTACGCGGCCTTGGCGCTGAGCTCGGGGTAGACCTCGCCCATCATGCGGACCACCACCTGCGTGAGCGGTGCCAGCGTCGGCTCACGGCGCCCCAGCAGCCACGCGTGCCGCACCGCGCGGCGGAGGATGCGGCGCAGCACGTACCCGCGCCCCTCGTTCGAGGGATACACCCCGTCGGCGATGAGAAAGCTGACCGCGCGCGCGTGGTCGGCCAGGACGCGGTAGGAAACCCGCTCCGCCGCGGCCCGGTCGTAGGGCCGTCCCACCAGCTCGCCCACCCGCTCGATGATCGGGAGGAAGAGATCGGTGTGGAAGTTGTCGTCCTCCCCCTCCATGACCGCCGTGATGCGTTCGAGCCCGGCACCGGTATCCACCGACGGCTTGGGCAGCGGGGTCAACGTGCCATCGGCCGCCCGGTCGAACTGCATGAAGACGAGATTCCAGATCTCGAGGAAGCGGCCGGATTCGGCCAAGGCTTCGAACTCGGCCTGGGGGATGATGTCGGACGGGCGGACGGGCGGACGGGCGGACGGCAACGGCACTTCGGGCGGTGTGCTGTCACCGTCCGCCTGTCCGTCTGTCCGTCCGTCCGCCAGATCCACGTAGATCTCGGAACACGGCCCGCACGGCCCCGTATCGCCCATCTGCCAGAAGTTGTCCTTGTCGCCGAGACCATAGATCCGGTGGTCGGGAAGGCCGGAGATCTCGCGCCAGTAGGCGCGCGCCTCGTCGTCGGTATGATGGACGGTGACGCGGAGCCGCTCGGGCGAGATGCCGAGGTACTGCGGGCTGGTCACGAACTCCCAGGCGTAGGCGATCGCCTCCCGCTTGAAGTAGTCGCCGAAGGAGAAGTTGCCCAGCATCTCGAAGAAGGTGTGGTGCCGCTTGGTATGGCCCACCTGCTCGAGATCGTTGTGCTTGCCGCCCGCGCGGACGCACTTCTGGCACGTGGTGGCGCGATCGTAGTCCCGCTGCTCCTGCCCCAGGAAGACGCGCTTGAACTGCACCATTCCCGCGTTGGTGAACAGCAGCGTGGGATCGTCAGCGGGCACCAGCGACGAAGAAGGCACCTCTCGGTGCCCCTTGGCGACGAAAAAGTCGAGAAACAGACGGCGGATCTGGGAGGACTGCATGAGGGGAAATATAGGGGGCGGAAGGGAGAGGTGAAGGACGGAGAGACGGAGGGACGGAGAGCCTATCCGTCTCTCCGTCTCTCCGTCTCTCCGTCCTTCTACCCCGCGACCGGCAACCTCCGTACCGGCCGTCCCGTCGCCATCCGCATCGCATTCGCCACCGCCGGGGCCAGGGGCGGGACGCCGGGCTCGCCGACGCCGTGCGGGTCCTCGTCGCTCTCGACGATGTGGACCTCGACCCGGGGCATCTCGGACATGCGGAGCACCGGATAGTCGTTGAAGTTGCTCTGCCGGACCCGTCCGCCCTCGAGGGTGATGGCACCCCGCAGCGCGGCGCTCAGCGCGTAGACGATCCCGCCTTCCATCTGTGAGGTGATGACGTCCGGGTTGACCGCGAATCCGCAGTCCACCGCGCAGACCACCCGGTCCACGCGGAGGCCCTTGTCGCCGGCGGACACCTCCGCCACCTCCGCCACGATCGTGTCGCTGAAGAACTTGTGGATGGCGATGCCGCGTCCCCGCCCCGAGGGCAGCGACCCGCCCCAGCCGGCCTGCTCGGCCGCGAGGTCGAGCACCTTGAGATGCCTGGGGGAGTCGGCGAGCAGCTCCCGGCGCAGCTCCAGCGGGTCTCGGCCCGAGGCGTGGGCCACCTCGTCGAAGAACGCCTCATTGGCGAAGCAGTTCTGCGACGCGTACACCGAGCGCCACCAGCCGACCGGCACCGGCGTGCTCACCGCGCAGTAGTCCACCCGCAGGTTGGGGATGGCGTAGGCCAGCTCCGCCGCACCATCCAGTGCCTCGCCCGCCGCCGCATCCGAGCCCGGGGTGAGCGAGCCGGGGGCGTGCCAGGCAATGACGGAGGGGCTCACTACCCGGTGGGTCCAGGCCGTCACCCGGCCCCGGTGGTCGAGTCCCGCGCGCAGCACGTGATGGCTGGCCGGCCGGTAGTTGTCGTGCTGCATGTCGTGCTCGCGGGTCCATACCACCTGCACGGGGCGGCCGACGGCTCGCGAGACGCGGATCGAGTCGATGACCCAGTCCATCTCGAACCGGCGTCCGAACCCTCCGCCCATGATCGTGGTGTGGACCCGCACCGCGGCGGGCGAAAATCCCGTCAGCGCCTCGGCGACCTGCTGGGCGCCGGTGGGAAATTGCGTGGGCGCGTAGACATCACACGCGCCCGCCCGCACGTCGGCCGTGCAGTTCATCGGCTCCATGGTGGCGTGGGCCAGAAACGGCAGGTCGTACGTCGCTTCCACCGTGCGCGCGGCCCGCGAGAGCGCTGCGCCGGCATCGCCGTCGTTGCGGCCGAGCACGCCGGTCTGGGCGGCGCGGTCGCGGAAGATGCGGGCGAGCGATGCACTGTCCACGCCCCCGTCGGTCTCCCACCGGCAGCTCAGCGCCTTGCACCCCTGCATGGCGGCCCAGCTGTTCTCCGCCACCACGGCTACGGCGCCCGGCAACTGGTAGGTCCAGAAGCCGCCCGCCACGATCTCGCCCGCCTCGAGGGGGACCACGTCGAGCACGCCCGGCACGGCCCGCGCCGGAGCGGCATCGTACCCGGTGAGCGGCCGGCCGAAGACCGGGCAACGCGCCACGCAGGCGAACACCATGCGGGGGAGGCGAACGTCCAGCCCGTAGCGGGCGGTGCCGTCCACCTTGGGCGGCGTGTCGAGCCGGTGCGAGCTGCGGCCCAGCAGGCGGAAATCCTTGCGATCCTTGAGCCGGGGTGAATCGGGCACCTTGAGCACGGCCGCGATCGGCACCAGCGCGGCGTAGCTCAGGCGACGCCCCGAGCCGCGGTGCACCACCGTGCCCTGCTCCGCGGCACAGTCGGCCGCGGGTACGCCCCAGGTGCGCGCGGCCGCGCCCACGAGCATCTCACGCGCCTGTGCCGCGGCGGTTCGGAGCGGCTGCCAGAGCCCGCTGACGCTCGAGCTGCCGCCGGTGAACTGCTCCCCGAACTTGGGGTCGGCGCTCGCCTGCTCGACCCGAATGCCCTCGGGTGCGACTTCCAGCTCCTCGGCGAGGATCAGCGGAAGGGACGAGCGGACGCCCTGGCCCATTTCGGACTTGGTGAGCCACAGGGTCACCGTGCCGTCATCGGCGATCTGGAGGAAGGCGCTCGTGCTGAGCGTGGCTCCGGACCCCCGGCGAGCAAGCGCGCCGACTGCGGTTCGCGCGTACGCGGGGAGCTGCAGGGCCACCACCAGACCGGAGAGCGCCACTCCGGCCTTGACGAACTCTCGGCGCGTGACGTCGGTCGGCATCTCACGCCTCCCCGGCCGCGCGGTGGATCGCGGCGCGAATGCGCTGGTAGGTACCGCAGCGGCAGATGTTCCCGTCCATCGCCGCGTCGATCTCGGCATCGGATGGGGAGGGATTGCGGGCCAGCAGCGCGGCGGCCGACATGAGCTGCCCCGACTGGCAATATCCGCACTGCGGCACGTCGAGCTCGACCCACGCGCGCTGCAGCGCGCGACCCCGGGCGTCGGGAGCGAGCCCCTCGATGGTGGTGATGCGCTTCCCGGCGGCCACGGAGACCGGTACCGAGCACGAGCGCACGGCAGCCCCCTCCAGGTGCACGGTGCAGGCGCCGCATTGCGCGATCCCGCATCCGTATTTCGTACCCGTCATGCCCAGCAGGTCACGCAGCACCCAGAGCAGCGGCATCTCCGGAGGCGCGTCGACCGTCTGCCGTGCGCCGTTGACCGTGAACGAGAAGGCGGCCATGGGGCCTTCCTTGGCTTGGGACGGACCGACTGTGCGGGGAAGTGCGGGACTACGATCGCGCGCGGAGCGCGCGCCGTCAATACGGAGGCATCAGGCTCGGCGTACGGTGGGCAGTTTCAGCCTACGACCCTGGCGACGATGTCGGAGATTTCGCGGCCGGCGAATCCCCGCCGCGCGAGATAGGCGAGTACGCGCCGCCGCTTCACCGGCCGCGGGAGATCGCCGAGTTGCGCGGCGCGCTTCGACGCGAGCGCCAGCGGTACGCCGCCGGGGTCGCTCCCCTCCGGCCATTCGGCGGCGATGGCGCCGTCGATCAGGGCGCGCTCCACACCCATCGCCATGAGGTCGCGGGTGAGGCGGGCCGGCCCGCGGCCGCGTAGCGCGCGGGTCTGGACGTAATTGCGCGCGAACTCCGCGTCGTCGAGCAGGCCCAGTCCGACGGCACGCTCGAGCGCCGCTTCGACTGCCGGCCGCGGCTGGCCCTTGCGGATCAGCCGCCGCGCGAGATCGGCGCGAGCAAACGAGCGGCGCTCGAGCGCGCGCAGCAGCGTGCGAAACGCGGCCTCCGCGTCGGCCGCGGCGGTGAGCCGCTCGTGCAGCTCGGCGTCCACCGCCCGGCCCACCGCCAGCCCGGCCGCGCGGGCCAGCTCCTGCGGCACGGCGCCGAACCGGGCCCCGTCCAGCTCCACCCGGAGGGTGCCGGGCCGACGGGGATCGGGCTCGAGCGCCGTGATGGCCGGCAGGGTCACTCCTCGTCCGCCGCGCCGCCGGCGCCCACTCCGGCGTGCATGCCGAGCAGCTCCTTGACCTTGACCTCGACCTCGGCCAGGAGCGGCGGGTTGTCGCGCAGGAACAGCTTGGCGTTCTCGCGGCCCTGACCGATACGCTGATCGCCGTAGGAGTACCAGGCGCCGGACTTCTGGATGATGCCCGCCTCGGAGGCGAGGTCCACCAGCAGCGAGGTGTGGCTGATGCCCTCGTCGAACATCACGTCGAACTCGGCCTGGCGGAACGGCGGCGCCACCTTGTTCTTGACCACCTTGACGCGCACGTGGTTGCCGATGACCGCCTCGCGCTCCTTGACCGGGCCGATGCGGCGGATGTCGAGCCGGAGCGACGCGTAGAACTTGAGCGCCTTGCCGCCGGTGGTGGTTTCCGGGTTGCCGAACATGACGCCGATCTTCTCGCGGAGCTGGTTGATGAACACCACCGCGCAGTTGGACCGGTTGATGGCGCCGGCCAGCTTCCGGAGTGCCTGGCTCATGAGCCGCGCCTGGAGGCCGACGTGGCTGTCGCCCATCTCGCCCTCGATTTCGGCCTTGGGCACCAGCGCCGCGACCGAGTCGACCACGACCAGGTCCACCGCGCCGGAGCGGACCAGGATCTCGACGATCTCGAGCGCCTGCTCGCCGGTGTCGGGCTGCGAGACCAGCAGGTCTTCGATGTTGACGCCGAGCTTCTTGGCGTACTCGATGTCGAGCGCGTGCTCCGCGTCCACGTAGGCGGCGACCCCGCCCATCTTCTGGACGTTGGCCGCGAGGTGGAGGGTGAGCGTGGTCTTGCCGCTGGACTCGGGGCCGTAGATCTCGGTGATGCGACCGCGCGGGATGCCGCCGATACCCGTGGCGGCGTCGAGGTTGATGGCGCCCGTGGGAATGGCGGCGACCTTGACCCGGGCCGACTCGCTGCCCATCCGCATGATGGAGCCCTTGCCGAGCTGCTTCTCGATCTGGGAGATGGCGAGCCCGAGGGCCTTCCGGCGGTCGGCGTCGAGCCGGGTCTCTTCTGCGGCCATGATGTCCTCTGAGTGTTGTTGTGGCTGATATTGCTACACGTTGGTAGCTGTGACCGAAGCTAATACCGAAAACCAGCCGAAGCAATAGAGCGGAGTGGATTGTTTTCATCCACCTGATCAACTGGGATCAAGTCGCCACGCGTCGGCCAGGTGCTCCACCCTGTAGTTACCCCCGCGCCCGACCCGCACCTCCACCACGTCGAACCGGTAGACGTCGCTCGGCCGGCCGTAGCGGTCCCGCCAGACCTCGGCGACCCGCGCCACCCGGCGGCGCTTGCGCCAGCCCACGCTCTCCGCGGGCGAGCCCCAGCCGGCACTCCCGCGAGTCTTGACCTCGATGAACGCCACCAGACCGTCGCGCCGGGCGATGAGATCCACGTCGTGCTGCCGGAGCCGGAACCGGTGCGCCTCGATGTGCCAGCCGCAGCTGATCAGGTAGGCCATGGCCACCCGCTCGCCCCAGAGGCCTCGCCGCTGCCGGGCATCGGACCATTCGGCGCTGGGGACGAACCGGCGCGTCGGGCGCATGGGACAGGCTAACAGCGAGGGGCGCCGGCACCGCCATCGTTTTCGGCGGGCGCGGGCGCCCCAAAGCGCGGCCGCGGGATGTTAAACTGGGAAGCTCACAGCGGGGTCGCAGACGCGGCCCCCGACTCTCGATGGAGGGACGATGGGAACACGAATCTGGCACCGTACGCTGCTGGCGGCCGGCGCCGCGGCACTCCTCGCCGGCGCCGCATCCTGCGGCCGCTCGAACGACGTCTCCGGGCACAACACCTACATGTCACAGTCCGCGGGCACCGAGGCGGCGGCGCGGATCGCGCGCGACACGGCGGCCGACACGGCGGCGCCCCGCGTGCGCCCGTAGCACGCTACGCCCGCAGGCGGCAGCCGCCGGTTCCCGAGTTGATCCAGTTGCGCTGGATCAGGAAGTTCTTCCCGCCGAGGTTCATGTTCGCGAGGCCGCCGTTGGCGGTCGTGTAGGTCTGGCCGAACGTCCAGGCGCATTTGTCGGCATTCTCGAAGCCCCGCCCGTCGTACCAGGCGTTGAGCCGCGGATCGGTCGTGGTCTCCTCGATCTCGTGCGCCAGCGTGTTCACCTCGGCATCCGCCGCGGGAGCGTTGTTGGGCGAAGGTGCCTGCGCGGTGCACGCCGCCGGGAACGCGTAGTTGTAGGGCTGTGCGGCGAAGAGCACCACTCGCCCGTTGAAGGTGAAGTACGAATGGTACGCACAGTACTCGGTACCGAAGCCGCCGCCCAGATTGGTCCGGCCCGCGGTGAACACGACGTACAGCGTAGAGGCGTTGTAGACCAGCGTGCCGCTGTTGAATCCGTCCACGATTTCCTGGATGATGGCCGAGTTGGGCACATCCGTGCCGTCACTGGGCGGCACCCCGGTATTGTCGGCCCAGAACCGCGTGTAGGAGACGCTGTTCTGCACCCGGTGCCCGCCGTTCACCGTGTCGGTGTACGTAGTGTTGATGTTGAAGTACGGCGACCCGCCGAGATTGCGCAGGAAATGGCCGACCAGGGAGCCGTCCTGCGTCCCCGTGCCCGTGGTACCCGGCGCGGGGCCATTGCCGTACACCCGCTTCGTGGCCCAATAGATCGCCTGGACCCTGGTGGCCGGAATGATGGGGCCGCCGTGATAGAAGATGCCCGTCCCCGCCTGGCCGTCGGTCGGCGCGGCCTGTCGCCCGCGTACCGGAAAGATGTGGACCTTGCCGTCGAACTGGACGGCGCCCTGCAGGTCGCTGGTGATCCCGGGCGGGGCGGGGTTGTTGGGGGAGGTGGGGGAGGATCCGTCGTCGCAGGCGCCGGCGAGCACGAGCGTGCCGGCGAGTACCACGTACCTGGTTCTCATGGCAGTACCCCGAGTGGGAGACCTGATGCCGGAAGCGGGCTGGCACAGTAGGGTCTCTCACCGGGCGGCGCAATCGGGCGGATTCTGCCTACACGGCGCGATGCCGCCGGCTCAGCGGCAGTATTCGTCCACCTGGTCGATCCCGATCCGCACGTCGCGCGGCTTGCTGCCGTTGGCCGGGCCGAGGATCCCGGCCTCCTCGAGCTGGTCCATGATACGGGCCGCGCGCCCGTAGCCGATCCCCAGTTTCCGCTGCAGCAGCGAGGTGGAGCCGCCCTGGTTCTGCACGCAGGCGATGGCCGCCTCGCGGAACTGCGGGTCGCGCTCGCCGGTGTCGGCCGGCCCCTCCCCCGCCTCGCCGCCCTCGCTGTCGGGCACCTCGTCCAGGATGTTGCTCTCCGCCGCCTCCACGACACCGACCTTCTCGCGCTCCGACTTCCAGCCGCGGTAGCGCTCCATGATCCGTTCGCTCTCCTCGGTGGAGATGAACGCGCCCTGCAGCCGCATCGGCTCGCTCTTTCCCGGCTCGAGAAACAGCATGTCGCCTTTGCCCAACAGCGCTTCCGAGCCGTTCTGATCGAGGATCGTCCGGCTGTCCACCTTGGACGCCACCCGGAAGGCGATCCGGCTGGGGAAGTTCGCCTTGATGAGACCGGTGATCACGTTCACCGACGGCCGCTGCGTCGCCAGGATGAGATGCAGTCCCACCGCGCGCGCCTTCTGCGCCAGCCGGGCGAGCGGCGTCTCGACCTCCGCCTGGACGGTCATCATGAGGTCGGCCAGCTCGTCCACCACGATCACGATGAGCGGCAGCTTTCCTTCGGTGTAGGCGGGCTGCTCGGGCGGGGGCGGCGGCGTATCGGGCGCTTCGGCGGCGATGTCGGTGAGGGTGACCCGGCGCGGGGCCGGGTTCCGGAGCGATTTGCCGTCGAGCACCTTGCGGTTGAAGTCGGCCAGGTTGCGCGCGCCGTTGGCCTCGAGCAGGGCGTAGCGGCGTTCCATCTCGCCCACCGCCCACTTGAGCACGCGGGCGGCCTCCTTGTTGTTGGTGACGACCGGGTGCCGGAGATGCGGAAGGTCCTTGTACATGGACAGCTCCACCATCTTCGGGTCGATCATCAGCAGCCGGAGGTCCTCCTTGTGCTGGTAGTGGTAGATGAGCGAGGTGATGATCGCGTTGATGCCGACCGACTTCCCCGTGCCCGTGGCGCCCGCGATGAGCAGATGCGGCATCCGGGCCAGGTCGGCGATCACCGGCCGGCCCTCCAGGTCGAGGCCCAGCGCGACCGGGAGCAGCCGATCTTCGGCGGACCACTGCTCGTCCTCCAGCAGCTCGCGCAGCACCACGACGCGCGACTTGGGGTTGGGCACCTCGACGCCCACCATGTCGCGTCCGGGGATGCGCGCCACCCGGACCGAGCGCGCGCTCATCTTGAGCGCCAGGTCGTCGGCCAGGTTCACCAGCCGGTTCATCTTGACGCCCGGCCGGAGCCGAACGCCGTACTGGGTCACCACCGGGCCGGTGGTGCGGCCCGCCACGTCGCCCTCGACCTTGAACTCGGCGAGCGTCTCCTCGAGCCGGGCCTGGAGCGCCGTGAGCTCCTTTTCGCCCGCGTCGATCGCCTTGACGGGAGGCTCGGCGAGGTCGCGCAGGTGCCACACCGGGCCCAGCGCCTTCTCGCCCGGAGCCCGGCGGAGCTCGGGCCTCTTCAAGAGCCGGGCGCGGCCCGGTTTTGCCTCCGGCTTGCCGTTGCCGTTGCCGACGGCCGCGCGGCTCGGCGCCGGCTCCTCGACCGGGACGGACTCCGTGGCCTCCGCCTTCGCGGGGCCCGCACCGCGCCGCTTCGGTTCGGGTCGGTTCGGCGCGTCGTCGCCACGGATCGGCTCGGGCGCCGCCGGCCGCCGCTCCAGTCGCTGCAGCGGATGCCACGCGAACGTCGCGAGGGTGAGCGCCGACAGCGCGAGGAAGCCGACCAGCACGGCGCCCGCCGGTCCGATCCCGCGGGGGATCTCGACCGCGAAGAAGCCCGGCACCCCGCCGACCATGCGGCCAAGCATGCTGCGCTGGTTGAGGTCGAACACCGTGACGCCACCGAGGACGCCCGCCAGATAGGGCAGCAGCACGCTCAGGCCGACGATGAGGCACGCCGAGCGCTTCATGTCCAGCCCGCCGAGCCGTTCGAACCCGGCGAGCGCGAGGCCGATCCCGAGCAGCGGGATGCCCAGGGCGCCCGCGCCGAGCCACTCCCACAGTCGGCTGCCGATCGAGTGGCCGATGGGGCCGGTGAGCGGGAACGGAAGCAGCGTCAGGCCCAGGAAGAGCCCCGCGACGAGCGCGGTGATCGCGCCCAGGAGCCTGCCCTGAGCGATAGCGAAGGGCTTGCGCGAGTCGGTGCTCATACCGGCACGGGGGCGAGCGTGACCCGGCGCTCGTGATAGTGCGGGAGCACCGGGTAGGCATCGATGCGCGCCGCGTCCAGCAGGTCGGCCCGGAACCCAAGCCGCGTGAGCTCGCGTCCGGCGCGGCTCCTGGACAGCGGCCGCTCCCAGTTCTGACCGTAGCGCCGCACCAGATCGAGGCTGGCGATGGCCGCGTCGCTGAGTCCCCGCCGCCGGCGGCGGTCGCCCAGCACGGCCTCGACCAGCCGCCCGGCGCAGTAGGCGTCATCGAGGGAGAACGCGCCGTCCCGCCCGGCGCAGACGATCAGCAGCCCCCCTTCTCGCTCGAGCGCCTCGCGTGCCCGCTCGGCCGCGGCGCCGAGATTGGCGGCGCAGGCGGCGTACACCGCGGCGACGCCCTGACAGGCGAGCAGCGCGCGCGTCCCGTTGGTCGTGGTGACGACGAGCGTCTTTCCCCGCACGGCCGCTTCGGTCATCTCGAGGGGGCTGTTGCCGAGCTGGAAACCGGGGATGCGCACGCAGTCCTTCTCGCCGGCCAGCACCACGTCGTCCGTGCCGATCGTCTGGGCCAGCCTGAGTGCCTCCTCGGTCGAGCCGGCCGGGATGATCGCGCGCGCGCCATGCGCCAGAGCGGCGCACATGGTGGTGGTGGCGCGGAGGATGTCGATGACGAAGGCCGTGCGGCCCTGGGCCTCCGCGGGGGTGAGGCCGGCCGGCGTGAACAGGACGTCGAGGGTCATGCCTCGGGTCGGAGGAGCTGGGATTCGCGCTCGAGGAACCGGGTGTCGATCCTGCCCGCGACGAAATCCGGATGGCGGATCACCCGGGCGAGGAAGGGGATCGTCGTGGTCACCCCCTCGAGGATGAAGCTGTCGAGCGCCTGTCCCATCCGGGTCAGCGCTTCCTCCCGGTCGTTCCCGTGGACGATCACCTTGGCCAGCAGCGAGTCGTAGTAGGGGGGCACAGTGTAGCCGGCGTACACGTGCGTGTCCACCCGCACCCCCGGACCCCCCGGCGGATGGTAGGCCGTGATGAGCCCGGGCGACGGCTGGAAGTTGCGGTAGGGGTCCTCGGCGTTGATCCGGCACTCGATCGCGTGACCCCGGAGGCGGCGGCCGTCGCCCTGGAAGCTGATCGGCTCGCCCGCGGCCACCCGGATCTGCTCCTTCACCAGGTCGAAGCTGGTCACCATCTCGGTGACCGGATGCTCCACCTGGATCCGGGTGTTCATCTCCATGAAGTAGAACCGGCCGTCGGTGTCGAGCAGGAACTCGAGGGTGCCCGCGCCGCTGTAGCCGATGTTGGAAGCCAGCGCCACGGCCGCGCGTCCCATGCGGTCGCGCAGGTCGTCGGTGATCGCCGGGCTCGGGCTCTCCTCGATCAGCTTCTGGTGGCGCCGCTGGACGGTGCAGTCGCGCTCGCCCATGTGGACCACCTTGCCGCAGCTGTCGCCCATCACCTGGATCTCCACGTGCCGCGGGTGCTCCAGGTACTTCTCGACGTACACGGCCCCGTTGTTGAACGCCGCGAGCGCCTCGTTCTGCGCCAGCCCGAAGAGCTGTGGGAACTGCTCGGGATCGTGCACGATCCGCATCCCCTTCCCGCCCCCGCCGGCCGTCGCCTTGATGATGACCGGAAACCCGATCGACGCGGCGAACTCGAGCGCCTCCTCCGGGTCCTCGATCGTCCCGGGCGAGCCGGGCACGGTCGGCACCCCCGCCTCGGCCGCCAGCCGCCGCGCGGTGGCCTTGTCGCCCATCTGGCGGATCTGCTCGCCGGTGGGGCCGATGAAGGTGATGTTGGACGCCCGGCACGTGTCGGCGAACTCGGCATTCTCCGCCAGGAAGCCGTACCCCGGGTGGATGGCATCGGCGCCGGTGATCTCGGCGGCGGCGATGATGTTGGGGATCCGGAGGTAGGAGCTCCGGCTGGGTGGGGGCCCGATGCACACGTCGTCGTCCGCGAAGCGCACGTGCAGCGACTCGCGGTCGGCCTCGGAATAGACCGCGACCGTCGCGATGCCCAGCTCCCGGCACGCGCGGATCACCCGCAGGGCGATCTCCCCGCGGTTGGCGATCAGGACCTTCTTAAACACGCTGGGTTCCGCTCAGGGCGTCAGGTCCAGCGCGCGCCCGCCCGCCTCGCCCGAGAGCTCGGTGAACTTCCGGTCGGAGGCCGAATCCACGCCCGAGACCCGCAGGGCGAACTCGCTCGGATTGGACGAGTAGAACAGCGCGCTCTCGTAGGAGATCATGCCGTCCTTGTACCATTTCATCAGTGATTGATCGAACGACTGCATCCCGTACGAGACCGTCCCCTCCGCGATCAGATCGGGGATGTTGAGCGCCTTCTCGATGTCGCGGATGTTGTCGGCCACGGCGGCGGTATTGATCAGCACCTCCGCCGCCGGCACCCGCCCCCGGCCGTCGGCCCGCGGCACCAGCCGGAGCGACACCACCGCCTGCAGCGCGGTGGCCAGCACCATCCGGACCTCCTGGTGCTGATACGGCGGGTAGAACGAGATGATCCGGTTGAGCGTCTGGGTGGCGTCGGTCGTGTGCAGTGTGCTGAACACCAGGTGGCCGGTGTCGGCCGCCTTGAGGGCGGTGTCGAGCGTCTCCATGTCGCGGATCTCGCCCACCAGGATCACGTCCGGGTCCTGCCGCAGCACGTGCCGGAGCGCCGATGCGAACGACAGCGTGTCGCTCCCCACCTCGCGCTGCGAGATGTTGGCCATCACGTCCCGGTGCAGGAACTCGATCGGGTCCTCAATCGTGATGACGTTGACCCGCCGGTTCTGATTGATGTGGTTGATCATCGCGGCGAGCGCCGTGGACTTGCCCGACCCCGTGATCCCGGTGACCAGCACCAGGCCGCGCGGCTTGAGCGAGATCTCCTCCAGCACGGTCGGGAGGTGCAGCTCCTGAATCGTCTTCACCTCGTACGGAATGGCCCGGAAGGCGAAGGCGAGCGTCCCGCGCTGCTGATAGATGTTGGTGCGGAACCGCCCCACGCCGGGAACGCCGATGGCGAAGTCCGCCTCCTTCTTTTCGGCGAACTCCTTCACCTGCCGCGGCGTCATCACCTGCTCCGCCAGCATCTTGAGGTCCTCCGGCTTGACCGGAGGCATCTCGAGCGCCTGAAGCTCCCCGTTGACGCGGACCGTGGGCGGCCGGCCGACCTTGAGCAGCAGGTCGGACGCGTTCCGCTGCACCATCTGCGAGATCGTGTGCTTGAAGTTGAAGACCGGTGCGGCGGTCTCAGCCATTGGGATCGACCCGGAAAAGGACCTGGCCGAACTCCACCGGCTGGGCGTCGTCCACCAGGACTTCGCGGACCACGCCGGCGATCTCGGCCTCGATCTCGTTCATGATTTTCATCGCTTCGATGATGCAGACGGTCTGCCCCGGCGTGACCCGCGCCCCCACCTTCGCGTATGGGTCGGCGCCGGGCTCAGGGGCCTTGTAGAACGTCCCCACCATGGGGGACTTGATCTCCTTGAGCCCGGCCGCCGCGCGCGGCGCCTCCCGTGCCTCGCCCTCGACTGCGGTGCCCGAGGGCGGCAGCGGAACGGGAGCATGATAGAGGCCCGGCGGCGGCGCGGCGATCGGCGCGGCGGCGGTGCGGGTGATCACCAGACCGGTGCCGAACCAGCCCTTCACCTCGATCGAGCCGATCTCGGGCGTTTCCCGAAGCAGCTGCGCCAGCCCGCGGACGTCCTGAAGCTCGATGGACTTGATTCCGGGGACCTTCTGCAGCAGCTCGGCGAGCTCCTTCATTTCCTTGGGTGTCATACGCGGGAGGGCTCTCTCCTCGTGAACGGCGTGTGTTACACCAGCTCCAGCAGCTCGGTGCGGGCATCCGAGAGGACCACCGCGCCATCGGCGCCGAGATACACGTCGTCTTCCAGGCGCACACCACCCCAGCCCGGAAGATAGATCCCCGGTTCGACCGTCACCACCGCGTGCACCGGCAGCGGCGCCTCCGCGGTGGGCGCCAGCCTCGGCGCCTCGTGCACCTCGAGCCCCAGCCCGTGTCCGAGCGAGTGGCCGAACGCGTCGCCGAAGCCGCGGGCCGCGATCACCTCACGCGCCAGCGCGTCGCCTTCCCGGCCGCTCATCCCGGGCCGGAGGTGCTGGAGCGCGCGCTGCTGCGCGGCACGGACCAGCTCGTAGATCGTGCGCTGCCGCTCGTCCGCCCGCGCACCCACCACCACGGTTCGGGTGAGGTCGGCGCAGTATCCGCCGACCTGCGCGCCGAAGTCAAGCAGCAGCCATTCGCCCGCGCCGATCACCCGCGGGCTGGTGCGCGCATGGGGCAGCGCCGAGCGCGGACCGCTCGCCACGATCGTGGGGAACGGATGCCACTCGCTCCCCCGCCGGCGGAGTGCCCCCTCGAGGGCTGCGGCCACCGCGAGCTCCGTGCAGCCGGCGCGCACCGTCGGGAGCACCTCCGCCAGCGCCGCCTGGGCCAGAGCCGCCGCGCCCCGCACGGCTTCGACCTCTTCCGGCGCCTTCACCGCGCGCAGCCGCTCGACCAGCTCGCCGGCCGGAGTCACGCGCCCGCGGGAGAGCGCCGCGACCCGCTCGGCGTCGCGCACCGTGATCGCGTGCGCCTCGAGTCCCAGGACCGCCGGCGGCGCCTCGCCCAGCAGCTTGCCGAGCCGCTCCCAGACGCTGGTCCGGTCCACTTCGACCCGGGCCGCGTCGCCCGCCTCGGCCTGGGCCTGCGCGGCGTAGCGGAAATCCGTGATCAGTGCGACCGCATCGGGCCCCACCAGCAGCATCGCGGCCGAGCCGCTGAAGCCGGTCAGGTAGCGAATGTTGGGCAGATGGGTGACGAGCAGGGCGTCCAGCCCTTCATGCTCCAGCGCGACCCTCAGGGCGGCCTGGCGTTCTCCCCGACGGTCAGGCGGCACGCAGACGGCCCACCAGCGCCTGCAGGGCCAGGAGGTAGCTCTGCGGGCCGAAGCCGGTCACCATTCCCACCGCGAGATCCGCGATGACCGAATGCCGCCGCTCCGGCTCCCGGGCGAAGATGTTCGAGAGGTGGAGCTCCACGAAGGGTACCCGGACTGCCAGAAACGCGTCGCGCAGCGCGAGGCTCGAGTGGGTGAAAGCCGCCGCGTTGACCAGCGCGCCGTCGGCCGTGCCCCGGAGCAACTGCACCGCATCCACCAGCTCGCCCTCGTGGTTGGTCTGGAACCAGGCGATCTCGACGCCGTGCCCGCGCGCCGCCTCCCGCACCATCGTTTCGATCTCGGCCAGCGTGGTCCGCCCGTAGACCTCCGGCTCCCGCTGCCCCAGGAGGTTGAGGTTCGGGCCGTTGAGCACGCTGACCAGCATCAGCGCTTCAGATTCTGGAGCCAGGCGTGGAACTGGTCGAGGTCGTCGCTCTTCGGGTCGGGCGCCCGGGGGGGCCGGGACGCCGCGGGTGCGCTCGGACTGCCGAAGAACTCGTCGAAGGAGACGCCGCCGGGTGCGGGGGCTCCCGTGGCGGGCACCGCCGGCGGGTTGGGCGCGGATTCCTCGCCGAAGACGGAGCTGAGCGAGAGACTGTCGTGCGCCGGACGCGTCGGGGCCCCGCCGGACGAGGCGGCATCTCCGGCGGCGTCTCCACGGACCGGCCCACCGGCCGACGCGGGTGGCCGCGCGGCCAGGAGGGCCCGGAGGAAATCGCCGAGCGGCTGGCCGTGCGTCACTCGGGCCGACCAGGCCCGCGCCGGCTCCGCCGGCGGTGGCGGCGGCTCGGGCGCCGGCCGCGCCGGGGTGTCGGCGGCCTCCAGCTCGCGAATCCTGTCCCCCAGGTGGCCGTCGTCGGGGCTCCCGGCCGCGAGGTGCCGGTAGATCGTGAGCGCCTCGGCCCGGTAGCCCTGCTGCAGCAGCAGCTCCGCCATCGACTCCGTGATGACCAGTTCCGGGACGGGCGGCGGCTCGGGCGCCCAGGCGGGCGTCGGTTCGGCTGCCGGTTCCTCGTGAACGGCCTCGACCGCCGCCACGGGCTCTGGCTGCGGCTCAGGCGCGGCTTCGGGCTGCACCGCCGGGGCCGGCTCATGCTCGGCTGCCGGTTCAGGCGTCTGGAACGCGTGCGGCTCGGGCCCGCGCCCGAGCAGCTCTTCGGCCGCGTTGGCGACCTGGAACTCGCGGCCGCCGCTGCTCTCGAGGACGATGTCCTCCGAGGTCTCGACCCGGAACTCGTCGAGCACGACGTGATCGGAGGCCTCGATGTCCTCGTCCCGCCCGACCAGCCCCGCGATCGGCTCGATGGGCTCCGCCGCCTCGTCGGCCGACATCGCCTGATCGAGCTCGAGTCCTTCCGGCGCGGGCTCGGGCAGCTCGTCGGCCGGCGCGTCGAGCGTCTCGAGCTCCAGCGAGTCCGTGAGGTCGGCGGGCTCCGCGTCCAGGGAAGCGGAGTCGAAGACGGCCGGGCGGTCGAACGCGGCCGGCTCGAATCCGGCAGGCTCGAGCGACATGGGCTCCGCGGTGATCGGTGCGCTCGGCGCCGAGTCGCTCGCCTCGGCGGTGGCCGAGTCGGCGGATGCGGGCTCGACCCACTCCTCCACGTCGCCGGCCCTGTCGTCGGCAGCATCACTCGCATGGGCGTCCTCGGTGCGGGCGCCCTCCTGCGCCATCGGCTCACTCGCCGCCGCCGGCGCGCCTGCCCCGACCGCTGCGGCCGCGCCTTCTTCGATCGAGCCCGTCTGCTCGCGAGCGGCCTCGAGTCGGGCGAGCTGCGCCCGGGCTTCGTCGTTGCTCCGATCAACGGACAGCAGCGAGTTCAGAAGCCCCGCCGCATCGTCGAACCTGGACTGCCGCTCCGCGATGTCGGCCAGGGCCTTGAGCGCGATGACGTTCTCGCCGTCGAGCTCGAGCACGTGCCGGAACGCGGTCTCCGCGGCCGGCAGCTCGCCCAGATCGAGATGACAGCGGCCGAGCACGATGCTGGCTGGGATGTAGTCGGGGTGCAGCGTCAGGCCGGGGCGGAGCAGCTCGAGCGCTCGGGTGATGTCGCCGTTCTTGCGGTGAACTTCGGCCAGCGGCGCGAACGTCAGCCCCTGCGGGTTCTCGGCGTACCTCCGCTCGAGCTTCTCGATCTCGCTAAGTGCCATCCAGGTCCCGGGCTTCCGAGGTCTGAGTCGTTGGGATTGGAGAACGGTCCAGGCTGCTGCGGGGGGTCACGTGAGAGTAGCGAGCCGCTCGAAGCCTGTCAACTGCCGATCGTTGCACTGGCTTGAGCTTCGGTGTTGGCACGCTTAAGCTTAACGCTCCCTGTTAACCTGGCTCCGGCGCTCCGGACACATTCGACATGCAAGCTTTCCGCAATGCGGCCAAACCCCTGATGGTGGTCCTGGCCGTCACCTTCTTCGCCTGGCTCGTCGTCGACCTGAGCGGGATCACCGGCAACACCGGCCTGCTCACCGCCACCTCCGTCGGCAAGATCAACGGCCAGGGCGTGGATGCCCGTACCTACGAGCGGGTGGTCCAGCAGGCCATCGACGATCGCCAGCGCCAGTCGCCCACGGGCCTCGGGATGGAAGACGTCCAGCAGGTGCGCGATCAGGTCTGGGAGCAGTTCGTCCAGAACAGCGTCCTCGACCAGGAATACGCGCGCCGCGGGATCACCGTCAGCGAGGACGAGATCGTGGACGCGATCCGCACCTCGCCCCCGCCCGAGTTCCGGGACGTGCCCGAGTTCCAGACCGACAGCCAGTTCGACATGAGCAAGTATCAGCGCTGGCTCACGTCGAGCGTGGCCCAGCAGTACCTGCCCGCCCTCGAGGCGCAGTACCGGGAGCAGATCCAGCGCAGCAAGCTGCTCCGCCTGGTGACGGCCGACGTGTACCTGTCCGACGCCGCGCTGTGGGAGCGCTATCGCGACGAGCACGAGACGGTGAAGATCGGCCTGACGGCCATCGTCCCGCGCAACGCCGTCCCCGACTCCGCGGTCCCGGTGAGCGACCAGGAGATCCAGGCCTACTACAAGGCGCACCTGGACGACTTCCAGCGCCCCGCGACCGCATACCTCAGCTTCGTCGCGCTGCCGCGGGTCACCACCGCCGCCGATACCGCCGCCGCACGGGCCCGAACCGACTCGGTGCGCCAGGAGATCGTGGACGGCGCGCCGTTCGCCGATGTCGCGCGGCGCGAATCGGCCGACAGCGCGAGTGCCGCGAAGGGTGGCGAACTGGGCGAGTGGACCAAAGGCGCGATGGACCCGGCGTTCGACTCGGCCGCGTTCTCGCTGCCGCTCAACAAGGTGTCGCCGCCGGTGCTCTCGCAGTTCGGCTTTCACCTGATCGAGGTCACCAGCCGCAAGGGGAACAAGGCGAAGGCGCGCCACATCCTGATTCCGATCGAGGTCGCCGGCGCGCACCGCGACAAGCTCGACGCCGAGGCCGACAGCCTCGAGCGGCTGGGCGCCGAGAAGTCCGATCCGGCGGCGCTCGACACCGTGGCACGCGCCCTCAACCTGCCGATCGGCCGCACTGCTCCAGTGCAGAAGGGCACCCGCGCGATGGTGGGCAACCTGGTCGTCCCCGACGCCGGCGTGTGGGCCTTCGAGGCCAAGCCGGGCGCCACCAGCCAGGTGGTCGAGTCTCCTGTCGCCTACTACGTTTTCCGGCTGGACAGTCTGCAGGAGGCGGGGGTGCCTCCGCTCGGGCAGATCCGGCAGGCGGTCGCCCATGAAGTACGGCTGCAGAAGAAGCACGACCGCGCCGTTGACATTGCCAAGGAGTACGAGAAGCGGGTCAAAGGCGGCGGCTCCATGGCCGCGGTGGCCGATTCGATGAAGCTCCCCTACAAGGACTTCGGGCCGTTCTCACGGATCAGCCCCCCGCTCACCGACCCGGTCGTCGTGGGCGCCGCCTTCGGTCTCGACGCCGGCCAGGAGAGCGGCATGCTCGACACCAAGGACGGGATCTACTTCATCAAGGCGCTCGAGCACACCAGGGCCGACTCGGCGGCCTTCGTGAAGGACCTCGACAAGTACCGCGCCCAGATGGTCAACATGGCCCGGCAGGAGCGGATCAGGGGGTACATCGACGCCCTGCGCGGGAGCGCCAAGGTCGTGGACAACCGCAGCAAGGTCCTCCAGCAGCAGCAAGGCCCGGCACCTCAGGGCGCCTGACCCTCGGAGATCGAAGCGGGGCATGCTCAGGAGAGCATGCCCCGCTTTCTTCCGTCCGCCCGGCCGCCCGTCCGCCCTACTGCGACAACCGCTTCGGCTCTCCCGACGGCGCGTTGGCCGGCGGCGCCGAGGCGTCGATGTGGCGCGGCGGAAGGTTGGCGCGCTGCGCCTCATCGCCGCCCATGATCGCGTCCTGCGTGTCCGAGAGGCTCCGCTTGAACTCGCGGATGCCCTTCCCGATCGAGGCGCCCACCTCCGGCAGCCGTTTGGCGCCGAAGAGCAGCAGCACCACGACCATGATCAGCATGATTTCCGTGAAGCCGAGGTTTGGCACAGGTCCCCCTAGAAGATCGAGCGCGCGATCAGGTACGCCACCAGGACGCCGATCAGGCTCAACAGGGACACGTGCAGCCCGA
>DASUXW010000096.1:0-33911 GCA_036377715.1 Gemmatimonadales bacterium
GGGAAGCTCGTGGGGGCCTTCTTCATCGACCTCGACCACTTCAGTCGGGTCAACGACAGCCTGGGTCACGACGCGGGCGACCACCTGCTCCAGCAGGTCGCCCTCCGGCTCCGCGCCTCGTGCCGCGACCGCGAGGATGAGGTCGGCCTCGCCCAGGAGGCGCTCAACGCCGACGTGGCCCGGCTCGGGGGCGACGAGTTCACCGTGATCATCCCGGGTCTCACCCGGCCGGAGGACGCGACCAAACTCGCGCGCCGGATCCTCTCCAGTCTGGCGCACCCGATTCGCGTAGCCGGCCAGGAGATCTTCGTGAACGCGAGCATCGGCATCGCGCTCTTTCCGCAGGACGGCGAGGACATCGACACGCTCCTCATGCACGCCGACACGGCCATGTACAAGGCCAAGGAGCAGGGCGGGAGCAGCTACCAGAGCTATTCCCGGACGATGAACGCGAGCGCGCTCCAGCGGCTCACGCTGGAGAACGCGCTGCGCCGCGCGCTGGAGCGCGAAGAGTTCGTGCTGCACTACCAGCCGATCGTGGATGCGAAAACCGGCGATCCGGTGGGAGCCGAGGCGCTGGTGCGCTGGCAGCACCCCGAGCTCGGCCTGCTGCTGCCCTCGGAGTTCATCGCGCTGGCGGAGGAGAACGGGCTGATCGCCCCGCTGGGCGAATGGGTGCTCGAGGCGGCCTGCGCCCAGAATCGCGCCTGGCAGGCGGCGGGGCTCCCGCCGATCCGTGTGGTCGTCAACCTGTCGAGCCGCCAGCTCAAGCGGAGCCTTCCCGACTCGGTCACCCGCATCCTGCAGCGTACCGGCCTTGAGGCCCGATTCCTGGGGCTGGAGCTGACCGAGAGCCTCCTGGTGAATCACGACCGGGAAGACACCGATACCCTGCACGCCCTCCGCGCCATGGGGCTGCACCTGGCCGTGGACGACTTCGGGACCGGGTACTCCTCCTTCAGCTACCTGAAGCGGCTCCCGCTCGACACGCTCAAGATCGACCGCTCGTTCGTGCGGGAGATCACGACCTCCCCCGATGACGCCGCGATCACGACCGCCATCATCGCGATGGCGCACGCGCTGGGCCTGCGGGTCGTGGGTGAGGGGATCGAGACGGAGTCCCAGCGCGAGGTGCTGCGCCGCCAGGGTTGCGACGCCATGCAGGGCTACCTGTTCAGCCGGCCGCTTCAGGCCACCGACCTGGAGCCGTTCCTGGCAGCGCGCCCCGCAACCGCCCGCCCTGCGCGGCGGCTCAGGATGGCGTAAGCAGCGCCTCCAGCCGGTCCGCTTCGTCCCACCCCAGTACTTCCCAGCGCAAACCCACCGGGAGCACCGATTCGAAGCAGGGGTCCACCAGCGCTTCGGCCGGCCGGCCGACCGGTTTGATGAGCACGAGGCAGTCGGCATCGAGCGCACCGGCGACGAACGCGGCGACGCTGTCGCTGGTCGCCCGCCAGGTATGCGGCAGCACGTCGGCGGCACGGAGCCAGCGGTACGGCGCCAGCACCGCGACGCCGGGCGCATTCGCCGACGCGGCCGCCGTCTCCGGCGCGTCGATCATCCGGGCGCCCGGAATTCGCTCGGCGAGCACGTGCGCGTACTGATCCATCGCGAGGATCGCCATCCAGTGCGCGGCGTCGGCGGAGAGCTCATGCCGCTCGTCGAACGCCCGTACCGCATCGGCGAAGGGTCCGCCGCCGGGCACCAGCAGCAATCGGTGCCGGTCACCGGCCGCGGCGAGGGCGGCGCAGACGCTGTCGAGCGCGCCGGGGTACGCGCTGATCCCTCCCCCGACCTTTACCACCACCAGCGGAAGGGCAGGGCTCATGGCTGCCGCGCCGCGAGCTGTTCCGCGAGCAGCCGTGCCACGGCCGCCGCGGGCGCCGCCCGCCCGGCCGCGCCGAGCCACCGGCCGATCGGTGCCGGCTCCAGGCCGGCCCTCCGGGCGGCCTCGGCGGCGATGAACTCGCCGAGACCGGCGGTTACCGCGGTGCTCGCCACCCGACAGCGCTGGTGTACCCGCCGGATGCCTTCCGTCACCAGGTCGAGCTGCGCGTCCACCAGCGCCCGCGCGATTCCGTCGATTGCCTGGTCGTCCAACATCTCGCGGTCGCCGCACACCACGCGCGCCAGCCGCTCGGCCGCGCACTCGCGGGTGGGCGGCCGTCCATCCGCGGTGGGCACGGTGTAGTCGGACGGGTCCAGCCGGCCGAGCCAGACGTGCGCGTCGCCGATGGTGGCGAAGCCTTCGGCGGCCACCGCGGCCCGCGAGTCCCGGAGCGGCACCTTGCGCACCAGCGCTTCGGCTGGGGTCCGGACCGCGCCGGTGTACACCAGCTCGCCGCTCGAGAGACGGGCGGGATCGGTCCGGCCGACCGGCACCGGGCGCCCGGCCAGCAGCGGGATGATGTCGGTGGAGGTGGTGCCGATGTCGATCAGGAGCCCGTCGGGGACGTGTCGCGCGACGCACACGGCCGTGGCCATCCAGTTGGCCGCGCCCGCGTCGAGCGGCCGCCGCCGGGCTTCGGCCGGCGGGACGAAGCAGCCGTCCACCAGAAAGACGTGCACGAGGTCGCTGGGGAACGCGGCGGCCATCGCGTCGAGCACGAAGCCGACGCCCTCCCGCTTGCTACGGAACGCCTGGGACAGCTCGGCCGTCATCGTGACGGCGTGCGCGACGCCGCGCCGGCAGCCCAGCTCGGCCGCGAGCGCGCCGAGCGTGTCCGGGAGGGCCGCCGCGTCGTGCTGCATCGCGAGCGGGGCCGATGCGCTCGGCCCGTCGTCGCGCGCGGCCTTCACGTTCACGCCGCCGATGTCCCAGCCGAGCACCCCCGGCGCGCCATGACTGGTCATCCGGCCCCCGGGCCGCGTAAGTTGGAAGAAATGGACATCATCCCGGTGCTCGACCTTTCGCGCGGCGTGGCCGTGTGGGCCAGAGCCGGCGACCGCGCGCGCTACGAGCCCGTCGTATCGGCGATCGTGCCCGAGGGCGAGGGCGATCCCGTCGCGCTCCTCCGCGCCTACCGCCACCGGCTCGGCGCCGCGTGCTGCTACATCGCGGACCTAGACGCGATCCAGGGCGGCGCCGTGCAGCGCGCGATGCTGCGCGAGCTGGCCCAGCTCGAGACCGGCTTCACCGGCCCGCTGCTGGTAGACGCCGGTGCGCACACGCCGGCCAGCACGTTCGAGGTCCTCGCCTGCGGGGCGAGCCAGGTGGTGGTCGGACTCGAGACCCTGCGCGCCTTCGGCGATCTCGCGGCGATCGTGCGCGCGACCGGCCGGGACCGGGTCGTCTTCAGCGTGGACCTGCGGCTCGGCACGCCGATCGTCCACCGGGCCATGCAGGACGTCGATGGCGCGGTGCCCGACGCCGTGAGCCTCACCGCGCAGGCGGTGGACGCCGGAGTGTCGAGCGTGCTGCTGCTGGATCTGGGGCGGATCGGCACCGGGTGCGGAGCGGACCTCGGGCTGATCGAGGCGCTGCGGCGGCAGTTCCCCGCGATACGGCTGCTCGCGGGCGGCGGGGTGCTGGCCCGGCGCGACCTGGACCGCATGCGCGACGCGGGCTGCGACGGCGCGCTGCTGGCGAGCGCGATCCACACAGGGACCATCACCGCCGCCGACCTGGCCGCGCTGGCCGGGGCGCCGGCGGGCGGCTAGTCCGCGGCGAGCACCTCGCGGTACACCGCCGACTGGCCGTAGTTCTCCTCCACCTCCAGCTCCAGCAGCGTCACGTGGGTGTGCTCGAGCTGCTTCAGCTCGTCGCGTACCCGCGTGCCCAGGTACTGCGCCAGCATCTCGGCCGTGGAGTTCTGGATCGGGAGCATGGCGCAGTCGCGCCGGGGGAAGACGTAGGCCGGTTCGCCGAAGTAGTCCACCCGGATCCGGTCGCCATCCTCGTGGTAGGCGAGCTTGGGGTTCTGCGTCGGGAGCAGCACTTTGTGGTCGATCGCATCCACGTGCCGGCGCGCGATCTGTTTCAACACGCTGAAGTCGAGCACGAAGAACGCCTCGTCGTCCAGCCCGCCCTCCACCGCCACGCCGACCCGGTAGTTGTGCCCGTGCAGCGTCTCACACTGGTGGCCCCGGAACGTGATGAAGTGCGCCGAGGCGAACACCAGGTAGTCCTTGCTGACCTGCACGCGGAACCGGCTCTGCACGTCCGCTCCTCAGTGTCGGTGCCAATTGCCCTCTAGTATAACGACGAACACGGCGGCGCACGTCAGGTCGGCGGTGGTGCCCGGGTTGCGGCGGTTGTCCGGGCTCCGGAGTGCCGCGTCGAGCGCCGCGAGGGCGCGCCGGCCGGGGTCGGTCCGGACGCCGCCGGCCGCCTGCACCTCGGCCGCCCGGCGCGAAACGTCCTCCGCCTCGGCGCGCCCGAGCTTTCGGGCGATGTGCGTATCGGGGAGCGCGGCCAGGACCGCGAGGTAGGCCTCGACCACCGCGTCGCTCCAGTCGAGCCCGGCCTCGCGCGCGGTCCGCACCGCGGGGGCGCCCAGCTCGAAGGTGGTCGCGAAATCGGTGGCGTACTCGCGCGCGACCGAATCCCGGGCGGCGGCGAGAGCCATCGCCTCGGTGAGCGTGACCGTGGGTGCGTCGGCGACGTCCTCCGCCGCGGCGCTGCCGAGCCCGCCCGGGCGGGCCCGACGGATCGCGGCGTACACCTCGGCCGCATCGGCCAGGGTCGTGGTGGCGAGCACCTCGCGCACCCCGTCGCGCAGCGCGCCCCGGTGTCGGAGCGCCGCGCGGGCCACCGGCGCCAGCAGCAGCACGATGCCGAGATTGGTGTTGGATCGGGTCCAGCGCACGGTCGCTTCCACCGCGGCCCGGATCGTGGCCCCCAGGGGCTGCTCGCCGGCGCGCGCGAGTGCCGGGCCGATCGCGGCCGCGCTCGCCAGGAAGTCCTCGAAGCGGGTGTCGTGGAAGTGACGCCCGGGCGATACGTTGCCCGGCTTCGGCGCGCTCACCTCGAGCAGGCAGGCGAGCTGCCCGGCGGTGGCCACGTCCTCCGGCGAATTCACCTCGCCCGGCCGGTAAGCTGGCCGATGACCGCATCGGCCACGTCCACCCCGGTGGCCTCCTGAAGCCCGCGCCAGCCCGGAATCCCGTTCACCTCGAGGACGTAGACGGTGCCGTCGTCGGCGGGGAGCAAGTCCACTCCCGCGTACTCGGCGCCCACCGCCGCGGCGGCGCGAAGCGCCAGCGCACTCCATGCCGGCGAGAGCGCCACCGGCCGCGCGGTCCCGCCCCGCGAGATATTGGTGCGCCAGCCATCCGAGCGCCGCTCGATCGCGGCGATGACCTGCCCGCCGACCACGAAGGCGCGAATGTCCCGCCCGCCGTGCTCGACGACGCGCTGGAGGTAGTAGACGCCGCGGATCTGCTCGATGGTCTTGAACACGCGGAAGGCCATGTCCTCGTCGCTCACGCGGGTCATCCCGAGCCCCATGGAGCCGAACAGCGGCTTCACGATCACGTCGCGGAGCTCCCGGAAGGCGGCGAACGCCTCCTCGTTGGTCTCGCAGACGATCGTGTCGGGCGTCGGGATCCCGCACCGCTCGAGCAGCGCCGAGGTCCAGAACTTGTCGACTGTGCGCTCGATGGCTCGCGGCGAGTTCATCACCCGTACCCCGCGCTCCTCGAGCCGGTGCAACGCGTCCACCCGGTAGATGATCTGCTCGAGCGAGCCGGAGGGGATGATGCGGGCGAGCACCGCGTCGGCGCGGTCGAGATCGGTCGCGCGGCTCCGGAGGCCGGATCGGCGGCCGATCGACGCGACCAGCCCTTCATACGGGACAATCGTTCCGGTGTGCCCGCGCGCGGTGAGCGCGCGGGCCAGCTCCCGGGTGTGCCAGCCCTCGCGGGCGGCGAGGATGGCGAGGTGCAGGCTACTGCTGCTCGCCGATGAGGCCGATCAGGCCGCCCGTGGCGAAATTGCCGAGATCGTCGCCCACCTTCTTGAAGCCCGGCGTCGCCATCCCCTTCTTGAGCGCGTCCATCGAATCGAAGCACAGCTCCGCCTGGCGATACTTCGCCGGCGCCGAACCGTCGAGATTCGACGTGAACCGGGTCAGGTCGGCGCGGGTGAAGCCGATCTCCTGCTGCACCGAGCTCACCAGCGGCAGGTGCTTCTCGCTGTAGTACTGCTCGAAGGCCGCCGAATCCTTGGGGTTTTCGTAGATGACCGTGACGAGCGCGGGGCAGGCCGCAGTGCTCTTGTCCCCGGTCTCGACCGCCACCAGTCCGATCAGGCCACCGGTGGCGAAGTTGCCCAGATCGTCGCCCACCGCCTTGAAGCCCGGCGTGGCCATCCCCTTCTTCGCCGCGTCCATGGAATCGAAATACAGCTCGGCCTGGCGGTAGAACGTCGGCTTCTTCCCATCGAGCGTGGAGGTGAACTTGGTGAGTTCGGCTTTAGTGAAGCCGATCTCCTGCTGCTTCGAGCTCACCAGCGGCAGATGCTTCTCGCTGTAGTACTTCTCGAACGCGGCCGGACTCTTCGGCATCTTGTAAATCACCGTCACGATGGCCTGCGGCTCCGCCGCCGCCGCCGGGGCCGCCGCAACAGTCGTGTCTGCCGCCGCTTCTCCCGCCTTGTCCGCCGGCTTGCTGCACGCCGCTACCGTCACCATGGAGACCAACGCCACCGACATCCGCCGCATAGTGTGCTCCTCCAAAAGGGTTCGCCCGACCACCCGCTCACCGTTCACCGTTCACTGTTCACCGTTCACCGCTCACCTCATCATCCCACTCAGCACCTCCGCCCCCAACTTCCCCGCATGGAAGGTGCGCCCCGTCTCCGTGCTCGTGAGCCACACCTCGGCCGGGCTGAACAGCAGGGGGTCGATCTTGTAGAAATCGCCGTCGTAGCGTTTGAAGATGTCGTAGAACGGCGTCCCGTAGTCGCGCGACGCCGAGGCCGGCACTTTGGCCACCAGCTCCTCCAGCTCCGCGTCGTCGGCGCGGACCGTATAGCGCGCGCGGCCTCCGTACAGAATGCAGTCGTTGGTACGGCCGATGGCGCGCAGGTCGTTCTTGGCCACCGGCGCGAGGGGCGCCGTGCCGAACCCGCTCACGATGCGGCGGACATCGAAGCCCAGCGTCTCCATCTTGTGCAGCCCGGTCTCGAGCACCCGGGCCGCGATCTGCACCCCGCCGGCCAGGCTCGCCGTGGGGGCGACCACGAACGTGAGCTGCGACGGCTGGAGCCGCGCCTTCTCGGCCACCCACGACGCGACCTCATCGGTCGGGAGCGTGCGGCCCTCGAGCACCAACACGCCGTTGGTGGCCTCCTCGGCGTACTCGAGCTTGCCGAACAGCTCCTTCTCCACTCGGGCGTGGGCGCGAAGCGGACCGGAGCCCATCCCGAAGAACTTCCCCACCGAGATCGCCCACCCGGCGTACTGGGAGGCCATGCACGACACGGCGGGGTGGTCGGTGGTCACGAGGACCCCGGGCCACGACTCCTCGCCGATCTGCACCGGCGTAAAGGCGACGTTGCCCAGGCCCCCCATGCAGATCTCGGAGAGGGCGAGGCCGGCATCGTAACCGCCCTCCACCTCCACCCCCGCATCGATGACCCGGGCGCCTCCCGGGAGCTGGTGGGTGCGCACGCGGAAGAGCGCCGCATGCTCTTCCAGCCCGTCGGCGATCTCGGTGGCGAGCTCGTTCATCCGGAAATCGGTCATGAGATCGGTCATTCCGCTGTCCATGCCAGAATCTCTCCTTTGCCGAGCTCGGCCAGGTCGCCGCTGTAGCGGCGGTACCGGCCCGTGAGGTGACGGTCCTCGATGCCGAGCCCGTAGCGGTCGCGAAGGCGGGTGAGGGTGAGGCGGAGGTAGCCCGGCCGGTAGGTGCACGCATAGCGGTACGTCGCGGGGATGGGGACGGAATCCAGCGCCACGAGCGAGCCACGCTTGGACCAGAGCCCCGGCGCGTGGCCGAACGCTCCCAGGGCCACGATCGTCCCGGCGATCATCCCGGCGCCGGCATGGTGGCCCACCGTTCCGGCCACGGCGAGGAGACCGCGCCGCATGCGCGCGCCGGCGCCCTCGCCCACGGAGCCGCGCACCACCAGCTCGCCGCCGGTCATCCCGCGCCGTGCCTGGGACGCCGCCGCCCCGGCGCGCGCGCCGGCGTCGCCGTGGATCTCGATTGCCCCGCCGGCCATGGCGAGCCCCACCTCGTCTCCGGCGTGGCCCTCGATCGTCACCGCCCCGGCCGTGAGCGCCGCACCCAGCCGGCGCGAGAGGTGGAAGTCGCCTTCGAACCGGATGCTGCCGTCGGCCTCGCCCGAGACCGAGCACAGCTCGCCGAGCGGGACGGCGTCGCGCCCTGCCAGCTCGACCGGCCGGCGGGCCACCTCCGCCGCGGGCAGCGCGGTCCAGTCGCCCGCGAGGACGGCGCCGAAGTCGGCCGGGCCGGGAAGCGGCGCCGTCAGGCGCGCGACGATTCCGCTCATGACTCGGGCTGGCCCATAATCCGGCGGAGATGAAAATGATGCGGCCCCAGCTTGCCGCCGTAGTTCCCGGCGGAGATGGTGACGATCCCCTCTCGGCACGCCGCGCCGATGCCGGCCCGCATCGCCCCGGACACCGCGTCGGGGTCGATTCCGTTCACCACGATCTCGAGCACGCAGTTGACGCCCTCGGGCAGCGCCGTCTCGGTGATGGCGCGCAGGGTCGGACAGTAGGCGTCGTTGGTCGAGGCGATCATGGTCTTGATCCGGCGCGATCCCACCTTGCTTCCGCTCCGAACCACGCCGCCGGGGAACGGCAGGATCACGCCCGCGCGGTTCGACATCGCGTCGGCGGCGGCTTCGGCCGCCTCGAGCGCCGCGTCGGGGCTCCGGGCCAGGATCAGGAAGTTCCCGCCGCCCACGCCCTTCTGCATCCCGAACTTCTCCTGGACCAGGAACTCGCCTTCCATGACCGGGATGCGCCAGAACCGCTCGCCGCCGATCACCTTGCTGGCCTGGAATCCGTCGCCGAAGAAGCGGAGCGCCGAGCCCACGCCGACCCGGTCGGGCGCCTGGGGGAGCCCGTCGAAGCACGCGGTCGTGGGGCAGGTGAGCACCGTCTGGCCGATGCGCTCGATGAGCCGCTTGGCCATGTCGTCCTTGCTCATCGTCATGAGCAGGATGCTGACGCCCGCGCGGCCGTCGGGAGTCTCGGTCCCGGGGAGCAGCCGTTCGATGGCCGCCTCCACCTTGCAGCCGATCACCGAGGTGGCGAACCCGGTGAGCTTGAGCGCCGCCTCGCGGGCCCAGCGCTCGTTCCGCGCCGTGATCACGATGCGCGCGACGCGCATGGTGAACGCTTCGGCGAAGGTCTCCTCGATGAGGACGCCCCGGATCTTCATGGCCCCCTCACGCCGTGGGCACGGGCTCGCCCGGGAGCTCGCGCACCGGGTAGTTGTCGAACGAGACCGTCGAGTAACGCTCGAAGTGCCGTCGCAGATCGGTCAGCACCGCGTCGTCGTAGCCGGGCGCCACCCGCAGGCGGCCGCCCGCCGGCGCGCGACGGAGGTGCCCCTCTTCCACGACGAGCGCGCCGCCCTTCACCACGTAGCGGGGCGTGGAGAACATCTTCGCCAGATCCGGATCGCGGGCGTACACGGTCACGTCGGCGTCGGCGCCGGGCCCGAGGTGTCCCTTGTGCGACAGGCCGAGCAGGCGCGCGGGGCCCGCGCGGGTGATGATCGCGATCTCCCCCAGCGTATACTCGCGGGCGATCCCGTCGGCCAGCGCGCTGCCGGCGAGCAGCTTGGGATTGACCTGCTTGAGCCGCTCGTCGCGGACGCTCCGGTCCATCAGAAGCTGGATCAGCGCGGGATACGACAGGAACGAGCCGCCGTTCGGGTGGTCGGTCGAGAGCACCACCCGCCAGGGATCGGTGCTCAGCAGGAAGAGCTCCAGCCCGACCGCCCACTGCAGGGCGCCCACCGCCGCTTTTTCCTTGTAAGTGAGCGGCACGATTCCGCAGCCCGTCTCCAGCTCGACGTCGATGTTGGTCCAGCGCCGCCCGCTGCTCTTGTGGAGCAGGTATTCGACCGGCGCGTCGGCCGTGATCGTCATGGCGGGGCCGAACATCACCTGGCCCACGTCGCAGCTCACCTCGCGGTGCGCGTTGACGTACTCGATGACCGGCGCCGCCCCCGAGCTCCACGGCTTGCCGTTGCCGCCGCCGTAGCAGTGGAACTGGAGGTGCGTGAAGTGCGCGCGGCGCCCCGAGAGCGCCTGAAACGTCGCGAGCGTGGTGCTGACGTTGCCCGCCACCCCCAGGTTGTTGCAGTGGATGTGGACCGGATGGGGGAGCCGAAGGCCGTTGGCGGCGTCGGCCAGGGTCTCGAGGATGGCGCGCGGGGTGACCGAGGTGCCGCCCACCGTGTCGTCGATGGTCAGCACGTTCCGCTGGCCCGTCTTCCACGCCTCCACCCCGCCCGGATTGACCAGCTTGATCGCGTACGCGCCGGTCGCGCCGAGCAGCCAGCCGGCGTAGTCGCGCGCCCGGTCGCGCTCGCCGGCGTCGATCTGCCGGAGGAGATATTCGTCGTTCCCCATCAGCACGAAGAACCCGCCGTCCACGCACGGGGTGTCGTCGAGCTCGCTGTGGCTGTGGCGCGCGGTCAGGGGAGCGACGGCCGCATCGAACGCGGTGGTGTAGCCCAGCCCGGCGTAGCGATAGCCGGTCGTGAAGGTGGTCGGCACCGTGCCGCCGGCGCCGGAGCGTGGCACCTCATCCGCGGGCAGGCGTGGCGCGGGCACGGGGTCGGCCGCGTGCTCGTCGGGAACCAGCCGGCGCGCGTGGTTGCAGCTCGAGCTGGCGAAATGGGAATGGATGTCCACGCCGCCCGGCATCACGACCATGCCGCGGGCGTCGAGCGTCGGTGCGCCCGCGGGAAGCTGCTCCACGATCCGGCCGCCTTCGATGCAGACGTCGCGCACCTCACCGTCCACGCCGTTGGCCGGGTCGTACACGGTGCCGCCCACGATGCGAAGCCGGTCAGGTGCACTCATGGCTTCGCCTCCGTGTGCCGCGCGCGCACGGCCGTGAGCAGGAGATCCAGCGTCTCCGCCGCCGAGCGCGGCCCCTGGAGCGGCGGCCGGAGGGGGAGCGGAACGTCGTCCATCCGGTAGGCGGTGCCGCCCTCGTGGATGCCGGCCATCCCCGTGTCGATCGCCACCCGGGTGGGAAACGGCGCTTCGCTCGCGAGCGGACCCACCACGACGACCGGCGTTCGCGAGGCCACCTCGGCGAGCAGGTCGCCCAGCGATGCCGCGGCCCCGGCGACGAGCATCGCGCCCGCGCCGCCGGCCACCGCCCAGGCCAGCCCGCGGCTCGCGGGCGCGTAGCGGGGGGCGCCGTCCCGGTAGGTCACCGCCATCGGGAAGCCTGCCTGCCAGGTAAGCACCGCTTCAGCGCCCGAACGGTTGCCGCCCGCGCGGAGCGTGCTGAGCGCCGCGCGGGTCGGTCCGTTGAGCGCCTGCGTAAGCGCGATCAGACCCTCCGCGCGGTACGGATCGCGCGACGGCTCGTTGCCCGGCTCCGCGTCGTGCACGACCACGGCGTACCGCGCCTTGACGAGGCGGTCGGCCGCGGCGGCCACGGGAGCCAGCGGCGCGGGCAGGTCGCCGAGGGTACGGCCCAGCGCCGCCGCGCGCATCACCGAGAGTGCCGCGATCTCATCTTCGGGCTTGAGCGTGATCGCGACCTCCGCATCCGGCGGCCCGCGGTCGGCACCCACGCTCACCGAGATTACGGTACGGCCGGCGCGGCCCTGCGGGACGTGGGTGCCGACGGGCTCGAGCGCGTAGCGTGACAGGTAGCGGGGGTAATCCGGCGTCGGGTCCACGCCCCAGAACAGCAGCACGTCGGCCCGATTACGGATCTCGCCCAGAGTACTCGCGGCCCGGCCGCGACGCTGGGCCGCGAGCAGGCCGGCCGCCGTGGGATCGGAGGTGGCGGTGTCCACCGTCGCGCGCAGCAGGTCGGCGACGGCCAGGGCGGTGCGCTGCGCCTGGGTGCTGATCTCGGGCGCGAGCACCACCAGCACGCGGCCGCGTGCGGCCACCAGTGCCTCCGCCGCGTCGGCGACGGCGGCGTCGAGCGGCGCCGGGCGGCCGGCCCGCGTGATCGCGCCCGGCACCCGGCCGTCGCCGAACCAGGCGCGCGCCAGCGGGCAGGGCGGTTCCACCGAGACGATGCGCCCGTCCGTCACGCCGATGGTGAGATCGTCGCAGCCGCAACCGCAGCCGAGGCAGGTGACGGACGACACGCTCGCGGCCGGACTCACGCGGCCCCTCGAGCACGGGGCTCGACCGCGCGGTACACGGCGGCCGCTCCGGCGGCCAGCGCGCGGATGCAGCGCCCGTCGTCGGCTGCCTTGGCGAGCACCGTACACAGTGGATGGCCACGGAGAATGCGCTCGCCAGGGTGGGGCAGGTCGGCCAACGCCACCTCGGCCGAGCACGTGAGGCCGCCCGCCGGCACGATGCCGTCACGCCGGGCGAAGACGATCGCCTTGCCGAGCACACCTCGAGCACTGCGCCCGCCGGGCGTTCTTTCCGGGAGCCGCCCGCCGCACCCGCCGGCGTGGAGGGCGAAGAGCGCGGCGCCCGTGGCCCGCTCGACGAGCTCCATCGACGCCGACCAGCGGGGGTTCACCTCGATCGGCATCGGCACCCCCCCGCGCGCGATGAAGTCCACGCCGTTGAGCCCGCGGAGGCCAAATGCCTCGACCACCGCGCCGGCCAGGGCCGCGGCCCTGGCGTGCAGCTCGTCGTGCCGCTCGAAGAGCGCCGCACTCCCCGCGGCCAGGAGGCTGCCGCAGTAGCGGAACCCGCGCGCGCCGAACGCGCGCTCGCCCACGAGCTGCCGCGAGACGCCGAGCGGTACCGCGCGGCGGCCGTCGGCCACGAATACGATGGAGCCCGGCACGCCGCGAATGCGCTCCTGCCAGTACGCGCCGCGCGGCGCCGCCAGTCCGGGCCGCCAGGGCATCGTGCCGTGGCCGCCGCCGGACCGCCGCGGCTTGAGCAGCCAGCGGCGGCCGTCCGGGGAGGGGGCGGTGGCGCGGGTCGCGGGAGTGGTGAAGCCGCGGGTGCGAAGCGCGCGCATGAGAGCGACCGGATCGCGCACCCGTTCGAGCACGGCGGGCGAATTGCCCAGCAGGACGCGGCCGCGTGCGAGCCGGGATACCGCGCGGGGAAAATTCTCGAAGTTCGAGGTGTATGCGGCGAACGGCGCCGGAATCTCGCGTGCGGCCTTCGCGGCGGCCACGGCACTGAACGGTGCGCCGGCCGCGCGGCTGAGCGGCCGCGCCTCGGCCACGGCGCGCAGGTCCACGTCGCCGAACGCATCCACCGCGCTCACGCGATAGCCCGCGCGCGCGGCGGACTCGGCAAAGGCGCGCACCGAGACCCCGGCGATCAGTACGTGCTCCCGGGCCTCACGCATCGCCGAGACCGAGCCGTTGCCGCGCCGTGGCCGGCGCGATCACGTGCAGGTGGTCGAGCACCGTGCCCGCCGCCTCGCGGATCCCCAGGCGTTCCACCAACGCCTGACGCGCGCCGCCGGCCAGCCCGTCGGCCAGGAGCGCGGCACCCTGGGCGCCCTGTTTGGCCCGCGCGGCGAAGCCGGCGAGCGGGAGCACCGTGCCCACGCCGGCGAGCGCGGCGGCGAGGCGCTCCTGGATGACGGGATCGGCGGCCATCCGGCCGGAGAGCACGATCTCGCGCGCCGACGGCACGGCGGCAAGCAGCCGGCGCGCTGCGTGCGCGGCCCCCTCCACGTATGCCTCCCGCGCCGTCGTCTCGAGTGCCGGGTCGTGCTCCACGATCGTCGTCACCCCGCCCTGGAAGATCATCGCCTTGCTCACCTCACCCGCGAGGAACGCCACCTCGCCGTCGAGCGCACCCGCCGCACGCCAGCCCATCGGGCCGCTGCTCCCGCCGATTCCATCGACGATCCGGCCGCGCTCAACCGCGACGCCGGCGCTGAAGGCCCCGCCCAGCTCGAGCAGCACCAGCGAGACCTCGTCGATCGGGCGCCGGTGCCGCTCGCTCTGCTCCGCGACGGCGAGCGCCGCCGCGCAGAGCTTGTCGGCCGTGCCCAGGTCCACCCGGTTGAGCTTCCGGTGTCGAGGCACTGACCCGAGATGGATCACGCCGGGCGCGAACACGAGCGGCAGCCCGGCCGACTCGAGCCGGCGGGCGAGCGCCCGCAGCCCGCCGATGCCGCCGCTTTCGCCCGGAGGCGCGAGGAACGCGAGGCGCAGCTCCTCGTCGGTGACATCGCGCGCGCGGCGGAGCGGGAGTCCGTACCCGGAGGGACCTACCACGAGATCGACGGGCCCGGCGGCGAGCAGCGCCTCGATGAGCGGCGCCGGATCGGCCAGGAGCTCGGCGGTGGGCCAGGTGGCGTCCAGATACAGCCGCCCGTCGTCGAGCCCGCAGGCGTCGAGGCTCAGCGTGCCCGGGTCGATCCCCGCGACGCGCGGCACCGGGCTACCGCTTCTGCGGCACCATCTCCCGGGCCACCTCGGCGATGGCCTCGGCGTCGAGCACGAGATCGTTGCGGGTGAAGAGCCGCTCGACGCACCGCTTGTGCAGCTTCGTCTTGAAGTTGCCCACGCCGAAGGCACCGAAGACCGTCACGCCGTCGCGCTCCTTGCCCGCGTCGCCCACTTCGATCCCTTCGATCCCGAGCGGCGGCACGGCGTTCAGGTCCACCGCCACCTTCAGGGCCTTGGCGCCGGTCCAGGCGGAGCGCGGCACCATCTGCACGCCGGCCGGACCCGAGTTGAGCAGGATCTGCACGCCTTCAAGCAGCTCGGGAAGCTGGGCCTGGTCGTTCATCGCCACCGCGTCCACCTGCACCTCGAACCGTGCATTGATGAACTGGCGCGCCTTTTCGCCCTGTTCCGGCTTGCGCGAGGTGATGGTGACGTGCGCGCCGTCCCGCGCCAGGAGCCCCGCCGCACGCTGGCCCACCGGACCGGTGCCGGCCAGGATCAGCACGTGTTTGCCGCTCAGGTCGCCCACCGTCTCCTCGATCTTCACGACCGCGGCGACCGCCGTCGTGTTCGACCCGTTCGAGTCGAGCATGATCGAGACCCGGAGCGGGTCGAACATCGCATCCTGCGCCAGCGCCAGGAGCTGCTCGCCAATGGACATGTTGCTGCCGCCGATCCAGACGGCGGTGTTGTGCAGGTCCCGCGGCCCGCGGGTGAAGATGCAGCCGTGGATCAGATCACGAACGTCGCCCTCGGTCACCCCGCCGTAGCTCATGATCGCGTCGGCGCCGGCGTCGTAGGCTACGACCTGGTCGAACACGCTCGGCAACCGGGAACTGTCGAGCTGAAGCAGGAGCTTGCGCATACCCGGATCACTCTCTCCTCAGGGGGTTCACAGCTCATGGAAACGTACGAGGGGCGCGCCCCGACGGCGGGCCGCCCCTCGTGAACACGCCGGTGCAGCGGGACTGTACGATCAGCCCTCGGCGCCGCCGGCGAACGGATGCCGGGCAGCCTTGTACTTGGCGAGCACGTCGTCCACGCTGGGCTTGCCCTGCAGCGCCCGCGCGATGGACTCCTTGGTGGCCTGGTAGTTGTACTGATAGATCTTCTTGTCGTCTTCCGCCTGCCAGTGAATGAACACACCGACGAGGATGCAGAGGTCGTTGGCCTGCGACTTCGAGATCACGCCCTCGTTGACCGAGTCCATCACCGCGCGCGCCACCGCGGCCTGGGCGGGGCCGAACATCTGCACCGCCTGCTTGGCGCCCTTGATGGTGACCTTGTTGAAGAGGACCGTGTCGGGCTTGCAGGGCAGGTTGGGGGTCACGACCGCCAGCAGGGTGGTGAAGCCGTCGGTGTTGGTCGAGAGCGCGTGGGTGAACGCCGCTCCGGTCGGCCCCGACTTCGATCCGATGATCAGATCGATGTGCGCAATCTCGTTGCCGTCGCCGACCAGCGATTCACCGATGAAGAAGTCCGCGGCCATACCTGCCTCCATATGCGATTTGGTGAAGAACGAGAGGATTTGGCGGAGCATACGCAGCCCGACGAGGCGAAGAGTGAACCGGCAGTGGAGCGACGTGGAGGAGCGAGGCCACGCAGTCCCGCAAACGCGGGTAGCTCGTGCAAGGGCGACGCAAAGCCTGCGTAAGAGGCCCTAACATGGTCCCCGCCCGAAACCCTGTCAAGGAGCAAGACGGATTGCTCACAATCCTGCTTCGGTGTATATTCGGAATAGCGACGATCTTTAACGCAAGTGATTCATGGCCAAACGTTTAGTCCCACAGCACCGACCCCGTGAGCGGCCCGATCGGTTTCATACCTTTCTCAAGCGGCTCCGTGCTGGAGGCCGCAGCAACATGTATGGCGCCATTCCGTACCTGATGCACGCCTTCGAGCTCGACCGGGAGACCGCCTTTCGGGTGGTCTGCGACTGGGTCGATCGCCAGGCCGAAGCGGCCGACGAGCCCGCGGTCGAGCCCGGGCGTCCTCGCCAGAGGACACCCCGGCCCCCATCGCGCCGCTGACCCCACGGGTTTTCAACTACTTGCGTGCTGGCACAACCCTCGCGCTCAGGAGAGGCGGTCGTCTCCCTACAACACGCGAGGGTACCATGCACGCCAGCATCGTCGCGGGTTCGCTGATCGCCGCTCTGTCGCTCGCCACGCCGCTCCACGGCCAACAGGTCATGGCCCAGGTGGTCGTCCGGAGCGGCCCGGTCACCGGCCATGTCACCGTGGAAAACGGCTACTCGAGCTACCGCCGTCCCGTGGTCTATCGGCGCGCACCGGCCAGGGTCGTCGTGGTGGAGCGGGTCGCCCACCGCCATCACCGCCACACATTCGGGCGCGGGAATAACTATCGCCGGGTGACGCTCTGGTACTACGACGGACGCTACTACGACCGCGCGGTGCGCGACTGGCCAGGGATGCGCGAGGTGATCGTCTACCAGCGCGACGGCCGCTACTACGACGACTGCGACGACCGGAACTGACCTTACATGCGCCTTCCGGCGCTGGATCGCCCGATCCAGGTTGGGACCGGCGGCACCGATATCCCCGCGCAAGCGGGGATATCCTTTTGTATGCCTGTGTGCTGAGTCACGGCGACGACGTCCCACACGTATGTTTATGGTAGGTCGAACCCGGAGAGGCAGGGTCGCCGTGGTACGTCCCTCATGCAGGTCCGCCGGCTTCAGGCTGGTGCTGACGCTGCTCGTCGGTCTCGTCCCGGCGCTTGCCGGCACGCCCGCGTACGCGCAGTACTTCGGTCGGAACAAGGTCCAGTACGACCAGTTCGATTTCAGGACGCTCAAGACCGAGCACTTCGACCTCTATTACTACCCCGAGGAGCGCGAGGCCGCCGAGATCGCCGGGCGGATGGCCGAGCGGTGGTACGCACGGCTGTCGACCGTGTTCCACCACGAGCTGCACGGGCGGCAGCCGCTGATCCTCTATGCCACCCAGCCGCAGTTTCAGCAGACCAACGTGGTGGGCGGCATTGCCGAAGGGACGGGCGGCGTCACCGAGGCGCTCCGTCGCCGGATCGTGCTCCCCACCGGCGGGACGCTGGGCGATCTCGACCACGTCATCGGCCACGAGCTGGTCCACGCCTTCCAGTACGACATCACCGGTTCGTCGGGCTCGGGCGGGCTGCCGGGGGCGAGCCAGCTCCCGCTGTGGTTCATCGAAGGCATGGCCGAGTATCTGTCGCTCGGCCCGGTCGCGCCGCTCACCGCCATGTGGATGCGAGGCGGGATCCAGGACAGCACCCAGGATACCCTGCCGAGCTACTCGCAGCTCCTCGACCCACGGTTCTTTCCCTATCGCTACGGCCAGGCACTGCTGGCGTACGTCGGCGGTACCTACGGCGACGACCGCATCGGCGAGCTGCTCAAGGCATCGGCACGCTTCCGGGCGCCCGATCAGGCGATCCGCGGCATCCTGAGCCTCACGCCCGACGCTCTCGTGGCGCGGTGGCACGCCGCGACCCACGCCGCGTACGACCCCCTCAAGGCGAGCACGGTCTCGCCGGCGCAGTACGGCCCCAAGCTGGTGGGCGTCAAGCAGGACGTCGGCCAGTACAACCTGGCGCCCGCCGTCAGCCCGGACGGCAGCAAGATGCTGTTCTTCTCGGACCGCGGGCTGTTCTCGATCGACCTCTACCTCGCCGACGCGCGCACCGGTAAGGTGGAGAAGCAGATCACCCGGACCGCGCTCGATCCGCACTTCCAGAGCCTACAGTTCATCCAGTCGGCCGGCGCCTGGTCGGGCGACAGCAAGCAGTTCGTCTTCGCCGGGATCTCCGCGGGCCGGCCGGTGCTCGATCTGTACGACGTCGAGCGCGGCAAGGTGGTGCGCGAGATCAAGCTCCCCTCGCTCGGTGAGGTGCTCAACCCGAGCTGGGCGCCCGACGGGAGCGCGATCGCGTTCTCGGCCAACGTGGGCGGGCTGACCGACCTGTTCATCTACGATCTCAAGGCCGATTCGCTCGAGCGGATCACCCACGATCCCTTCGCCGACCTCCAGCCGGCGTGGTCCCCGGACAGCCGGACGATCGCTTTCGCCACCGACCGCTTCAGCACCCGGCTCGACGTGCTGAAGGTCGGCCACTACGAGCTGGCGCTGTTCGATCGCGCGAGCGGGCGCATCACCCGGCTTCCGGGGTTCCAGGACGCCAGGCACCTGAACCCGCAGTGGGCGCCCGATGGGCGGAGTCTCTTCTTCCTGTCCGATCCCGACGGGATTCCCAACGTCTACCGGCTCGATGTGCAGGGCGGCGAAGTGCGGCAGGTGACCAACCTGTTCACCGGCGCGAGCGGGATCACCGAGACCAGCCCCGCGATCAGCGTGGCCTCGCGCTCCGGCCGGCTGGTCTACAGCGTGTTCCGCACCAACGGCTACGAGATCTACGCGATCGACGACGCGCAGACGCTTGCGGGGCGGCCGCCGGCGCAGCGTGCGCCCGACATCGCGGCGGTGCTTCCGCCGCGCGACCGGACGAGCACCCAGTTGGTGCAGCTGTTGAACGATCCCGTGACCGGGCTGCCGACCGACACCACCTTCGCGGTCAAGCCTTACAGCGCGGGACTCTCGCTGACCTACATCGGCCAGCCGTCGCTCATCGCCGGCAGCAGCCAGTTCGGCACCTACGTCGGCGGCGGGGCGTCGCTCTACTTCACTGACGAGCTCGGCAACCACAATCTGATCACCGGACTCCAGGTGAACGGAGGGATCAAGGACGTCACCGCCGTGGTGGCCTATCAGGACGTCGCCAACCGGCTCAACTGGGGGGTCGTGGCGCAGCAGGTGCCGTACCTCACCGGGGCGTTCGCCCAGGGCACGGCCACGCTGGACGGACAGCCCGTCTTCGTCGAGCAGGAGCTGCTCGACCGGCAGACCAACCGCGACCTCCAGCTCCAGCTCGCCTATCCGTTCAGCACGGTGCAGCGGGTCGAGCTCAACCTGGGCTACACCAACATTTCGTTCGACCGCGAGCTACGCACGCGGGCGTTCGACCTGGCGGGCAACCAGGTCCTCGACAACAAGGACAATCTGGACTCGCCCAATGCGCTCAATCTCGGAGTAGCGAGTGCGGCGCTGGTGTACGACAACTCGTTCTTCGGGGCGACCGGGCCGATCCTCGGCCAGCGGTACCGGCTGGAGGCCACCCCGATGATCGGCTCGCTCAACTTCGTGACCGCGCTGGTGGACTACCGGAAGTACGTCTTCTTCCCGGCGCGGCCGTTCACGCTGGCCGGCCGGCTGCTGCACTACGGCCGCTACGGCTCCGACGGCGAGGACCCCAGGCTCCAGCCGCTGTTCCTGGGCTACACCGGGCTGGTGCGCGGCTATCACTTCGGCTCGTTCGACGCGTCCGAGTGCCACCCACCGGCGTCCGATCCGAACGCGTGCCCCGTCTTCGACCAACTCCTCGGCAGCCGGATGGCGGTGGGCAACCTCGAGCTCCGCTTCCCGCTGCTCGGGGTGCTCGGTCTGGGCTCGGGCTACTACGGTGCGCTGCCGCTCGACTTCCTCTTCTTCGGCGACGCCGGCGTGGCCTGGGACACGCACAACGACCCCCAGCTCTTCGCCGGCGGCGACCGGAAGACGGTGTACAGCGCGGGGGCAGGACTGCGGTTCAACCTGTTCGGCTTCGCGGTGCTCGAGGCCGACCTGGTCCATCCGTTCCAACGGCCGGACAAGAACTGGGTGTGGGAGCTCAACCTGCAGCCGGGATTCTGAGCTGTTGCACCCCGCCCGCGACCACCACCTCCCTCCCGATCCCGATGCCTATCGCCACGCGCCCCACCCCACGGGGCGCGTGATCGTGATCGCCCCCACGCGTGCGGCCTGCGAAACGATTGAGCTCGCGCTTCGCCTCCACCTGGACACGCTGCTCGAGCGGCAGCACGGGCAGGAGATCCGCGACCTCGCGGCCTCGGGCAAGGGGTTCGGGATCGTGGCCGGCACCGGCACTGGCAAGACGCTCGCCATCCGGCCCATTGCGGAGTCCATCCTCAAGGAGCACCTCGCGGTCGGTGTGGTGAACCGCGAGCGCGAGGCCACGCCCGACACGCCCAACTGGAACGTCGTCATCGTCACCACCGGGATCGCGCGCCGCTGGTTCCAGGACGACCTCATCACCGGTCGCGACACGGTGATCGTGGACGAGATTCACCAGACCTCCGCCGAGCTGGAGCTGTGCTTGGCCCTCGGCAAGCGGGCCGGCTGCCGCTTCATCTGGCTCAGCGCCACGGTGGACCCGGCCTTCTACGAGCGCTACCTCGACAGCGCCGACGTGCTGCTGACCCGCGCGTTCGATCCGAAGCTCAAGGCGCGGGTGCAGGTGCTCCCGCAGACGCCCGAGGAGTTTCTGAACGAGCGCTACATCCGGCGCGTGATCAAGGAGAAGCGAGGGGTCGCGGTGTTCCTCCCCACCCGCGCCGAGGTGGAGCGGCTGGGCGAGGAGCTGGGCCAGCAGTGGAAGCGGCTCACCACCGCCTTCTATCACGGCGGCGAGCCGATCCGGGTGATCCGCCCGTTCCTGGAAGGCGAGGTCGAGCGGCCGTACCTGCTCGCCATGACCGCCGCGGGGCAGTCCGCGCTCAACGTGCCCGGGCTCGACACGGTCGTGATCTACGACGCGCGCTACGGCAACGTGGTCGAGCGGGGCCGGAACGTGCTCCACCGGCTCTACCTCGGCGCCAACGAGATCCTGCAGATGGCGGGCCGGGTCCACGGCCGGGTGCCCGACGGCGAGGTCACCATCCTGAGCGACCGCCACCTCGTCTTCGAGCAGCTCCGGCCTACCCCGCCCGAATTTCAACTGGCCGGCGACGCGGAGCGGGTGGCCATCACCTGCGCGGCGATCGGCGTGGACGCGCAGGACCTCGAGCTGCCGGTGCCGCTCGACCGCACCGCCTACCGCCGTGCGGTTGCGCTGCTCACGAGCCGGGGACTCGTCGAGCAGGGGCGGCTCACCGCCTACGGCCGCGAGGTCGAAGCGATGCCGGTGGAGCGGCCCTGGGGCGAGCTGCTGGTCCACGCCTCGGATGAGCTGACCCCGATCGTAGCGGTCTGCTCGAACATCGATTCCCTCCACCGCATGACGCGCGAGGAGCGCGACCTCCACGGTCTGGTGGTGAACGGGAGCGACCACCTCACGGCCTACAACATCTACGCCGAGGCGGTGAACCAGCACGGCTACGTGGGCCAGGTGTACGGCCTGCCGCGCCACCTGTTCGAGGACGGGCTGGCCGAGTGGGCCGAGCGCCGTGGCGTGCTGGTGAAGGCGATCGAGGACGCCGCGCTCGGGACCGCATCGGTCTACCGGTCCCTCGAGCGTCCGCTGCCGACCCAGCTGCCGTACGCGTCCAAGCCGATCCGGAAGGAGTGGGCCGACCTGCTCGCCCGGTTCATGCCGTTCGACCTGGTGATCGACGAGCGTACCGCCGACGGCCAGGAGGCTCGGGTGTCGAAGACGTCGGTCGCCGGGAGTTGGGGCGCCGTGGCGGGCAACCTCCGCTTCTTCGCCGACCGCTTCGGCGTGCCGCGCGCCGCGATCGAGGGGACCACGCTGTCGTACGATCTGGTGAGCGAGCACGCGGCGCTGGGGGCGCCACGGGTGGTGCTGAGCGGCCCCCGCAAGCAGCAGGGACTCGCGCTCGAGCGGCGGCGGTCGTACTTCGGGTTCGAGCTCGACACCGAGGTGGAGCCGCTTCGCGGCGAGATCCCCGCCGGGCTGCGCGACGCTGCGCGCGACGTACTGGCGGGTGCGCTCCTGAACGGCGAGACCGCGCATCCCGACCAGGGCCGCGTCAACCGGGCGGTCGGCGCGCTCGACGAGCTCTGGCGCAGGTCGGCCGGTACGCTGCCGGCTGCCTCGCCCGAGGCGGTCCGCGGGCTTGTCCGGGCACAATTGGACGGGGTGACGAGCTGGGACGAGTTCCTGCACACGCCGATCGTGCTCGATGCCGATGCCCTGGTGGACACGACCACCCGCGAGCGCCTGGAGGCACTCCCCTCGATGGTCCGGCTCCGCGGCGACGCGGTCCCGGTGGACTACGAACTGGCCGACGGCACCGGCGTGGCCCGGATTCGTCTGCGCGAAGGCCAGGCCAAGCGGCTGCGTCCGGGCGAGCTGCCGCCGTTCGATCGGCCGCTTCGGTTCGCCGTGGTGCGCGGCCGCCACGAGCCGATCCTGGCCGACACCCTCCCGGAGCTGCACGCCGCGCTCAAGCGCGCTCCCCGGCCGCCGCGGCACGAGAACGACGCCCATCCGCGCCGCCGTGCCCGCCGCCGGCCGCAGGGTCGTCGCCCCGACCGCCGTCGCTGAGCCCCGCCCCTCCCACTTCCTGTGCAGCCCGCCTCCGGATCGTCGTCATGAAGGAAGCGGCCGGATGCGTTCTGAAACCGGCCGGTTCGCGCCCCCGTATCCTCATGGAAGATGCCCGACACGTTGCCGCTCAACTCGCTGCCCTCGGTCTTTTCTCCGCTCGCCAAGGCCCTGCTCGACGGGTTCAGCGAGGGGGTCATCGTGTTCGACGTGGAGGGCCGACTGCTCTATGCCAACCAGCCGGCGCGCGAGGCCATGGCGGGGATGGATCTCTCCGAGCACACTCCCGACCTGATGCCCCGCCTCGCCTCGGTGGGCGGCCGGCTCCGTCCGCTTCGCGTGGGCGCGCTCGAGCTCGGCGAGGCCATGTTCATCCCGGGGATCGAAGGACCCACCACGCTGGCGGCCCGGGAAAAAGAGGCTATCGTCCAGACGCTCGACGCGAACAACTGGAAGCTCGCCGAGACCGCCAGGCATCTGGGCATCAGCCGGACCACCCTCTGGCGCCGCCTCAAGGCGTACGGGCTACACCGCGACGGCCGGAGCAAATGGGAGCAATCCTCGTAACCCTGCTGCTGACGACCGCCGCACAGTCTCCCCCGCCCGATTCGATCCCTCTCTTCAGCAGTCCCGCCGTCCACCGGCTCGTAGAGCGCGCCATGGCGCGGCGGCACGCGGGCGATTCGCTCGTCGCCGACTACCGGGCCACGGTGCATTATCGGCTCTCGGTCGGCTTCGGCCGGCGGGTGTGGTCCCGAGTGTCCCCTTCCGCCGTGGAAGAGCAGGTGGCCCGGGTCGCCTGGCAGCGCCCCAACGACATCCGGGTGGACGTGACAGGGCGGCGCTCCCGCTCCCGCGCCGGAATATTCGAGCTCTCGAGCGTGTGGGATCGGCCCTGGTTCGTTCCGCGCGGGGTGGACGACTCGGTTCGCATCTTCAGCAACGACTTTCCCGCGACCGGAGCGCTCCATCCGCTCGCCCGGACGGGGCCCGAGTGGTACCGCTACACGCTCACCGGCGCGCTGACGGTCACGCCCGCCAGCGGCGGCACGCTCCACCTCCTGCGCGTCGAGGTGATGCCCCGGCGCACCGGGCCCGCGCTCATCGCTGGGCAGATGTGGATCGACTCGGCCAGCGCCGAGGTGGTGCGGCTCAGCTTCCGCTACATCGGGACGGCGCTGTGGGTCCGTCCGCGTGAAGGGCTCCGCGGACTCGATTCGGCGCGCGCGCGCCGGCTCAACCGGCTCGGCAATCGGGTGGCGAACGTGGACGTGGACCTCGAATACGGTTTGCAGGAGGGTCGCTACTGGATGCCGTTCCGCCAGGTGATCGCGGGCAAGGTCAAGGTGCCGGTGGTGAGCGACCTCGTGATCCCCTTCCAGGCGGTGACCACGTTCGAGGACTACGAGATCAACACGGGCCGGCCGATCGTGTTCACCGTGCAGAGCGACACCGGAGCGCGCGCCGCACTGCGGACGCTGCGGCGCGCCCGACGCGAGGTGCGCCGCGGCCTCGCGGGCGAGCCGCCGGACAGCCTGCGCTCATGGGACTTCGGGGGCCGCTGGAGCGGCGGCCGCTACGAGCTGCATCGGCCGTCGAACGCGGAGCTCGATCGCTACGACAACTGGCCCGACTCGCTCTCCATGGCGAATGACCCGGCCGATGCCCGGCGGATCCGCGAGATGGAGGCGGAGCTGGCCCGCCTCGCCGAGGCCCTGCCCCCCGCGCTCACGGGCGAGCGGACCCACGGGATCGCCTACGAGCGGCTGTCCGACGCGTTCCGGTACGACCGGGTGCAGGGGCTGTCCGCGGGTCTTGGCTACCGGGTGCGGGTGCCGGGGATGCGGGTCACCGATCTGTACGGCACGATCCGCTACGGATTCAGCGACGAGCGGGTGACCGGCCGGCTCACGCTGCGGCACGATGCACCCTCCGGGCGGCTCACGCTGAGCGGGTACCGCGAGATCATCGATCTCGATCCGTTCTCGCCCGGGCACGGCCTCGGCAACACCCTCGACGCGCTGTTCGTCGCGCACGACAACGCCGACTACGCGCTCGGCGTGGGCGGGTCGGCCGGCTTCGAGACGTCGCTCCGAGCGGGGCTCGACCTGGTGCTGGGCGCAAAGGTGGAGCGTCAGGAGAGCGTGAGCCGCCCGGCACGCTCGGCCGTGAACGATTTCCTCGGCGGCGACGGCCGGTTCCCGCCCAATCCGCCGGTGAGAGACGGGACCTTCGGCGCCGCCTCCGCACGGCTGCGTGCGACCGGCGGCCTCCGCTGGAACGCGGCGGCCGACGTGCTGGGAGGGGACGAGCGGGTGGTCGGGCGCCTGTACGGCGATCTCAGCGCCGACCTGGGCGGCGAGCCCGGCGCCACCCTGCGTCTAGCCGCGGGCATCGCGAGCGACGACGATCAGCCGCAATCGCTCTTCAGGCTCGGCGGGGTCTCCACCGTGCGGGGGTTCGACTACGGTACCAGGCGCGGGCAGGCGATCTGGGCTGCGCAGCTCGACGCCACGCCGTTCGGCGGCCGGCTGCGTCCCGTGGCGTTCGTGGACGCGGGACAGGCGTCGCGCGCGGCGGACCTGTTCTCGAGCGAGGTGCTGGTGGGCGCGGGCCTGGGCCTGTCGCTGTTTCACGGCTTGTTGCGCTTCGACCTGAGCCATCCGATCACGCCCGACACCGGAGGCAAGCTGCGATTCGACATCGTCGTGCAGGCGGTGCGGTGACGCGCGCCTGCGGGTGCTGCCTGATCGCCCTGGCGCTCGGCGTGGCGGGATGCCGCCCGAAGATGCGGGCCGACCGCGGGGGAGGAGCACGGCTCGAGGTGCACTGGAGCGGCGCCGACACGGCCGAGTTCTCCGCGCCGGCGGTCGCGGAGCGCTGCGACTCGCTCGAGCTGCTCCAGATCGGTGCCGCCTCGGGCGACACCGGGATGGTGCTGGCACTGTATCGCTCCGGCGCGGTCGAGCCCGGCGACTACCCGATCCGCCCCCCGGAAACGGCCCGCGCCACGACGCCCTCCGCGGCACTCGCCCTGCGCTTCACGGCCCGCACGTCGGTGCTCGGCTTCCGGGGCGACAGCGGCACGGTGAGCCTCCGGCGCTCGCCCGACGGGCTGCTCTTCGGAAGCTTCAGCGCCGGGGCGAGCGCCGCCGCCGGCCGGGGGAGGCTCACGCTGAACGGGTCGTTCGAAGGTCTCCGGGTGCAGCGGGCCGCGCGGAGCTGTGCCGGCGAGCCGCCCCCGGTGGATTCGGCCGGACTCGGAGACACCGCCGAGGGGCGTGTAGATTAGGGCCATGGAGAACACGTACTACCGGCGCGGCTTCGGCCTCAAGGCCGAAATCGAAGGCCGGCTGACCGCCGACTATCACAGCTCGGTCGTCGAGGCGCTCCGGGCGGGGCAGTACCGGCTGGACGTCGGCCCCCTCAGCTTCCGGCTGGCCCGCGAGTTCGGATTCTGCTACGGGGTAGATCGAGCGGTGGACTACGCCTACGAGACCCGGGTCAAGTTTCCCGACCGGCGGCTGTATCTCGTGGGCGAGATCATCCACAACCCCCACGTCAATCAGAAGCTGCGCGACATGGGCGTGCGGTTCCTAGCGCGCAGCGAGCGCGGCGAGTTCGATTTCTCCTCCATCATCCCCGGCGACGTCGTGATCCTGCCCGCCTTCGGGGTCACCATCGGCGACTTCGAGCGGCTCCGAAGCATCGGTTGCGTCCTGGTGGACACCACCTGCGGCTCGGTGCTCAACGTCTGGAAACGGGTCGAGAGCTACGCCCGCGACGGCTACACCGCCGTCATTCACGGCAAGCACTACCACGAGGAGACCAAGGCCACCGCCAGTCAGGTGATGAAGTACCCGCAGGGCCGGTACCTGGTGGTGCTCGACATGGCGGAGGCCCGGATGGTCTGCGACTTCATCGAGGGCCGGGGCGATGCGGGCGCGCTGCGCGGGCGATTCGCCAGGGCGGTGTCGGCCGGATTCGACTTCGAGCGCGACCTCGGACGGGTCGGCATCGCCAACCAGACCACCATGCTCTCCGGCGAGTCCCTGGCCATCGCGGAGGAGTTCCGCCGCAGCATGGAGCGGCGCTACGGGACGGCGGCGCTCGCGGATCACTTCCGATCGTTCGACACCATCTGCTCCGCCACGCAGGAGCGGCAGGACGCGGTCGTGGCGCTGGTCGAGGAGCCGCTGGACGTGATGGTCGTGGTCGGCGGCTACAATTCGAGCAACACCTGCCACCTCGCCGCGCTGGTCGAGTCGAAGGGCGTGCGCACCTACCACATCGAGGATGCCGATTGCGTGGATCCGGACTCGGGAGCGATCCGGCACCAGCCGATCGGCCAGCGTGACGAGATCACCACCCCGGGCTGGCTGGGCGAGGCGCGGACGGTCGGGATCACCGCGGGCGCCTCGACGCCGAACAACAAGGTCGGCGAGACGATCGCGCGGATCTGCGCCCTGGCCGGGGTCGGCGAGGAGCTCCGGGCGCTCACCAGCTGAGCATCGGCATGCGCCTGGTCGATCTGAGCCACCTCGTCGAGCACGGCACCGTCACCTACCCCGGCCTTCCGGGTCCCATCATCTGTGATTTCCTGAGCCGGGAGGCGTCGCGGGCCCGGTACGCGCCCGGCGTCGAATTCCAGATCGGCAGGATCGAGATGGTCGCCAACACCGGCACGTACGTGGACGCGCCCTTTCACCGCTACGCGGATGGGATGGACATCGCGCGGCTCCCGCTCGAGTCGCTGGCGGGGCTGGACGGAATCGTGGTCCGCGCCCGGGCCTCGGAACGGGCCATCGGACCGGAGGCGTTCGCCGCGCGCGAGGTCGGCGGCAAGGCCGTCCTGGTACACACCGGGTGGGACGTGCACTGGGGCACGCCCGCCTACCTCTCGGGGAACCCGTATCTCACGGCCGCGGCGGCCGACGCGCTCGTGAGGGGCGGCGCCCTGCTCGTGGGGATCGACTCGCTGAACATCGACGATCTGGACGATGGCGCGCGTCCGGTGCATTCGAGCCTGCTCGGGGCCGGCATCCCCATCGTGGAGCACCTCTGCGGCCTCGGGTCGCTGCCGGAGGCGGGCTTCCGCTTTTCGGCGGTGCCGGCGCGGGTGGCGGGGATGGGAAGCTGGCCGGTGCGGGCGTACGCCGCCGTGCCGGGATGAGCTTCCGCCAGACGACCGTCTCCGGCTTTCCCGCCATCGCCCTCCGGAACGAGGAGATCGAAGTCGTCGCGATCCCGGCCATCGGGATGAAGCTCAGCAACCTGCGCCGGCTGCGGGGGCGCGAGTGGCTCTGGCGCAGCGAGCAGATCCCCCTCGCGCTCCCGCGGCCGGGTGCCTCGTACATCGAGACCGCCGATAGTGGCGGGTGGGACGAATGCTTCCCGACCGTGGGCCCATCCTCGCTGCCGGGCGCCCCGACCGGCACCCCGCCGCTCCCCGACCACGGCGAGCTCTGGAGCGCCGAGTGGGCGAGCTCGGTGTTCGATCACGCGGAGGGGACCACGCTCGAGAGCACGGCCCGCGGGTCGAGGCTGCCGTACGAGTTCCACCGCGGGGTCACCGTGCTGCCGGACGCGCCCGTGGTGCGGCTGCGCTACCACCTCCGGCACACGGGCGGCGCGCCCTTCCCCTGGATCTGGTCGTCCCATCCGCTGTTCAACGTCCGGCCCGGCACCGTCGTCGAGCTCTCCGGTATCCATCAGGTCAAGCTCGACCAGGTCCATGGCCGAGAGGACCTGAGCTGCGACGACGTGGTGAGCTGGCCCGGCGCCATCGGCGGCGATCCCGACCGGTTCACCATGCCGCACACCGGCGGGTGGGCGCTCAAGCTGTTCGGCGACGTGGGTCCGGAGGGTTCGATGGCGCTCACCGACCCTCGGCGCGGCGAGCGCCTCGAGCTCGCCGTGCGCCGCGAGGAGGTGCCGCAGGTCGGGCTCTGGATCAACTGCGAAGGGTGGGCGCCGGCGGGGCGGCGGCCCTACTACAACATGGGGCTCGAGCCCTGCATCGGGGCGCCCGACCGGCTGGCCGACGCGGTGGAATCGTGGGGCACGGCGCAGACGCTCTCGCCTGGCGAGGAGCGCGGCTGGTCGGTGGAGGTCAGGCTTCCGGAGCCTTGACCTCGCCGGTGTCGCTGGGCTTCCGCTCGAGCCGGGTGTCTTCCCACGAGACGGGATCTTCCACCGGCTCCAGGTGAGTGAAGACGGTGCTGTTGGGCACCGCGGCCCGCACCTCCTCCTCCAGGCGCTCCAGCAGGTCATGTCCCCGCTTGACCGACCAGTTCCCCGGCACCAGCACGTGGAAATCGATGAACCGCCAGGCCCCGGCCTGCCGCGTGCGCAGCGCGTGGAACCGGACGCCGCCGCTGGTGTGGCGGACCAGGATCTCGGTGACCCGGCGCTGGAGCTCCTCGGGAATGGCCGTATCGAGCAGCCCCATGAGCGACCGCCGCAGGATCCCGATGCCGGTGTACACGATGTTGAGCGCGACGGCGATGGCCACGATCGGGTCCAGCCGCTGCCACCCCGTGGCCGAGGCGGCCCAGATCCCGAGGATGACCCCCGCCGAGGTCCAGACGTCGGTCATGAGATGGTGCGCGTCGGCTTCGAGGGTGATCGAGTGGTGCCGCCGGGCCGCCCGGAACAGCACCCGGGCCACGAGCAGATTGATGACCGACGCTCCCACCGTAATGGCGACGCCGAGCGTGAGCTGCTCGATGGCCCGGGGGTCGATCAGGCGGCGCACCGCGGCGTACAGGATGCTCGCCGCCGCGAGCAGGATCAGCGCGCCCTCGAAGCCGCTGGAGAAGTACTCGGCCTTGCTGTGGCCGTAGCGATGCTCCTCGTCCTCGGGCCGCGCCGCCGCCGCGAGCGCGATCAGGGCGACGATCGCCGCGGCCAGGTTGACCAGCGACTCGAAGGCGTCGGACAGGAGTCCCACCGACCCGGTGATGACCCAGGCCCACCCCTTGAGGCCGATCGTGGCCAGCGCGGCGACGATGGAGATGACCGCGTACCGACGCAGCCGCGCGCGCTCCGCCATCTATCCCGCCGCCTCGGGCAGCATGCGCAGCACCTCCGCGATCGTGTGCGGCGCGCTCCCTTCGGCCCGGTTGTTCACCAGCAGGTAGGCCGGAATCCGGGTGCGGACGGCCGTCTCGATCAGCCGCACCAGGTCGCGCCGGAGCGGGGGCGACGGATCGAGAATGCGGTCGTAGGGCGCGAACGCATCGACCGCTTCGTCGTAGGTGCGTCCGGGCTGGAGAAGGGCGCGCGCGACGATGAACGGGCCCGACAGGACGCCGGGCAGATCGAGCTGCTCGCCGATCGCCGGCATGCGGGTCCAGGAGTTGAACACGTGGGCGACGCCGTGCTCGCGAAGCACCGCGAAGTACATCGGGGTGAGGAACTCCGGATTCCGCAGCTCGACCGCGTACCGCCCTTCCCGCGGCAGCGCGCCGAAGAACTCGTCGAGGCGCGACGCGAACGCTTCGGCCGTCATTCCGCTCCGCCGGCCGATGGTCTGGAACTCGAACACGAACGGGCCCGCGTGCTCACGGAAGTGGCGCTGGTACGGCTCGTACACGGCCTCGAGGAATACGTCCGGATTGAGGAAATCGGGATTGACCTGGCCGGCGCGTGCCTTGTCCTGCGCCTTCGAGAAGGTATGCACCGTGAGCTGGTTCCAGACCTTGCTCACGCACTCGAATCCGGGCGAGAGATTGCCGGCGTACGACTCCAGCACCGCCTGCGTGGGCGGGGCGTAGAAGCTGGAATCGATGCCGACCGTGCGGAAGAGCGGAAAGGCCGAATATTCTTCCAGCATCCTGGCCGAGGCGCCGCGGCCCTCGTACTCGCGTTCATATACCAGCCCGCGCCAGCCCGGATAGTTCCACGACGAGGTGCCGAAGCGCACCTCCGGCGGCAACCGGGCCGCCAGTGCCTGGAACTCGTCGATCACCGCGGTACGATCCTGAATACCCGGCCCTCCGCGCTGAGGACGTACAGCTCGCCGGCGGCATCCCGTCCGAACGCGGGCACCGCGCCTCCCGGGGCGAGCGTGGGCCACTGCAGGGACTCGGCGATCTGGCCGTTCTCGAGCCGAATGCTGCGCACCCACCCCTGGCAATAGTCCGCGTAGAAATAATGCCCTTGCAGCGCGGGAATGGCAGCACCCCGATAGACGAACCCGCCGCTGATCGAGCAGCCTTCGCCATGCGAGTATTCGAGGACCGGCAGCACGAGACCGGTCGTGTCGCACGGGGTCGCCGCGTAACAATGGGATCCTTCCATGATGTTCCAGCCGAAGTTGGCGCCGCGGCCCGCGCCCTGGGCGGCCGTCGCCACGTCAATCTCCTCCCAGGCGTTCTGGCCCACGTCGGCGACATAGAGATCGCCGGTGGCCGGATCGAAGGTGAAGCGCCATGGGTTGCGCAGCCCGTAGCTCCAGACCTCCGGCCGCGCGTCGGAGCGGCCGGTGAACGGGTTGTCGGTGGGGACTGTGTAGCTCGTACCGGTCGAGACATCCACCCTCAGAATGTCACCCAGGAGATCCGTGAGCGACTGGCCGCGCCCCCCTGGGTCGCCGCCGCTCCCGCCGTCGCCCAGACCGATGTAGAGCATCCCGTCGGCGCCGAACTCGAGCCGGCCGCCATTGTGGTTGTCGAAGGGTTGCTCGGTGGTGAAGACGACCGTTTCGGTGGCGGGATCGGCCAGGTCGGGGTCAGTGGGGGACACGTGGAAGGAGGAGACGGTGGTGGTCCCGTTCACGTCCGTGTAGTGCACGAAGAAGCGCCCGCTCGTGGCGTATGCCGGGTCGAATGCCAGGTCCAGCAGCCCCTGTTCGCCTCCGGTGGAGACCTTGGCGCTCAGGTCGAGGAACGGTGCAGGGAGCAACATCCCTTCCCTGACGACGCGAATAGCGCCACCCTTCTCGACGATGAAGAGCCGGGGGTCGCCGGCGGGCGCGGTGAGCGCCACCGGAACGGCCAGTCCGGACGCGACCTCCGCCAGGCCCACGGGTACGGTCCCCTCCGGCGGCCCGGGTCCGGCAGCATCGCCGGAGCCGCAGCTCAGGGTGGCCGCCGCCAGCAGCCAGCAGATGCCATGGGGAACGTGGAAGCCGTGCATGGGAAACCTCTTGGGATCGGGGCAGAGTGATGCGCTGCCGTCGATGGGCCTGGTTGCTGCTGCCGGCGATGGGCTGCACGCCGCTCGGGCTCTGGATGTATCAGGACCCGGCCGTGAGCGTATCCCGGGTGCGGCTCGCGGCCGAGGCCGCGGACACGTCGCCCGTGGTGGTGGCGCTCGACCTCAGCAATCCCAACGACTACGCAGTGTCCACCACCCGGGTCGAGCTTCAGCTCCGCCTCGACGACCTGCCGATCGGCGTGGTCGCGCGGGACAGCAGCGTGCCGCTTCCCAAAGTGACGACCTCGACCGTCGCGCTTGCGCTGGTGCCCACCCGTGCGGCCACGCGCGACCAGCTCAGGGTGCTCGGCTCCGGGGTGCACCGATTCGCGGTTCAGGGACGGGCCACGTTCACGACCCCGATCGGTGATCGGAAGGTGGCTTTTGCGCAGGAGGGCGAGATGGCGTTCGGCGACCAGGCCGCACTGGACTCGGCTGCGGCCGGTGCCGGAACCGCTCCCTAGCAGCCGCTATTTCGGCACGATCCGGAAGACCCTGCCCTCGTTGCTCAGGACATACAGCTCGCCGGCCGCGTCCTGCCCGAAGCTCGGCACGTTCCCTCCGGGCGCGAGCTCCGGCCAGTCCCGCTGGTCCACCGCCTGCCCGTCCTGCAGGCGGAAGCTCCGCACCCAGCCGCGGCAGAAGTCGGCATAGAAGTAGGTCCCCTGCAGCGCCGGAATGGCCGCGCCGCGGTAGACATACCCGCCGCTGACGGAGCATCCCTCGCTGTGGGAGTATTCGAGCACCGGCAGCGTGTACTGGTCGGGCGAGCAGTGCGGATCGGCGAAGCAGTGGGCACCTTCCATCACGTTCCAGCCGAAATTGGCCCCGCGTCCCGCGCCCTGTGCCGCCGTCACCACGTCGATTTCCTCCCAGTTGTCCTGCCCCACGTCGGCCACGTAGAGATCGCCGGTGGCGGGGTCAAAGGTGAACCGCCACGGATTCCGGAGCCCGACACTCCAGAGCTCCCCGCGCGCATCGGTCCGGCCGACGAAGGGGTTGTCGGGCGGAATGGTGTACCCGGTGCCCGAGCTGACGTCCACTCGCAGGATGCTTCCGAACAGATCGTTGAGCGACTGCCCGCGGCCCGCGGGGTCGCCCTCGCTGCCGCCGTCGCCCAGGCCGATGTAAAGCATGCCGTCGGCCCCGAACAGGATCTGGCCGCCGTTGTGATTCGGACCCGGCTGGTCGAGCGCGAGGATGACGGTCTCACTGGCCGGGTCGGCCCGGTCGGGGTCGGCGGGGTCGACACGGAAGGCCGAGACCGACGTATTGCCGTTCACGTCCGTGTAGTGGACGATGAAGCGGCCGTTGCTCGCGTAGTTGGGATCGAAGGCGAGACCGAGCAGGCCCTGCTCCATGCGGGTGGAGACGCGGCTGGAAAGGTCGAGAAACGGCGCCGGGAGCAGCGTGCCGTCACGCACGACACGGATGAGGCCGCCCTTCTCCACGACGAACAGGCGGTGGGCGTCACCGGGAGGTGCGGTGAGGCCGTCCGGGAAGCCGAGGCCGGAGGCGACCTCCTGCAGGCCGACGCTCACGGGACCGCTGGGAGGAGGTGGGGGAGTCTCCGGGGGCGGCTGTTCCGGGGGCGGCGATTCGGGAGGAGGAGATGCCGGGGGCGCGGTCACGTCGCCGTCTCCCGAGCTGCAGGCCGCTGCCGCTGCCGCGGAAAGACAGAGGGCGAGTCGAAAGAAGGCGCTGCTCATGGGATCCCCCCGGGACGACTGGTCGTTCACGGCCGCGGCGGTGTCCGGCCCAGCTTTACCAGCATCCGCTCCAGCCGATCCAGATGCGTCACGGTGAGCGTCACCACCCCGAACTCCTCTTCCACCTTGCCCCGAAAGATGAAGGGT
>DASUXW010000097.1:0-18815 GCA_036377715.1 Gemmatimonadales bacterium
CCCCGGTCGCTGCCGGCGGGCCCGTGCCGAGCGGGCGTGGCGGTGACCCGGAGCGTGCGTCCGTCGGGCGCGGACAGCGTGTGCGTCTCCCACGGCTCGAGCCCGACGACGCCACCGCCCAACCGCTCGGCGCCGGCGCCCGTCGTGAGCACGCGGCCTGCCCGGCCGAGGAACTCGCGGCCGGTGCGGTCGAGGTTGTCGAAGTGATGGTCGTGGCTGAGGATGACGGCATCGATCGGTCCGGCTTCGTCCGGGTCGAGCGCTGGGCCCTGGGTCTTGCGGAGGGTGTAGACCGGGGTGGTGTACGTGCTGCCGGCCGGGTCGAAGGTCGGATCGGTGAGCAGGCGGAGGCCGGCGAGCTCGAGGATGGCGGTGGGGCCGCCGACGTACGTGAGCCGGAGGCCGGAGAACGCGGGCATGGGTCGAAGGTAGCGGCGCGTGTGTCCGCGGGAAGGGACGGTGTCCTCTTTTGAGGACACTCCGGCGGCGTCGCCGGTCCCGAGCGGCGTTTCGATTCCGTCATCGCAGGCGTTTCCGGTGACGGCGGCGACGAGTCCGCCCGCGTCGCCGGCGCTGCGGTCGGGCAACTCGGCTTGTCCGGCATCCGACCCCACGCCGACAGTGGATCGAGGCACGATTCCGGCGCGCCCGGGCGCGCCGACTCCCGCGTTGGCGCGTGATGAGAAGAATGGACTCGCCGTCGGGGAGCCGGGCATGGGTCTGGAACCATCGCTCGAAATCCCGTTCCTTCCAGTCTGCCTTCAGGCGTCGCTCGGTATGGAATCCGCCCGCTGTGCGGCCCGGGGCTCGAATCGGCGATGGCCTCGCCGGCCGCGGGCTCGAACCTGCGGAACATCGTTGTGAAGTGTGACAGCGCGCGATGCAGGCGCCGGCCGCATTGCTGGCGGGCCTTGCTATAGTGGCAACTTAGCAAGGATCCAATCTTGGTCCATACTATAGCCACGCTTTAGTAAGGCTGCCGATTCTACGTCAGGAAGGGACCGGTGGACCAGTTGCATCGGAGAGTCCTCAGCCAGGCCTGGCCCTGGGGGATACTTTGATGGCCCTACTCGGCCAGCTTGCGCAGAGCCGGACGGTATGTCTTCGCGGCGCGGGCCGCGACGTCCAGCGCTGTCTCGACGTCGGGATCGTAGGCGTCAGCAGGATGCCCCCTCGATCTCGGTCGCCAGCACGCGGTCGCCGCGGGCGAGGTGCAGCCGGTCAGCCATCCCCTTCGGCAGTGGGGCGCAGACGGACCCGCCGATCTGAAGCAGGCTGAGCGCACGGAACATATCGACCCTCCTTCGCCACCTCTCGGCTCAACCGCTTGCAGCACCAAACATCTCCCGCAATCTCGCCACTGATTGAGCCAGGCGCTGCTCACGAAGAGTATCGAGCAGTTGCGAGATGCTGATCGGAGGACACTTCAACGCGGCCGCCTGCTCGGTGACGATCCTGATGACAGCCGCGGGCGCGAGATCGATGGTTTCGACCACGAAATCATCGGGGTGTTTCGCCTCCATGTTGTACTCGGCGAGCACACCTTCGGGGAAGTGCTTGAGGTTGAACGTGACGATGACCTGGGCGCCCGCCCGAATGGCGGCCGCGAGCACATGTCGATCGGATTCATCCGGGAGCTTTAAACCAGGTACCAGCCCCTCATAGCCGGTAACCAGGCAATCCGGAACCGCACGGATCATTCGTACCCTGGTTCGCTCCAGCCTCTCTGGATCGAGGTCGGGGCGATTCCGGCGGATATTCTGGAATGCCTCATCCAGGATGGTGTCGCTCCACCGTGCACGAACGGTTCCGGCGGCCGCCAACCTGATCAGAAGGTCACGCAGTGCGGCCGGGTAGAGGACGCATGCGTCGTAGATGACGACGAACGTCATCGATCATCAATAGCCGAGGCCGAGTTCCTGGGCCTCCGCCGTGAGCGCGTCCAAATCCGCTCGGCGGGCCGTTTCGTCCTCCCGCCTGAACCGCATCAGGTCCGCGAACTTGATCCGGCGGTGCGTGCCAACCTTGCGATATTCGATTTTCCCGGCCTCGAGCAACCCGATCAGGTACGGACGGGAGACGTTGAGGTAGTCGGCTGCCTGCTGGGTGGTCAGCTCGGCATTGATCGGGACGATCGTTACGGCATTCCCGATCGCCATGTGGCCGAGGATCTCCAACAGGAGTTCATACGCCCCGCGCGGCACAACTACCCTGACGGCCTCCCCGCCCTCATCGGGGCCGACCCTGACCTCGGTGTCCCCATGGAAATGCCCGACGGACTCGAGGACTCGTAGAGCATTCCTCGCGGCCTCTGCGACCTCCGGCGACGGCGCCTCCACCAATGCCGTTCCCATAATGGCCTCCAGTGCGGGGGAACATAACATCGTCCGAAATAAATGCAATATTCGAAATATTCGCAAAGCGCCCGGCGGCCCGTAGCCGCCTGGGCGTGGCATGCCTTGTGGGACAATGACTTACCTGCCGTCCACTCGTGGTATGCGCACGGGCTGGGCCGCAGGTCGGCACCTCGAAAGTTCTCCTGCCGGGCGCCGCCCCCGCTCTGGCGCCCCGCCCCCCACGCACGATATTGGATCCCGTCCCCAGCGGGCCCCGCCCGCGGAGCGCCCCCACGTGACCACCGACACCACCCGCCTCGCCTCGGCGCTGGCCAGCCACTACCGCCTCGAGCGGGAGCTGGGCCAGGGCGGCATGGCCACCGTCTACCTGGCCCACGACCTCCGGCACGACCGCAAGGTCGCCCTCAAGGTGCTCCGCCCGGAGCTCTCCGCCATCCTCGGCGCCCAGCGGTTCCTGGGCGAGATCAAGACCACCGCCAATCTCCAGCACCCCCACATCCTCGGCCTGTTCGATTCGGGCGAGGCCGACGGGGTCGTCTACTACGTCATGCCCTACGTGGAGGGCGAGAGCCTCCGAGCCCGCTTGACGCGCGAGAAGCAGCTTCCGGTGGACGACGCCGTCCGCATCGCGCGCGAGGTGGCCGATGCGCTGGACTACGCCCACCGCCACGGCGTGATCCACCGCGACATCAAGCCCGAGAACATCCTGCTGCACGACGGCCGCGCCATGGTGGCCGACTTCGGGATCGCGCTCGCGGCCGCGCGCTCGGACGGCGGCTCGCGCATGACCGAGACCGGGATGTCGCTCGGCACCCCGTACTACATGAGCCCCGAGCAGGCGATGGGGCAGCGCGAGATCACGGCCCGCTCGGATGTGTACGCGCTCGGCTGCGTGACCTACGAGATGCTCACCGGCGAGCCGCCCTTCACCGGCCCCACCGCGCAGGCGATCATCGCGCGGGTCATGACCGAGGAGCCCCGCTCGCTCACGCTGCAGCGGAAAACCATCCCGCCGCACGTCGAGGCCGCCGTGCTCACGGCACTCTCCAAGCTCCCGGCCGACCGATTCGCCACCGCGGCGCAGTTCGCCGAAGCGCTGAGCCGGCCCGGGCTCGCGACCGTGGCGACCACGGCCGCGCGGCACCCGGGGAGCATCGCGCCCGCCCGCGGCACGCGGGCACGCGCGCTGGCGCTCGCACCCTGGGCCGTGGCCCTCGTCGCGCTGGGAGCGGCCGCGTGGTCGTGGCACGGGCGATCGAAGGCCGGCGGAACCAGCTGGCAGTACATCCAGCTCGGCGAGGTCGGGACCATCAACACGATCGCGCCCTCGCTGGCGGTGTCGCCCGACGGAAACGTGCTGGCGGTCCGGGACGGGGGGCAGAATGGCCGGCTCTTCCTCAAGCGCCGGGGCGAGCTGCACGCGGTGCCGCTCCCCGGCACCGAGCGGGCAGCGTACCCGAGCTTCTCGCCGGACGGACAGTGGCTCGCGTTCATCGCCGACAACCGCCTCAAGAAGCTCCGGCTGGGCGAGGGCGGCGTCGCCACGGTGGCCGATTCGGCGAGTGCCCCGTTCGGCGGCGCCACCTGGATGGACGACGGGAGCCTCGTCTACACCGGCCCGGAGATCTACCAGCTCTCGCGGGTGCCGGCCGCGGGCGGTCCGCCGACCCCGGTGCTCAGGGACTCGGCGCTCGCCGGCTTCGGCGTCGGCAACCCGGCCGCCCTGCCCGGCGGCCGCGGTGTGCTGTTCACCCTGTGCACCTCCGGGTGCGTCACGATGAGCGTGCACGTCCTCGACATGAAGACCGGACGGCACCGGGTCCTGCTGGATGACGCGGTCTCGGCGACGTATCTCCCGACCGGGCACCTGCTCTACATGCGCCGGGACGGCTCCGCCCTGGCGGCGCCGTTCGATCTGAAGGGACTGCGCATTACCGGGCCGGCGGTCCCCGTGCTCGACGGGGTCCTGGTCGGGACCGGGTCGGCGTTCCTGGCGTCGTCGCCCGCCGGCACGCTGATCTATCTGCAGGGGACCGCGACGGGTCAGGACCTCGAGCCGGTGCGGGTCACCCGCGAGGGCGCGCCCGCCGTCATGGACACGACCTGGCACGGCGGGTTCAACTCGATCGCACTCGCACCCGAGGGACGGCGGCTTGCGGTCGGCGTCGGACTCGCGAGCGGGACGCTCGGCATCTGGGTCAAACAGCTCGATCGCGGCCCGTTCAGCCGGCTCACCTTCGGCGGCCAGGACCGGCGGCCCGCCTGGTCGCCGGACGGAAAGGATGTCGCGTTCATCCGGGACTCGCTCAACGGGAGCAGCGTCTACGCACGGCTCGCCGACGGGAGCGCGCCCGACCGGCCGCTGCTGCGGCTCGACCGGCAGGTGCAGGAGGTGACGTGGTCGCCCGACGGACGCTGGATCCTGGTGCGGACCGACAACGGCGGCCCCGGCGCGGGCGACATCGTCGGCGTCCGCACCACCGGCGACACCACCCCGGTCCCGCTCGTGGCGAGCCCGTTCACCGAGCTGCACCCCGCCGCCTCGCCCGACGGACGCTGGCTGGCCTACACCTCGAACGAGTCGGGCGCCAACGAGGTATATGTCCGGCCGTTCCCGACCACCACCGGCGGGCGCTGGCAGGTCTCCAACGGCGGCGGCTCCGAGCCGCGCTGGTCGCCGGACGGGCGGGAGCTGTTCTACCTCGATGGGTCGTTTCGCCTGACCGCCGCGGAAATTCGCCGCGGTCCCAGCTTCGAGGTCAGCGAGCTCCGGCCGCTGTTCGACGCGTCGCGGTTCACGATCGACATCTATCACACCTCGTACGACGTGCTGCCCGGCGGGGGCTTCGTCTTCCTGCGCCAGCGGCAGAGTGATCGTGGCGGCGACAGGCCGCCGCTCGTCATGGCCCAGGACTGGCTGGCCGACGTGCGGGCCCGGACGGCGCGATAGATCCGACCTCTTCCTCCCGACGTTCCTCCGGCATTGCGTCACGCCACCATTACCCCGGAGGAGTGCCCATGTCATCCCCCCGCACCTTTTTCACGACTCTCGCGGCGCTCGCCTGTCTCGCCGCGCCGGCCGCCGCCCAGCAGGACACCGGCATGATGGCCCACGACACCGCCATGATGGACCACGGAGAATCCATGGACCATGGGACGGCGATGGACGACAAGATGGGCGACGACAAGATGATGGACCATGACAGCACCGGCGGGACCGCGATGCACGGCGGCCGGATGTTCATGGGCGCCTCGGGCGAGAAGGCGGCGGGGGACTACGAGGTGATCGAGGCCGACGGGAAGCGGCAGCTCAAGCTCGACGAGGAGTTCGCGGTGGCCGACGGGCGGGACCTGTATCTGGCCCTGGCGAACGGCAATGCGGCCGACGAAAGCTCGCTGTTCCTCGGCAAACTGAAGCAGCGGACCGGCGCCCAGGCGTACGATCTTCCCAACGGGAAGGACCTGAGCGGCTATACGACCCTGCTGGTCTGGTCGAAAAAGGACAGGCGCGCCCTGGCGAGGGCCGACTGGCATGCCGGCGATGGCGGCTCGATGGAGCACATGTAGGAGGGAACATGGGGGTCGCTGATCTCGAGCGTCTCTACGACTACGGCTACTGGGCCAACGCGAGGCTCTTCGAGGTGCTCGCCGGCGTCACGCCGGACGAGTTCACCCGGGGCCTCGCAGGCGGCCACGCCTCCGTCCGCAACACGCTGGTGCACATCCTGAGCGCCGAGTGGGGGTGGCTCGAGCGGTGCGGCGGCCTGCGGCGGGGGGAGCGGCTCCGGCCCGAAGTCTACCCGACGCCTGACTCGGTCCGGGCGACATGGATCCACGTCGAGGGTCACCTGCGCGGCTTTCTGGCCGGTCTGACGGACCCCGCGCTGGAGCGCAGGATCGCCTTCTCGTTCGGCGGGCCGGAGCGCACGGCCCGGCTGGGCGACCTGCTCCAGCATGCGGGCCTGCACGCGATCCACCACCGCGGGCAGGTCGCCACGCTCCTCCGGATGCTCGGCCACCCGCCGGGCAGCTTCGACTTCCTGGAGTACGCGGCGAGCGAGCCGGCATGAACCTGAACCAGGTGACGCTGCCGGCCGTCGATCTCGAGTCGTCGGTCGGCTTCTACCGGCGGCTCGGGCTGCGGCTCATCGTGAAAGACTCGCCGCGGTACGCGCGGTTCGAGTGTCCCGATGGAGAGAGCACGTTGTCGGTGGAGCTGGCCGGCGGCAGCACGGGCGAAACCGCGCCGGTGGTGTACTTCGAGTGCGACGATCTGGACGGGACCGTCGAGCGGCTCAGGGCCGCCGGGATCGCGTTCGACGATCTTCCCGACGACAAGCCGTGGCTCTGGCGCGAGGCGCGGCTCCGGGATCCGGCGGGCAACCGGCTCTGCCTCTTTCACGCGGGACGGAACCGCCGCTACCCGCCGTGGCGCCTCGGGTGAGCGTCAGGGCGAGAGCCGCTCCACCTTCCACTGCCCCGATTCGCCGGCGCGCACGTACCGGATCCGGTCGTGCAGCCGGCTCTCGCGTCCCTGCCAGAACTCGATCGTCTGCGGCGCCACCCGGTAGCCGCCCCAGTGCGGCGGGAGCGGGACCTCGCCGCTCTTGAACCGCTCCTCGGTCTCCCGCAGATCGGCCTCCAGCGCCTCCCGGCCCGGGATCACCCGGCTCTGGTGCGAGGTCCACGCGCCCAGCCGGCTGCCGAGCGGGCGGGTCTGGAAGTAGCGTTCCGATTCCTGCCGGCTGGTGGGCGCAACCGTGCCGGAGATGCGCACCTGCCGGTCGAGCGGTCCCCAGTAGAGCACCAGGGCCGCGCGCGGATTCGCTTCGAGCTCCGCGCCCTTCCGGCTCCGGTAGTCCGTGAAGAAGACGAACCCGCGCTCGTCGAACCCCTTCAGCAGGACGACCCGCGCCGACGGCGCGCCGTCCGGCGTCGCGGTCGCGAGCGTCATCGCGGTGTGGTCGGGAACCTCGGCGTCCGCGGCCTCGGCGAACCAGCGCGCGAACTGCACCAGCGGATCGTGGCTCACGTCGGCTTCGTCGAGCCGGGCGTGCGCGTACTCGCGGCGGATGTCGGCGATGGACATGGGGGCAATCTAGTCGTGAGTCGTGAGTCGTGAGTCGTGGGTCGTGAGTCGCGGCCCACGACTCACGACTAGATTGGATTATGCCGCTCAAGCTCCGCGCGGTGGGCGTCGTGGCCCTCGCGCTCGCCGGGCCCACCGCCGTGTCGCCCGCCCAGACTGCGCCCGCTCGCAGCGGAGAGGCGCGGACCCTCCGGGTCAACGGCGTGGAGCGAAGCTACTTCGTCTTCGTCCCTTCGAGCTACCGCCCCGGGACGCCGGCCCCGCTGGTGCTGGTGTTCCACGGCGCCGGCGGACGCGGGCGCCGAATGGCACCGCACACCGGCTTCAGCCGCCTCGCGGAGCGCGAGGGGTTCATCGTCGCCTATCCCGACGGGCTCGGCCGGCGCTGGAACGACGGACGCGGGATCGCGGCGGAGCACGACGACGTGGGGTTCGTGCGGACGCTGCTCGACACGCTCGGCCGCGCGCTGAGCCTCGATTCCACCCGCGTCTACGCCACCGGCATCTCCAACGGCGCCATGTTCGCCTATCGGCTCGCGTGCGATCTGTCCGGCGTGTTCGCGGCGATCGCGCCGGTGGCTGGTGCCATGCCGAGCGGACTCACGGAGCGCTGCGCGTCCACGAAGCCCGTCTCCGTCCTCGCGATCCAGGGGACCACGGACCCGTTGCTCCCGTATCAGGGCGGCGTGGCCGGCGGCCGCGGTACCGTGCTGTCGGCCACGGAAAGCGTCGCGTTCTGGTCCCGGGTGGACGGCTGCGGCGCGGCGCCGGACACGGCTGCGGTCACCGATCGCGTTCGTGACGGAACCCGGGTCGAGCTCACCGCCTACGGTGGCTGCCGTGGCGGCAGCAGCGTGGCGCTGTATACCGTCGATGGTGGCGGACACACGTGGCCCGGCGGGCCGGCGGTCGGCCGGTCGGTCGGCCGGGTGAGCCGCGAGCTCGACGCGACGGCGGCGATCTGGGAATTCTTCGCGCGGCATCGGCGGCCGTGAGGGAGCGCTCGTGCGCGGGCTGACGATGGAGTATCAGCTCACCGTTCCCGCCATCGCCCGGCGGGCGGAGGCGCTCTTCGGCGAGCGGCCCGTCGTGAGCCGGCGCGCGGACGGCTCGCTCCATCGCACCTGTTGGTCGGACATCCTCGGCCGCTCGCGGCGGCTGGCGGCCGCGCTCCGGGGGCTCGGCGTCCGCCCCGGCGACCGGGTCGCCACGCTCTGCTGGAACCACGACCGCCATCTCGAGGCCTACTTCGCCGTGCCGCGGCTCGGCGCGGTGCTCCACACGCTCAACCTGCGGCTCCATCCCGACGAGCTGGCCTACATCGCGCGCCACGCGGCCGACCGCGTGCTGCTGGTGGACGAGGCGGCCCTGCCGGTGCTCGAGCCGTTCCGGGAACGCGCTGGGTTCGAGCACATCGTGGTGATCGGGGACGGCGCCTCGGCGCCGACGGGGACGCTCGACTACGAGTCGCTCCTCGATTCGGCCCGCGAGGAGATGGATTTCCCCGAGCCCGACGAGCGCGACGCCGCCGCGCTGTGCTACACCTCCGGCACCACGGCCCGTCCCAAGGGCGTGCTCTACTCCCACCGGGCGCTGGTGCTGCACTCGATGGCCACCGCGATGGGCGGCAGCTTCGGGCTGAGCGCGAGCGACGTGGTGCTCGCCGTCATCCCCATGTTCCACGCCAACGCCTGGGGCCTGCCCTTCACCGCCGCGCTCACCGGCGCTGGTCTCGTGCTCCCGGGGCGGCGGATCGAGCCGGTGTCGCTGCTGGAGCTCTGCCACTCGGAGCGCGTCACCTTCAGCGCCGGCGTCCCCACCGTCTGGCTGGGCGTGCTCGAAGTGCTCGACACCTGTCCCGGCGTGTACGATCTCTCGGCGCTTCGCATGCTCGTGGTCGGCGGCGCCGCGGCGCCGGGGGCGCTGTTGCGCGGGCTCGAGGAGCGGCACGGGATCCGGACCGTCACGTCGTGGGGGATGACGGAGCTCGCGCCGGTGGGCACGCTCGGCACCCTCACGCCCGAAGGCGAGGCGCTCGGGTCCGACGACCGGCACGCGCTCCGGCTCAAGGCCGGTGTACCGGGCGCGCTGCTCGAGCTCCGGGTGCGAAACGAGCAGGGCGAGGTGCCGCGGGACGGCGCTACCATGGGCGAGCTCGAGGTGCGGGGCGCCTACGTCGCCTCGGCGTATTACGGTGCCGAGGGCGACGGCGGCAGCGATGGCGACCGGTTCACCGCCGACGGCTGGTTCCGCACCGGCGACATCGCCACGCTCGATCCGGGCGGCCATCTCGAGATCCGCGACCGGAGCAAGGACCTGATCAAGTCGGGCGGCGAGTGGATCAGCTCGGTGGCGCTCGAGGGCGCGCTCATGGGCCATCCCGCCGTGCTCGAGGCCGCGGTGGTCGCGGTACCGCATCCGCGCTGGACCGAGCGGCCGCTGGCGGCGGTGGTGCTGCGCGAAGGGAAGACGGCGACGCGGGAAGAGCTCCTGGCTTCGCTCGAGGGGCGGTTCCCGGGCTGGTGGCTGCCGGACGACATCGTGTTCCTGCCGGCGATCCCGCGGACCTCGACGGGCAAGTTCCTCAAGTCGGCGCTCCGCGGCTCGTTCCGCGGGCACTATGGCGGCGCGTAGCGATGCGCCATTACGGAGCGGCCCGGTCGTGAACCCGCTGCTGGACCTTTCCGCCCATCCCGTCATCGCCCATCGCGGCGCGTCGGCCTACGCGCCCGAGAACACGCTGCCCGCGTTCGAGCTCGCGCTCGAGCAGGGCGCCGACGCGCTCGAGCTGGACGTGCGGCTCACGCGCGACGGCGCGGCGGTCGTGATGCACGACGAGACCGTGGATCGCACCACCAGCCTCACGGGCCCGGTGCGCTCGCACACCCTGGCCGAGCTGCGGCTGGCCGACGCGGGGGCGTGGTTCACGCCGGATCGCGGGCGCACGCACCCGTTCGCGGGCGCGGGCGTGCGGGTCCCGACGCTGGCCGAGGTGTTGTGGAGCTTTCCGACGGTGCCGGTGCTGATCGAAGTGAAGGAGCCGGAGGTGCAGGAGGCGGTGCGGCGGGTGCTCATGGAAGCGAATGCGACCGCCCGCTGCGTCGTGGCGTCGGAGCACGCGGGGGCGCTGGCGCTGTTCCGGCAGGGAGCGTTCGTGTGCGGCGCGTGCGCATCGGAGATCGGGGCGCTCTACCGGGCGGCCCTGCTGCGGCGCAAGCTGCCGGCGTGCCGGCACGGGCTCCTGTCGGTGCCGCTTCGGTATCGGGGGCTCACGGTGCCCACGCGGCGGTTCGTGGCGGCGGCGCGAAGCCAAGGGTCCCCCGTGCACGTGTGGACCGTGAACCGCGCGTCCACCGCGCGGCGGCTCTGGAAGCGGGGAGTGGCGGGAATCGTGACCAACCGGCCCGACGTCATCCGGTCGGCGCGCCTGCCTTGAGGACTCCCCGCGGCCGGCATCGTTTGCCGGTTCACCACGGAGGCACGGAGAGCACGGAGACAGCCACGGAGGGACTCGGGTTCGGGAGGAATCCCCAGAGCCGGACAACTACAAATTGTTGGTGGTGGCTCCGTGCCCCGAGGGCCTCCAGTGTCCGTGTAACCTACGTGCCTTCCGTGCTTCCGTGGTGAACTATTGCGACCCCAGGAGAGCTCACATGATCGCGCGTACCTGGCACGGGCGCGTCCCGGTGGCCAAGGCCGACGAGTACTACGATTACCTGCTCCGTACCGGCCTGGCCGACTATCGGAACACGCCGGGTAATCTCGGCGTGCTGGTGGAGCGCTGGACGGAGGGGGACGTGTGCCACTACCTGCTGACGACGCTGTGGGAGTCGGGCGGGGCCATCAAGCGGTTCGCGGGGGAGGACTACGAGGTGGCGCGGTACTATCCGGAGGATGACGACTACCTGCTGGAGCGGGAGCCGCACGTGCGGCATGCGGAGGTGCTGATGGCGGCGATGAGCGAGGCGCGGCTGTAGCTCGGTAGACTGGTGCGACAATAGCTAGAAGGCCCGGCTGTTGCCGGGCCTTCCGTGAAGCTGAAGATCGGGTCTATGGCTGGTTACGGCTCACTTGAACTTGAAGTAGGCCGAGTGGGTCGTTCCATCGATCAGCTTCACGTCCAGCCTCCTGCACGTCCCCGTCCAGGGCTTGTCGGACTTCCAGACGTAGACGTACTGCTGCGCGACCGCATCGTAGGTCAGGGTACTCCCACCCGCGTTGACGGTCTCTTCAATCGTGTCCAGGTCCATGTTCGAAACACACGCGACCTTGCTCGAGCTGGGCGACCCGGCGACGAAGATTGCCAGCCCCTGATTTCCACCAAGGTTGAACTTCACGGGGACGGCACTGCCGGCCTTGGCCACGTTCAGCGCGCTGTTGTCGATCGGCTGGAAGAAGCCGGTCCAGTTGTAGATGATCTGCACCGTCGCCGTCTTCGGGGCGGAGACACCGCCGTCCTTGTCCGTGACGGTCGCGCTGATGGTCATGGAGCCGACGTCGGCCGCTGTGTAAGTGCACACGCCGGCGCCGTAGGCATTAGTGCCGTTGCCGCAGTCGATCGCGGTGGTAAATGGCGCGTCGGCCTGACCGGCCGGATCCGTGAACGCGACAGTGACGGTGGTGCTCACCTGGTTGTTCGTGCCGAGCGTGAGCTGACCACTGGGGCTCGGGCTCACGCTGGTGATCGTGGGAGCCACGTTGTTCACGGTGACGGATCCCGTATACTCCGTGTTGCCGCCGTCCTTATCGAAGATCCTTCCCTTGACGGAGAGCGTAGCCGGGCCATCGACCGCCGTGTTGCAGGTGATGCTCGCCGTGGTGCCGGCACCTGCATAGCTGGTTTGGTAGCCGCTGCCATTGCCGCAGTCGAAGGTGAGGTGCAGCCCGGCCGAGACATCAGCTGAAGACGGATCGGTCGGGTTCGCCAGTTCGAGCGTGAAGGAGCTCCCCTCATTGACGCTGGTCGGCTTGTTGAAGGTGGCTGCCGGCGCCACGTTCACCACCTGCACCGACCCCGTATACTCCGTGACGCCCCCGTCCTTATCCTTGACGCTGGCCTTCACGCCCCGTGAGCCGTCGTCATTCGTAGTGCAGGAGCGCGAGCTCGACGACCCGAAGGCGTCGTACCCATTGCCGTCGCCGCAATCAAACGCGTAGGTAAATCCGATTGACTTGTCGAGCGAGGAGACATCATTGACGTCCTTCAACTCGATCGTGAAGCTGCTTCCTTCGTCGACCGGCGATTCAGCGCTGAACGTGGCTGTCGGATCCACGTTGGAGACGGTCACGCCGGCCTCGTCAGAAGTCTCATGACTATGTCCGTCGTTCACCGTCAACTTGACGGTGAAAGTGCCATTGTCATTGCAGGTGAACGTCGGCTGCACCGCGCTGGCATCATCGAAGGTGCACGAAGCCGAAGCGTGGCCCGACACCTTCGTGTACGTCCAGGCACGAGTCAGCGCATCGTTGTCGGGGTCGGACGCGGTTGCCGAGGAGAGCGTGATCCCCGCGCCCTCGTTGCCGCTATATGGGCCGCCCGCGTCGACGGAAGGTGCCTGGTTGTTGCTGCCGACGTCGAAGGGATCGCTGTCAATCTGGAAACTCACGGGGCCGCTTGCCACCGCACGCAGCCTGTAGCCGGTCCCCACCTTGCTTAATGCGCAGCCGGCGAAGCTTGCAACCCCGGCGCTTGCCTGAAGGGCCAGCGAGTTGCAGCTCAACGTAGCTCCCGACGCGCCTGTTCCAGGCGTGATGCTGAGGGTGACAGTCGCACCGCTTCCCGACCCGCTGACCTTCACGTTACCGCCTGCGTCCTCGATTGCGATCACCGGTTGAACGGTGAACGCGGTTCCGGCAGTTCCCCCGGAAGGCTGGGCCGTGAAGGCTGCCTGGGAGGCCGGGCCGACTTTGATCGTGAAGGGACTGCTGGTCGCTCCCGTCAGCGCCCCGCTGCTCGCAAGGAGGGTGTAGCCGGCGCCGAACTCGTCGATCGACAGGCCGGCGAATGTGGCCACACCATTCACCGCGTTTTGAACCGTAGTGCCGCTCAGCGTGCCCGCGCCAGGATTGGTACCGATGGACAGCGTCACCGGTGCGGAGCTGCTGAGCACCAGATTGTTGTTCGCGTCGAGGACCTGGACTGTGACCGCCGGCGCGATTGCAGAAGTCGCGTCCGCGTCAGTGGGTTGCTGCGCGAACGCAAGTTTGGATGCGGGGCCGAAGACGACCAGCGTGCCCGTGGCTATGGGATCGCTGCCTCCGCTTTGGCATCCCGAACCCCGCGTCGCACGGACCGTGAATGAATACGTGCCCGGGGACGCATTGGCTGTGGTGATCGTAAGGGTGCGACTGAAGCTGGTGCTCCCACTCCCGTTCGGAAGGACAATCGGGTTTCCGCTGAACGCGGTAGTGACTCCGCTCGGAAGGGTCGTGGTTACCTCAAGAGTTACTGTACAAGCATTGTTATTACCGCCCATTGTGACTGCCACCTCATACGAAGCCGAACCGCTTGTGGCAACTGAGCGGCTGGTGGGACTCAGAGCGACACTCTGCGGCTGCCCGTCCGTGAAGTTGACCGTGAGCGTCCGCGCCGGGTTCGCCCGGCTGGTGGCCGTTAGCGTAAACGTGACATTCAGGTCCCCCTCGTTCACCACATACGTCGAATCCCGGAACGCCCCGTCCCCCGCGATCCCGACCGCCCACTCATGCACGTCTTGGGTGTCGTCGGTCAACACGATATCCAGCGTATCCCCCGCCGCCCACCCCGCCCCCGTGAACCACACCGTATCCCCCGGCGCGTAGTCGTCCTTGTCCGTCACGATCGAGAGCCCGTCCTCCGACGTCGCCGTCGCCAGGGCCACCTTTCCGGGCCCCGGCGTCGGTTCCCGATCGGGCGCGGTCGGCTGATCCCCGCACGCCACCGCCAGCCCCGCCAGCACCAGACACACGGACCACTCGCGCGTACGCATTGCTCCTCCTGAGCACGGAGGCCCGCGCCCCGTCACGGAGCCCGGGCCGGGCACACCGGTTCCCCGGCGCGCCCGATTTCGATGTGGGTGATGAGGTGACGCGTGGAGCGGAGGGCACCCCCTGCAAGCCCTCAGCCTCCGGAACCACCGCTCGGGCGCGAGTGGGGCCGATCCAGTCGCGCCGCCCCTATCGGCGCACTGCCCGATGCCCCTCTCCGTCCAGAGCTCAGGCCCCGGCCCGGCAAGGAGATGCGTCCCCTGGCACCCCCCTTGCCCCTGACCGAAGCGAGGCCAGAATAACCGGCGACGCTTAGATCCCGCTTAGATCCGGCTCAATGCCGGGGTCAGGTCCCCAACGCCGCATGAATTCCGGCTCTGCTCCCTCGCGACGCTCCCAGGCGACCGTCCCATACCGACTTAGAGTCCTCGGCCGGCTCGCGCTCGAGGACGGCCCCGGGCTGTCCGAAGGCGCCGCCGGCCGCCGGCGCTCGCTCGCCCTCCTGGCCATCCTGGCCGCCGCCGGCGAGCAGGGTGTCCCGCGCGACAAACTCCTCCTATACCTGTGGCCGGAGAGCGACACCAAGCGGGCGCGCAACTCCCTGCATCAGACCCTCTACGCCCTGCGCCAGCAGCTGGGCCAGGACGCGATCCTCGCCGGGATTCCCAACCTCCAGCTCAACCCCGGCCGGTTCTCGAGCGACCTCTGGGAGTTCGACGCCGCCGTGGCCCGGGGCGACATCGAGACCGCGATCGGGCTCTACGGCGGACCGTTCCTGGATGGGTTCTCGCTCCCCGAGCTGGTCGAGTTCGAGCAGTGGATGGAAGAGGAGCGGACCCGGATCACGCGGCGGTACGCCGACGCGCTCGAGGCCGCGGCGGTGGGCGCCGGGCGCGATGGGATGCACCGGCTGGCGGTGGAACGGTGGGAGACGCTCACCCGACTGGAGCCGCTGAGCTCCCGGCCGGTTGTTGGGCTCATTCGCGCGCTCGCGGCGGCCGGCGACCGCGCAAGCGCTCTGGCGCAGGCACGGGTCTACGAGGAGCTGGTCCTGCGAGAGCTCGGGACCGCGGCCGACCCCGCGGTCGCCACGCTCGTGGAGCAGCTCCGCACCGCGGCGCCCGCCGGGTCGGCCGCGCTACCCGCCGCAACGCGCCCGGAGCCTCTACCCTCCACGGCTGCCAGCGTAGCGACCGGGGCCCTGGCGTCCCAGGAGCCCGCGGCCTCCGGCACGGGGCCCCGCACGCCAAGGCGGCCGCTCGGCCCGCGACTCTGGAAAGCCGCGGTCGTCCTGCTGGTGGTCGTCGATGCCGTCGCGATCGGCACCTGGTGGTGGACCCGCCACCACGCCCCGCATCCGCCCGCCGAGCCCCGCTTGGTGGCGGTGTTCCCGTTCGCCGTCGAGGGCGGCCTCGACGCGCAGTACCTCGCCACCGGCATGGTGGACCTTCTCGCGACCGACCTCGAAGGCGCGGGCGACATCCGGAGCGTGGACCCCGAGGTGCTCCTCGGCGGCCTCGCGCGGCAGGGCACGCCGGTGCGCACGCCCGATCAGGCGCGCACCGTTGCGGGCCGGTTCGGCGCGGGACGATACGTGCTGGGCAGCGTGGTGGCCAGCGGAGGTCGGCTCCACCTCCGCGCCGCGATGTACGAAGCGAACGACGGTGACGAGCCGGCCGCCCGCGCCACCGTCGAGGGCCCCGCCTCGGAGCTCTTCGGCCTGGTGGACCAGCTCACCGCCCGGCTGCTGGCACAGGAGCAGCGCGGCCCGGGCGAGCGGCTGGCCCGGGTCGCGGCGAGCACCACGGAGTCGCTCGAGGCGCTCAAGAGCTATCTCGCCGGCGAGCGCGAGCTCCGCGCCGGGCGCTACGTGCCGGCGCTGGAGGCGTTCGGCGATGCCGTCGCGCGCGATAGCGCCTTTGCCCTGGCGCACTACCGGTTGAGCATCGCGGCCGAGTGGAGCGGACAGGACAGTCTCGCGAGAGCGGCCGCCGCGGCCGCCGCGCGGTTCGATGCCAGGCTCTCGGAGCACGACCGCATGCTGGTCCGCGCCCTCGTGGGCCGGCGCTCGGGCGACCTGTCCCAGGCCGAGCGACTCTACCGTGCCGTCGTGGACGACTACCCCGACGACGTCGAGGCGTGGCTCCAGCTCGGCGAGCTCCTGTTTCAGGCCAATCCGCTCCGCGGCCGCTCCTCCGCCGAGTCGCGCCCCGCGTTCGAGCAGGTGCTGGCGCTCGACCCCGAAAACGAGGAGGCGCTGGTGCACCTGGCGCGCATCGCCTCGATCGAGGGGCGGCGGGCCGCGATGGACACCCTCATGCAGCGGCTCGTGGCGCTGGGGCCCAGCGCCGAGGTGCTCGAGACCCGCGCCTTCCGCGCATTCGCCCTGGGCGACCGCGAGGCGTGGAAGCGGGTAACGCGCGAGCTGATGGAGGACCCGCCCGACGTGCCGCCGGTGACCGCGCTCGCGGTCGCGACCTACCTCGACGACCTCGACGGCGCCGAAGACTTCGCCGAGCTCCTGCGCGGCCGCCGCTACTCGGACAACGTGCGCGGGATGGCGTATCGCCTGCTCGCCCGGGTGGCCGTGGCGCGCGGGCAGTGGAGGACGGCGCAGGCGCAGCTCGACACCGCGGCGAGGTTCGATCCGACCGCCGCGCTCGAGCTGCGCTCCCTGTTCGCCGTCCTTCCCTTCCTCAACGTCCCGCGGGCGGAGCTGCTCGAGATCCGGGGCCAGGTGGAGCGCTGGGACGCTCGGCTCGAGCGGCCGGGCGAGTCGCCGCACACGGCCGCGCATGCCGGGCTCCACCCGTACATCCGCCGCTATCGGCTGGGACTGCTGGATGTCGCCTTGGGAGACACGACCGCCGCCCTCGCGGAGGCCGCCGCGCTCGGACGGGCGGCCGACTCGTCGGCCGCGCTCAGGAGTCGGGCGCTCCGCACCTTCGCGCGCAGCATCCGCGCGCGCGTCGCCAGCCTGGCCGGCCGGCCGGCAGAGGCGCTCGCCGATATCGAGGGTGCGGACTGGGCGACGGTCGAGTCGCTGTTCGAGTCGGAGGCGCTCGACCGCTGGTATCGTGGGGAGCTGCTGTACGCCCTCGGCCGGAAGGCCGAGGCGCTCGACTGGTACCGCACCATCGCGGAGCGGGCGACGTACGAGCTGGTGTACGTCGCCCCCGCCCGCCTGCGTCAGGGAGAGATTCTGGAGAGCGAGGGCGACAACGCCGGCGCGCGGGAAGCCTACCGCACGGCCGCGCGCCTGTGGCACGCGGCGGACCCGCGGCTGCGGCCTCTGGCGGCCGATGCCGCGGCCCGGCTGAGCGCGCTCTCGTCGGCGCTACGCTAGCCCGCTACGGCTTCTCCACCGGCAGCCGCACCGCGTTGCCCCACTCGGTCCACGACCCGTCGTAGTTGCGCACGTTCTCGTGCCCCAGCAGGTACTTGAGCGCGAACCAGGTGTGCGACGAGCGCTCGCCGATGCGGCAGTAGGCGATCGTCTCCCGGTCCTTCTTCAAGCCCGCGTCCTGCTCGTAGATCTTCCTGAGCTCGCCCGCCGGCTTGAAGGTGTGGGTCTCGGGGTCCACCGCCCGGGCCCAGGGGACGTTCTTCGCGGTCGGGATGTGTCCGCCGCGGAGGCAGCCCTCCTGCGGGTACTCGGGCATGTGGGTCTTCTCGCCCCGGAATTCCTCGGGGCTCCGCACGTCCACCAGCTGCCCCTTCTCCTTCAGGTGGCCGAGCACGTCGTCGCGGAAGGCGCGGATCTGCTCGTCGTTGCGCTCGCCCACCCTGATGTTGCCCGCGGGATAGCTCGGCACCTCGGTCGTGAGCTTCCGGCCCTCGTCCACCCAGCGGAGGCGGCCGCCGTCCAGGACCTTGACGTTGGTGATGCCGAAGAGCTGCAGCACCCAGAGCGCGTAGGTGGCCCACCAGTTGTTCTTGTCGCCGTAGAACACGATGGTGGTGTCGTCGTTGATCCCGCGAGACCGAAGCAACGCCTGGAGCCGCTCGCGGTCCACGTAGTCGCGCACGACGGCATCGTTCAGGTCCGTGGTCCAGTCGATCTTGACGGCGCCCGGGATGTGCCCCGTGTCGTAGAGCAGGATGTCCTCGTTCGACTCGACCAGGCGGACCTTGGGGTCAGTGAGGTGCTCGGCCACCCAGTCGGTGGAGACCAGCACCTCGGGGTGGGCGTAGCCCCGCTGCTCGATCGGCAGGACCGGCGGGGCCTTGGTTGCGGTGGTCATCGGCACTCCTCGCGTGGAAAACAAGGGGAACACAAATGAGCCGGCCGCGGCATCCGGGTGGGAGCGCGGCCGGCCAGTACTCGACAGGATTGTCCAGCGCTAGCGCGGTACGGCGCCTGCACCCCGGCCGGCGGCCGCGAGACCGGTACAGCAGCAAAT
>DASUXW010000098.1:0-13140 GCA_036377715.1 Gemmatimonadales bacterium
GGCCGACGCCCCGAAGGGCGTCCGCATGGACTTCCCTACCAGCGGCGTGATGGGAATCGACCTGGCCCGGCTGGCGCCGGGGGCAGGGGAGCTGAGGTTTCTGGTGAGACCGGGGATGGGAACGGAAGGCGGTGAGCGGTAAGCAGTGAGCGGGACCAGCACACCAGACCACTCCCGGTGTGCCGTTCTCGCTCACCGCTTACCGCTCACTGCTCACCGCCTTTCACTCGCTCTGCCCAAAGATCGCCATGTTGCTCGAATGCCCCGGCATCACCTTCGCCTTCGGATTGATGAAGTGCACGGCGTTGTTCACCGCGATGCACGCTTCGCCGGCGCCGGTGGCGATGAGCTTGAGCTTGCCGGGATAGGAGGTGATGTCGCCGGCGGCGTAGATGCCGGGGACGTTGGTCTCCATGAGCTGGTTGACCTTGATGTCGGCCTTCTCGGTGTCGAGCCCCCATTCCTTGATGGCGCCCAGGTCGGAGTGGAAGCCGAGCAGCGGGATGATGGCGTCGAGCTCGAGGGTCTCCTCTTCCTTGGTCTTGTTGTTGAAGATCGTGACCCGTTCCACGTGGCCGTTCCCCTCGAGCGTCTTCACTTCCCAGAAGGTGCGGAGATCGCAGCGGCCCTGGCTGCAGAGCTCCTTCACCTGGTTGATCGTGGCGGCGTGCGCGCGGAACCCGTCGCGCCGGTGGATGAGGATGATGGACTTGGCGATCCCCTGCAGGTTCACCGCCCAGTCGAACGCCGAGTCGCCGCCGCCCACCAGCAGCACGCGCCGGCCCTCGAACTCCTTCGGGTCGAGCACCTTGAAGTAGAGGCCCTTCTCCTCGAAGGCGTCCTCGCCCTCGACCCCGAGGTGCCGCGCCTCGAACGCGCCGATCCCGGCCGCGATGAGGATGGTGCGCGACGGGTACTCGCCGGCATCGGTCTCCAGCACGAAATGGCCGCCGTTCTCGTCCTCCACCCGCCGGAGCCCGGTCACCACCTCGCCCAGATGGGTGGCGGCGCCGAACTGGAGGCCCTGCGCCGCCATGTCGCGCACCAGGTCCTTGGCCAGGACTTTGGGGAAGCCGGCGACGTCGAAGATGTATTTCTCCGGGTACAGCGCCATGAGCTGCCCGCCGAGCGCCGGCAGCGCGTCGATGATGCGGGCCGACGCGCCGCGCATCCCGGCATAGAAGGCCGCGAACAGCCCCGTGGGGCCGCCGCCGATGATCGAGATATCCTTGAGCTCCTGCTGCACTGCCACCTGGGCTCCTGCGTGGACGGTCCGGGGTCCGGGAACAAGCGGTGGAATGTATAAAAATAACGGCGCGAGTCAGCCCCCGGGGCTCTGTGGGCACTTCCCTGGGGCTGCGGAGATCGGCACATTGCCGTCGCTAGTCGCTAGTCGCTAGACGACTCTAACGACTAACGACTAGCGACCAACGACTGACCATGACAACCCCATGAAGATCTACACCCGCACCGGCGACGAAGGCGACACGGGGCTGTTCGGCGGCGGACGCCTGCCCAAGGACGACGCGCGCGTCGCGGCGTACGGGGACGTGGACGAGCTCAACTCGGTCCTCGGCCTGGCACGCGCGACGGCGCCGGCGGAGTTCTTCGACGGGCTGCTCGACTCCGTGCAGCGCGACCTCTTCTCGATCGGCGGCCACCTGGCCACGCCCGATCCGGCGAAGGTCGCCAAAGCACTGGCGAAGGCGGAGCTGTCGGACATGCGGGTTGCCGGGTTCGAGCGGGTGATGGACTCGGCGGAGCTCGAGCTCCCGCCGCTCCGCGCGTTCGTGCTCCCGGGCGGGACTCCGAAGGCCGCGGCATTCCACGTCGCGCGCGCCGTGTGCCGGCGGGCGGAGCGGAGCGTGGTGCACCTGTCGCACGCGGAGGTGGTCCCGGCGCTGTTCCTCGTCTACCTCAACCGCCTGTCGGATCTCCTCTTCACCCTCGCGCGGCTGGCCAACCATCGGGCGGGGGTGAGGGATGTGACGTGGTAGGCGGACGGGCGGACGGGCGGACGGGCGGACGGGCGGACGGGCGAGCCGGATGGTCGTGTGCGGCGGGTCCGAAGTCCAGGCCGCTGATGGGCTCGCCCTCGAGTCACCCTGAGCGAAGCGAAGGGGCGAAGCCTCGAAGGCGCACCGTCAGGAGTCGTGAGTGACTGATACAGCACCCGAGCCGATCGTCGTCTCCCACACCCTCGGACACTACGCGGTGTTCGTCGCTCCGGGGGCGCTCGGGAGGCTCGAAGAGCTCGTGCGCGAGCAGTTCGGCTCGCGGCGCGTCGTGATGATCGCGGACGACACCGTCTACGGCCTGCTTCAGCAGGGGAAGCTCGGCTCCACGCCGTGGCCGGGCACCGCGCTCACCTTTGCGTCGGGCGAAGCCTCCAAGACGCGGGAGCAGTGGGCCAGGCTCACCGACCGCCTGCTCGACGAAGGCTACGGCCGGGACAGCGCAGTGGTCGCCCTGGGAGGCGGAGTGGCCGGGGACCTCGCGGGGTTCGTCGCAGCCACCTACATGCGCGGGGTCCCCTACCTTCAGGTACCCACCTCCCTCCTGGCCATGCTCGACGCGTCGGTGGGCGGGAAGACCGGCGTGGATACGCCGCAGGGCAAGAACCTGATCGGCGCGTTTCACCCGCCGGCGGCGGTCCTCGCGGACCCGCGCACCCTCCGCACCCTGCCCGAGCGTAACTATCGGGGCGGGATGGCGGAGGCCGTGAAGCATGGTCTCATCGCGGATCGGTCGTATTTCGAATGGATGAAGCACGAGGCGGATGCCCTCCTCCGCCGCGACGAGGCCGCCCTGACCCGCCTGGTGCATCGGAGCATCCAGATCAAGGCCGAGGTGGTGAGCGATGACGAGCGCGAGGCCGGGCGCCGGGCCATCCTCAACGCCGGCCACACCGTGGCTCACGCCCTGGAACAGATCACCGGCTACGCCATCCCGCACGGCGAGGCGGTGGCACTGGGCCTCATCGCCGAATCCGCGCTGGCCGAAGATCTCGAGCTGGCGCCGCGCGGTCTGCACCAGCAGGTGGCCGAGCTGCTCGAGCGCCTGGGCCTCCCCACCAGTCTCGAGCAGCCCCTCGACCCCGACCAGCTCATCCTTGCGATGGCCACCGACAAGAAGAACCGGGCCGACACGATCCGTTTCGCCCTCCCCTCCGGCCTCGGCGCAATGGCCCCCGGCGACCGCTGGACTCACCCGGCCCCTGAGAGGGCGATTCGGAGGGCGCTGGGGGCGGTGAACGGTGAGCGGTGAGCGGTGAGCGGTGAGCGGTGAGCGGTGAGCGGGACGGTGGGATCGAAGGCCGGGGCGCAGGCGGGCGGTGGGGTGCGCGGAGGGAGCGTCTGGCCGAGTGATCTGTTCCGAGACGTGCGTCCAACGGCGGCCAGTGTCGACCGGAGCGCACCCCACCGCCCGCCGGAGCCGTGGACCTCGACGCCCGCCCGCCGCCGTTTGCCCCGACCGACGCTGCTGCACCCGTGCCCCGAACCCCCGCCGCTGCAACCGTTTGCGTCGACCCCCGTCCGGATTCCGTGGACAAACCGCTGAACCACGCAGCGGGGAACGATTTGTGATGTGGACATTCTGTGTTGCTTGACCGTCTCCCCGCCGAACCCTATATTCGAGCCGCTCTCCTCGGCCACCCGGCCGCATCAGCAGCCCACATCGCCGTCCGACTGGCTCCACGCCTGGGGTTTCGACCATGGCCCGTGTTCGTACGAAAGCTCGTGTGATGGTCCGTGCCGCGCCGTCCGGCTCCTTCGATCAGTACCTCCTCGACATCCAGAAGCTCCCGATGATCTCCGACCCCGAGGAGGAGAAGCGCCTGGCCCGCCGGGCCCTCGCCGGCGATGAGGTCGCGGCCGAACGCCTGGTCACCGCCAACCTCCGGTTCGTCATCTCCTACGTCAAGAAATACCAGGGCCACGGCCTCGATCTCTCCGAGCTCGTCGCCATCGGCAACGAGGGCCTCCTCAAGGCCGTCCGCAAGTTCGACCCCGACCACGGCGTCAAGTTCATCTCCTACGCTGTCTGGTGGGTGCGCCAGGCCGTCCTCAAGGCCCTCGCCGAGCAGACCCGCAGCGTCCGCATCCCCCTCAACCAGAACTCCGCGCTGGTCCGCATGGGCCGGGCGCAGGGCTTCCTGGCCCAGGAGCTCGGCCGCGAGCCCACCGATCAGGAGATCGCCCTCGCGCTCAACGACACGGTGGAGAACGTCCGGAGCGCGCGCCGCATGACCACCACCGAGGTCTCGCTCGACGCCCCCGCGGAACGGCAGGACCGGGGCTCCAGCACCTTCGGCGAGCGGGTGGCGGGCAGCGGCGGGCACGAGATCGAAGAGATGACCGACACCCGACTCCAGCGCGAGTTCATCGACCGCCTCTTCGAGCGCCACCTCACCCCCCGCGAACGCAAGATCCTCTCCCTCTACTACGGTCTCGAAGAAGGCTCCGAGGCCCTCACCCTCGAAAAAATCGGCGAGCTGCTCGGCGTCACCCGCGAGCGCATCCGCCAGATCCGCGAGCGCGCCTTCGAGAAGCTGCGCGAATCGCCGGACGTACGGGGGCTCAGGGGGTTCTGGGGAGCGGCGTAGACGGACGGACGGACGGACAGACGGACGGACGGACGGACGGACAGTAACAGCACACCGTGGCGGTGTGCCGTTTCCGTCCGTCCGTCCGTCTGTCCGTCCGTCCGTCCGTCCGTCTACATTACACCCATGCGCCTCCCCCTCTTCCCCCTCAACGTCGTCCTCTTCCCCGGCACGCCGCTCCCGCTGCACATCTTCGAGCCGCGCTATCGGCGGATGCTGGCCGACTGCCTCGAGGCCGATCGGCGCTTCGGCATCACGCCGCCGGGCAATGAGAGCGAGGCGCCCGCGCCCGGCACGGTGGGCTGCACCGCGGAGGTGCGGATCAATCAGGAGCTGCCGGACGGGACGTCCAACATCGTGGTGCTCGGCGAAGCACGCTTCGTCGTGGCGCGGCTGCTGGACGACGCGACGCCCTACTTTCTCGGCGTGGTGGAGCCGTTCGAGGATGCGGACGACACCGCGCCCGAACCGGCGCGCGTCGAGCAGCTGCGCGAGCGCTTCGCCCGCTATGCGGCGCTCATCCGCGAGCTGAGCGACGTCGAGCCCGAGGCGCCCGACCTCCCGGCCGACTCCGTCGAGCTCTCCTTCCGGGTCGCGGCGGCGCTCGAGCTCGACGCCGCGCTCAAGCAGCGCCTCCTCGCCGAGCGCTCCACGGCGCGCCGGGTGGACGTGCTGCTGCTCGCGCTCCCGACGCTCATCACGACGGCCGAGCGCGCCCTCGTCGTCCACCGGCGCGCGCACGGCAACGGGCGCGGCCACGCGCAGCCCAGTCTCCCCACGGCATGATCGGCCCCGCGCTCGTCGAAGCGCTCGGCCGGATCGTCGGCACCCGCTGGGTGCGGCACCGGCGTGCCGAGCTCAAGACCTTCGCGATGGACGGGCTTCCCACCCGCGAGTCGTTCCCCGGCGTGGTGGTGCTCCCCGGCTCGGCGGAGGAGGTGCGGGACGTCGTTCGGCTGCTGCATCTCACCGGCGTCCCGTTCGTCGCCCGCGGCGCGGGCACGGGCCTCTCGGGCGGCGCGGTGGCCGATCCGGACGCGGTGCTCGTCACCCTCACCCGCATGAACCGCATCCTCTCGGTGGATCGGGCGCGGCGCCGCGCCGTGGTGCAGCCGGGGGTGATCAACGCGCGGCTCTCCGAGGCGGTGGCGCCGCTCGGTCTCTACTACGTGCCCGATCCGTCGAGCCAGTCGGCCTGCACCGTGGGCGGCAACGTCGCCGAAAACGCGGGCGGGCCGCACTGCCTCAAGTACGGCGTCACCACCAATCACGTGGTGCAGCTCGACGTGGTCCTGCCCGACGGCTCCGAGGTGACGCTCGGCTCGCCGCACGGCGAGCCGTGGGGGCCCGATCTCGTGGGGCTCTTCATCGGGAGCGAGGGGATGTTCGGGATCGTCACCGCGATCACCGTCCGGCTCGAGCCGCTCCCGCCCAGCGTGCGCACCATGCTCGCCGACTTCCCCACCGTCCGGGCGGCGAGCGAGGCGGTGTCCTCGGTGATCGCGACCGGGATCGTCCCCGCGGCCATGGAGATGATGGACCGCGCCTGCGTCGCCGCGGTGGAGGCCTCGATCTACGCCGCGGGCTATCCCACCGACGCGGCCGCGGTGCTGCTGGTCGAGCTCGACGGCCAGGCCGGCGCGGTCGAGGCCGAGTCGAAGATGGTCGAGGCCATCCTGTGCGAGCGCGGCGCCCGCTCGGTGCAGAGCGCCTCGACCCCGGCCGAGCGCGCGCGACTGTGGCAGGGGCGGAAGAAGGCGTTCGGCGCGATGGGACGCATCGCCCCCGACCTCGCGGTGCAGGACGCCGTGGTGCCGCGCTCCATCCTGCCCGAGATCATGGACCGCATCGCCGAGATCCGCGACCGCTACGCGCTCAACATCAGCAACGTCTTCCACGCGGGCGATGGCAACCTGCACCCCAACATCTCGTTCGACCGCCGCGATCCCGACGTGGCGCACCGGGTCCACGAGGCGTGCAACGAGATCATGGCCGCGTGCGTCGAGGCGGGCGGGAGCATCACCGGCGAGCACGGCGTGGGCTCCGACAAGGTCGGCTACATGGCCTGGATCTTCGACGCCGAGACGCTGGGCGCGATGCGCGCGGTACGCCGGGTATTCGATCCCGGCGAGCGCGCCAACCCCGGGAAGGTCGTCCCGCTGCACGCCTGCCGTGAATGGACCGCGACGCCCGCCGCGCGCACCGGAGCGCACGCGTGAGCGACGTGGTCTACGGCCGCCTCAAGGCGCTGCTCGGCGGGAGCGGCGTCGAGCGCGACGCGGCCGGCCTCCCGCGCGCGCTGCCCGACACGTCCGACGCGCTGTCGCTGGTCTGCCGCCTGGCGCATGACGAGGGATGGAAGATCCGGATCGAGGGCCGAGGCACCTGGCTTCCGGCCGACGCGCCGGCCGACCTCGCGGTGAGCACCCGGGCGCTCGATCAGGTCGTGTCGGTGAGCCCGGCCGATCTCGTCGCCACGGTGCAGGCGGGCACCACGCTCGAGACCCTGCGCCGCCGGCTGGCCGATCACGGGATGTGGCTCGCCCTCGACCCGCCGGGCCGTCCCGAGCGCAGTCTCGGCTCCGTCCTCGCGACCGGCACCGCGGGCCCGCTGCGGCACGGCTTCGGCCCGGTGCGCGACCACGTGCTCGGCTGCACCGTCGCGACAGGCGACGGGAAGCTGGTCAACGCCGGCGGCCGCGTCGTCAAGAACGTCGCGGGCTACGATCTCACCAAGCTGCAGGTGGGCGGCTTCGGCGGGTTCGGGATCATCGCCGAGGCGCACCTCCGGCTGCGCGCGCTCCCTCGCGCCGACATCACGCTGGTGGCGCGCGGGATGCGCGACGCGCTCACCTCCGCCGCGCGCGACGCGGTCGAAGCCGAGCTGGTCCCCGCGGCGCTCGAGCTCATCTCGCCGGCGCTCGCGGCCGAGCCCGACTGGGTCCTCGCCGCCCGCTTCGTCGGCACCGACGCCGCGGTGCAGGGCGACGTGCGCCGCCTCTCGCCCATCGGCAACCTCTCCTGGCAGCCGCTCCCGCCGGACAAGACCGCGGCGTTCTGGGGACTCGTCGCCCGCGGCAGCCAGGGCGGCCCCATCACCCTCCGGCTGGGAGTATTGGGCGACGGGGTAGACGAGACGATCGACCTGCTGGCCCACGACCTCGATGCCAACCTCCTCTCCGCCGGCGCCGCCTCGGGGATGATCCGCTGGACCGGCGACGCCCCCGTGGAACGCCTCCGCGCCGTCCGCCGCGCCGCCGCCGCCCGGGAGATCCCGATGACCCTCGCGCGCGCCCCCTGGCCCGTGCGGCGCGCGCTGGGCCACTTCGGGGCGTATCGCGAGGGCGTCGGCCAGCTCGTCGGGCGCCTGCGCGAAACCTTCGATCCCGGCCAGTGCCTGCAGGTCGCGCTGGAAGGCAGTGAGCAGTGAGCGGTAAGGGGTGAGCGGGAACGGCTCACCAGAGTATTCCCGGTGTGCCGTTCCCGCTCACCGCTTACCGCTCACCGCTTACTTTAGTCCCATGCCCCCCGACTACTCGTCGCTGGACCCCTGCGTCCACTGCGGCTTCTGCCTGCCCGCCTGCCCGACGTACCTCGCGACCGGCGACGAGGCCGACAGTCCGCGCGGACGGATCGTACTCATGCGCGCGCTCGAGCGCGGTGAGCTCGGCCCGGGAGACGAGGCGCTGATGCAGCACCTCGACGCCTGTCTCGGCTGCCTCGGCTGCGAGCCGGTGTGCCCTTCGGGCGTGGGGTATGGGAGGGGGATCCAGACCGCCCGCGAGCAGCTCTTGGCCGCGCGCGGCCTTTCCCCCCTGGCCCGCCTGGTGCTCGGCATCTTTCGCCGCGAGCGCCTCTGGCGGCCGCTGTTCACGATGGCGCGGGTTCTGCGGGGGACGGGGGCGCCTCGGCTGCTCGCGAACGGCGGGCGGATCGGGTTCGGGATGGCTATGCTCGCAGCGACGAAGAAGACGGAGGGCAAAGGCACGCCGGGCGGTGTGCTGTTCCCCTCCGTCTCTCCGCCCCGTCCCTCGAATCCCACGGTCGCCCTCTTCCGCGGCTGCGTCATGGACACCCTCTTCCCCCACGTCCACGCCGCCACCCGGCGTACGCTCGAGGCGAACGGGTATACGGTCGTCGAGGTGGAGGGGCAGACGTGCTGCGGGGCGCTGCACGAGCACGCGGGGGACCGGGCGTCCGCCCAGGCGCTGGCGCAGGAGAACGTGGCCGCCATGGCCGATTCCGCCGATTTCATCGTGGTGAACAGCGCGGGATGCGGCGCGCTGCTCAAGGACTACGGCCACCTCCTCGGCACCGAGCGGGCGGAGCAGGTCGCGGCAAAGGTGCGGGACGTCACCGAGCTCCTCGCCGATGCGGGGCCGCGCCCCGGCGCGCCGCTCCCGCTCGACGTCGCGTATGACGCGCCCTGTCACCTGCAGCATGCGCAGCGGGTCCACGCCGCCCCGCTCGCGGTCCTCCAGGCCATCCCGGAGCTCCGCCTCCGCCTGCTCCCCAGCTCCGACAAGTGCTGCGGCAGCGCCGGCATCTATTCCCTGCTCCGCCCCGACATGGCCCGGGCCGTCCTCGACCTGAAAATCCAGAGCTTCGCCCAGGCCGACCCGATCCCTCAGGTAGTCACCACCGGCAACCCCGGCTGCCTCATGCAGATCGGCGCGGGAATCCGAACTGCGGGTTTGAAGATCCGGGTGGCCCATCCGGTGGAGCTGCTGGACGAGAGCTACGGAGCGGCGGGGATGTACACCGGTGAACGGTGAACGGTGAACGGGAACGGCACACCAGACTACTCCCGGTGTGCCGTTCCCGTTCACCGTTCACTGTTCACCATTAGCGGTTTACCGTTCACCGTTCACCGTTTACCGTTCACCTTACGATGCCCCCCGCCATCCTCTTCGACTTCAACGGCGTCATCGTGGACGACGAGCCGCAGCACTGCGAGGCGTTGATCGCCACGCTCGGCGAGTACGGCTGCGCGCTCGATCGGGAGACCTACTACCGCGACTATCTCGGCTTCGATGACCGCGAGTGCTTCCGGTTCGCGTTCCGGCGGGCGGGGCGGGCGCTGGACGAGTCAGGGATGCAGGAGGCGATCGAGCGGAAGAACGTGCACTACGAGCGTGCGCTTCGCGCCTCGATGCGGCTCGTGCCCGGGGCATCCGACTTCGTCCACAGCGCCGCGCGCGAGGGGTATCGGCTCGGCGTGGTGAGCGGGGCGCTTCGGCGGGAGATCGAGCTGGTGCTCGGCCTCGCCGGACTCCGGCCGCACTTCGAGGCCATCGTGGCCGCCGAGGACGTGAGCGCCTGCAAGCCCGATCCCGAGGGCTACCGGCGCGCGTGCGCGGCGCTGGGCGAAGGGGAAGACGCGACGGTGGTGGTCGAGGACTCCCTGCCGGGCCTCGCCGCGGCGCGCGCGGCGGGACTGCGCTGCGCGATGCTCGCGACTTCGCACCCCGAAGCGGCGTGTGCCGAGGCCGACCTGGTCTGGCGCGACTTCACCGGCCGCCGCCCGGCCGAGCTCCCCTGGTCCCGTGCCTGACCTCGACCTGCAGATAGACCGCGCGCGGCTCGACCGCATCCGCCACGGCGCCACCGTCGGCATCACCCGCCCCGCCGTGGTGCGCGTGACCGGCAGCGGCGCCCTCACCTGCCTGCAGGGCCTCCTCACCAACGACCTCGAGAAGCCCGGCAACGAGAGCCTGGTCTACGGCGCGCTGCTCACGCCCAAGGGGATGATCGTGGTGGATGCGTGGGTCCTGCGGCAGGGCGACACGGTCACGCTCGTCATGCCCCGCTCCGGCCACGCGGCGGCGATCGAGATCTTCACCCGCACCCTCCCGCCGCGGCTCGCGCGCGCCACCGACCTGACCGATCAGGCCGCGGTCGCCTGGCTCGTCGGCGGGCACGGGTTCCAGGTGCTGGCCAAGTCGGGCGTCCCGCTGCCCGATGCGGCGGGCCGGGTGCGCACCACCGGCGGCGACCTGAGCCCGGTCGCGGTCGCGCTGGCACCGGAGGACGCGCCCTTCGTCGCCGTCGCGGTGGGGCTCAGCCCCGCGCTCGAGCAGTTCGTGGATCGCCTCGAGAGCTCCGGCGCGGCCCGGGGCGACGAGACCGACCTCCACGTCTGCCGCCTCCTCGCCGGCTGGCCCCTGCTCGGCGCCGAGATCGACGAGCGCACCCTGCCGCAGGAGGTGCGCTACGATGCCATCGGCGGCGTCTCGTATACCAAGGGGTGCTACACCGGGCAGGAGACCGTCGCCCGGGTTCATTTCCGGGGCCACACCAACCGCGAGTTGCGCGGCCTCCGCTGGAACGACCCCGCGCCGATCGGGGACCGCACGGTGCGGCGCGGCGAGAAGGAGTTGGGCACCGTCCGCTCCACCCTCGCGCTCGACGACCGGCGGCTGGGGCTCGCGATGCTGCGGCGGGAGGTGGAGGTGGGCGAGACGCTCGCCGCCGGCGGGCGCGAGGCGCGGGTCACGGCGCTCCCGTTCGAGGCCGACGAGGTGGACGGGTGACGGAAAGCAGCGGGCCCCGAGCGATGCCCGGGGCCCGAAGCGGGAGTGCCGTAGCGGTGTACTTAGCGGGCCGTCGTGTCGCGGGCCATCGTGGAGTCGGACGACATCGCGGCGCTGTCGTGCGACATGCCCATACCGGTATCGCTGCTCATCGCCGGCGCCATGCCGGCCGTGTCGGCCGCCGGGGTGCTGGCCTTCTTTTCGCCGCAGGCGGCCAGCATGACGAGCGCCGCGGCCATCAACATGGTCTTCTTCATCGTTGCTCCAGGGATGCTGGGGTTGGGAGACCTGCCTGTGTGTCACTGGCCACGCTGCCACCCGGGCCACCGCGCCAGAACCTAGGGCCATGCCGGGTTTTGTCAAGCTGCCAAACGTATGTAGATGCTCTACAATCCGTTAGGGTGCATCAGGTTGCAGGGTGGGACCGCCGGATGGCCGCATCGGTCGTTGCGCATGCTCGCCTGTCGTCACCCTCAGCCCTTCGTTTCTCATCACAGCCGGCCGGCTTCCGTCAGCCTGTCCGCCCGTCCGCCGGGGTTACTATGCATTCATCGCCACACCGACCCCCGAACACCGAGCCTGATCGATATGACCCTGCCACGCACCGTAGGTGACCTGCGCAACAGCCCGTGGGCCGAGCCGCCGCTTCGGGGCCGGACCGTGCGCGACGAGATCCGGACCAATCTCCTGGGCCGGATCGCGAGCGGCGGCCCGCTCTTCCCCGGGATCGTGGGCTACGAGGACACGATCCTTCCCCAGATCGTGAACGCGCTGCTCGCCCGGCACCACTTCATTCTCCTGGGCCTGCGGGGCCAGGCCAAGAGCCGCATCCTGCGCGAGCTCACCAGCCTGCTCGACGAGCGCATCCCCATCGTCGCGGGGAGCGAGGTGAACGACGACCCGTTCGCCCCCATCTCCAAATTCGCCCGCGAGCGGCTGGAAGAGTGCGGCGACGCGACGCCCATCGCCTGGCTCCGGCGCGATCAGCGCTACGTCGAGAAACTGGCCACGCCCGACGTCACCATCGCCGACCTGATCGGCGACGTGGACCCGATCAAGGCGGCGCGCGGCGGCCACCTGCTGAGCGACGAGCTCACCATGCACTTCGGCCTGCTCCCGCGCGCCAACCGCGGGATCTTCGCCATCAACGAGCTGCCGGACCTGAGCGGCAAGGTGCAGGTGGGCCTGTTCAACATCATGCAGGAGGGCGACGTCCAGATCAAAGGGTACCCGGTGCGGCTGCCGCTCGACGTGCTCCTCGCCTTCACCGCGAATCCGGAGGACTACACCGCGCGCGGCAAGATCATCACCCCGCTCAAGGACCGGATCGGCTCGGAAGTCATCACCCACTACCCGCGCAGCGTGCAGCTCGGCATGGTGATCACGGCGCAGGAGGCGTGGACCCAGCGCGGCGGCCTCCCGCTCGACGTCCCCGACTTCGTGCTCGAGGTGATCGAGCGCGTCGCCTTCGAGGCGCGGGAGGACAAGCGGGTGGACAAGCGCTCCGGCGTGAGCCAGCGCCTCCCGATCAGCGTGCTCGAGAACGCCATTTCCAACGCCGAGCGCCGCTCGACCCTGCTGGAGGAAGACCGGATCGTCCCGAGAATCAGCGACGTCTACGCCGCCGTCCCCTCGATCACCGGCAAGCTGGAGCTGGAATACGAAGGCGAGCTGCAGGGCGGCGATACCATCGCGAGAGAGCTGATCCGCCGCGCCGCCGGCAAGGTGCTCGAAGACCGGATGGGCGGCGCGGACCTGGCGCGCATCGTGGCCTGGTTCGACCAGGGCGGGGCCCTCAAGGTCCCCGGCGACGAGCGCTCCGACCTCTGCTACAAGGGGTTCAGCGTCGTGCCGACGCTGCTGGACAATGCCGTCGAGTTCGGCCTCTCACCCCGGGAGGACACCCCGCGCATGGTGGCCGCCTGCGAGCTGATGCTCGAGGGCCTGGCGGCGCAGAAGCGGATCAGCCGGAGCGAGGAGCTGGGGTACACCCGGAGCAAG
>DASUXW010000099.1:0-9792 GCA_036377715.1 Gemmatimonadales bacterium
TTCCGGATGTAGTCGAGCAGGGAGGTCTTGCCGTGGTCCACGTGGCCCATGATCGTGACCACCGGCGGCCGGGGCACCTGGTTCTCGGGCGCGACCTCGGCCTCGTCCACCTCGAGCGCCGCGGCGTACTCGTCCTCGCGCACCGCCTCGAAGCCGAAGGCGGAGGCGATGAGCTCGATCTGGTCGAAGTCGAGCCGCTGATTCACCGTCACCATGAGCCCCAGCTCCTTGAAGGCGAACTGGACGATCTGGGTGGCCGGCACCTTCATCGCGGCGGCCAGCTCGGCGACCGAGACGAACTCGTTCACACGGATGCGGGTCTTCTCGCGCTCGCGCTCCTCGGCCAGGCGCCCCGCCTGGACCTCGCGGTAGGAAGGCTCGTCGGACCGGCGGGCGCCCTTCCGCCCGACCGGGCCCTTCATGCCCTGCAGGGTCTTGAGGATGTTGGCCTGCACCGCATCCTGGTCCACCGATGTGCGGCGGCCCTTCTTGCCCTTCTTGCGGCCGCCGCCCTTCTCGGCGTCGGGACCGAACTGACGGGCAGGTGGGGCCGAGCCCGCGCCGCCGCGCGAGGGCGCGCCGGGCCGCGGGGGCGCGGGCGGTGCGCTGCTGCTGAAGACCGGGCGCGGTCCGCGGGGCGCGGCAGGCGCTGGGCGCTGGATCCGGGGCGGAATGAACGGGGCGCGCTGCGGTGCCGCCGGTGCCGCGGGAGCGGCGCCGGCGCTCGGCAGAGAGGCCGAAGGCATCGAGTCTTCGCGAGTCGCCTGCTCGTCTTCGGCCTCGACCGTGGCCGGAGGCAGATCCTTGAACAGCGCCCGCGCGCGCTCCTCGAGGCTCTGGGCCGGCGCCGGCTCCTCGATCTGGGCCGCGGGGCGCTCGAGCTCGAGCGCCGCGAGCTCGGCGGCCTTCTCGGCCTGGGCCTGGGCCTCGACCTGGGCTACTTCGGCGGCGGTCCGGCGGCGCTTGGCCGGCCGCGGCTCGGCTGGCGCGGGGGCAGGCTCCGCCTTGGCCGCCTTTCGGCGGCCCTTCTTGGCCGCGGGCTCCTCGGCGTGCTTCCGCTTCTCCCGCTCCCAGCGCACCCGCGCGGCGGACACCTGGTCGTTCTCCAGGGCCGACATGTGGCTGCGCACGAAGATGTTCATGTCCTTGAGCATGCTCAGGAGCTGCTCGGGCGCGACGCCGAACTCCGCCGCCAGATCGTGCACTCTCGTCTTGACCACTCAGTCCTCCATCAGGGGCGTACGGGCGCCGGCGGCACCATGCCGCTGGCCAGCGCGCGGTCGCGTACGCCTACCGCCATCACGGGCGGTTTTCCCAGCTGCGCGCCGATCGCGGCGGCGCGCGGTCCGGGGATGATCGGCACGCCCTTCGCCGATGCCAGCCGGACCACCTTGTCCACGGCACGCGGGCTGGCGTCTTCCGCCACGACCACGCACCAGCATTTCCCCGCCTTGAGCTCCTGCCGAACCGCGTCCACGCCGACGGCCACCCGGCGGCCGCGGTAGCCCAGTCCGAGGAGGCCGAGGAGGCGGGCGCTACTTCTCGCCGGCATCCTCGTCGGTCAGCTCCGTGAGAAACGCCAGAAGCTGCTCCGATGTTTCGGGCGTGATCCCCGGAATGCTGGCGATGTCCTCGCGCTCGAGGTCGAGGATGTCGTTGAGCATCCGGTAGCCCGCGCTCTCCAGGATCGCCGTGAGCTCGGGTGAGAGCCCCTTGAGCTCGCTGAGCGGGATCTGGGCGACGGTCTCCTCTTCCGGTGGGAGCGGCGCGAACAGCGGGCCCTCGCCGCCGCGCTCGAGCCACTCGCGGCTGGAGTAGAGGTCGATCTTCCAGCCCGTCAGCTCCGAGGCGAGCCGGACGTTCTGGCCGTTCCGCCCGATGGCGAGCGAGAGCTGGTCTTCGTCCACCACCGCCTGGATCGTCTTGGCCTCGGGGTCGCTGAACACCTTGGCGACCCGCGCCGGCGCGAGCGCCAGCCTGGCGAACCGCTCCGGATCGGGCGACCAGGGGACGATGTCGATGCGCTCGCCGCCGAGCTCGTTCACCACCGCCTGGACCCGCGAGCCCTTGAGACCCACGCAGGCGCCCACCGGATCGATGGCGTCGTCGCGCGAGATGACGGCCACCTTGGTGCGGCTCCCCACCTCTCGCGCGATGGCGCGGATCTCGACGATCTGCTGCTGGATCTCGGGCACCTCGAGCTTGAAGAGCGCCTTGACGAACAGCGGGTCGCCGCGGGAGAGAATGAGCCGCGGCCCCTTGGGCGTCTCTTCCAGCCGCTTGAGCACCGCGCGGATGGTGTCGCCCTGGTGGAAGTGCTCGCGGTGGTTCTGCTCGCGGTAGGGGATGATCGCCTCGGCCTCGCGGAACTTGTTGAGCATGATCACCAGCTTGCCGCGTTCGATCTGCTGGACCTCGCCCGAGAGCAGCTCGCCGACCCGCGAGGCGAACTCCTCGCGGATCCGCATCCGCTCGCCCTCGCGGACCCGCTGGATGATGCGCTGCTTGGCCGCCTGCACCGCGAGCCGGCCGAACTCGACGAAGGGGACCTCCTCCTCGAGCATGTCGCCCACCTGGAAGTCGGGGTCCTCGAAGCGGGCCTCCTCGAGCGCGATCTGCCAGCTCGGATCTTCGACCGTCTCGACGACCTGGCGGAGGCGCACGACGCGGATGGTACCCTGCATCTCGTCCACGCTGAGCTCGAACTTGACGTTCGGCCCGAACTTCCGCACCAGCGCCGCCTGGATGCCGTCGCGCAGCAGGTCCAGCAGATCGGAGCGCTCCAGTTGTTTCGCGGTGGTGAGCTCGCGGAACGCGGCCAGCATTTCGGTCGATCCTGCCATGCGTGTGACTCCTGTTGAGCGATGCGCGATGACATCGCGTCGTCGTACCTCAGCCTTCCCAGACCAGCGTCGCGTCGCGAATCTCCGCCAGCGGCAGGGTGCGCTCCGCGCCATCCTCGGCCCGCACCGTCACGTGCTCGTCGTCGGGCACCGCCACGATCTCGACCTGGCGGCGCCCGCCGAGCGCCGTGGCCCGCACCCGCGCACGCCGGCCGATGAACCGGCGCCAGTGCTCGGGCCAGCGCAGTGGCCGCTCGATGCCGGGAGACGAGACCTCCAGCACGTACCGCGGCCCGACCATCGCCCTGGATTCCAGGAAGTGCTCGAGAGACCGGCTGATCGCCGCACAGTCGTCGGCTGTGACACCCTGGCCGGGGCGGCTGTCGGGACGGTCCACCCGCACCTGCAGAATGGGGCGCTGCAGGGTGCCGACACGGCGCAAATCGACGAGCTCGAAGCCGAGGCCGGCGATATGGTCGCGAATCGGAACGAGAAGCTCGTCGGCGGACATCGGGCCCTGCAGGAAAAAAAATGTGGGGGAACTTCCCCCACACAGCACACAAATATTACTTCCCTCGCCGGGCGGAGTCAATCGGAATGGGGGATTCCCAGGTAAGCCACCATGCGGCCGTCGGTCCCGCCCGAGGCCCGGTGGCTATAGAAGGAAAGGTGGTCGTGCGCGGTGCACCAGTCCGAGCGCGTCCCGGCCGGGATCCCCAGTTGCCGGCCTTCCCGGGCCAGGTGCTGCCGAAGATCGAGCTGCCACGGTCCGGGTCCATCGGCGGGAAGGCCACACCCGAGCATCACCTCACTCCCCACTTCATAACAGGCGCCACAGATCCCCACGCCGCAATGCATTAGGACGTCGGCCGGAGCGGCCCCGGAGACCGTCACAAGCTGCTCGAGCCCGCGACGGAGGATCCCTCCGGCGGTGCCCCGCCACCCGGCGTGCAGCAGGGCCGCTGCCCTTCCCGGGACCGCGAGGTAGACGGGGATGCAGTCGGCCACGGTGACCGTCAGGAGCACCCCGGGGCTGGTGGTCACCCAGCCGTCTACACCCTCCATCTGGATCCAGCCCCGCCCGGGACCGACGGTCTCGACGCCGACGCCGTGGACCTGATTGCCGAGCACCACCGCGTCGAAGCCGACCAGGGCGCGACGCAGCGAGCGCCAGCGGCTCATCACCTCGCCGACGGGTGCCCGACCCCAGAGGCCGAGGTCGAAGCCGCCATCGGGAGCCGACCCGCGTCCAGTGATCCCGGCGACCAGGCCACGCTCGCGCCAGCCGGGGACCTCGTAGAGTGGAAGGGGAGCATCGACCGGGGTCTCGCGGAGGACCCCCTCAGTCATCCACCCGCTCGATGTCGGCGCCCAGCGCGCGGAGACGTTCGTCGATCCGCTCGTAGCCCCGTTCGATCTGACCGACGTTGTAGATGGTGCTGGGCCCTTCGGCGGCCAGCGCGGCCAGGAGCATTGCCATCCCCGCCCGGATATCGGGCGACTCCACCGTGCCGCCCTTGAGCGGCGACGGGCCCGAGATCACCGCACGGTGCGGATCGCACAGCACGATCCGGGCACCCATGCCGATGAGCTTGTCCACGAAGAAGAGCCGCGACTCGAACATCTTCTCGAATACCAGGATCATCCCGGCGCACTGGGTGGCGGCCACGATCGTGGTGGACATGACGTCGGCAGGAAACGCGGGCCAGGGGCCGTCCTCGAGCTTGGGCACGTGGCCGCCGAGGTCGGGCCGGATGCGCCGCTCCTGGTCGGCATCGACGGTGAGGCGGTGCCCGTCCACCCGTGGGCGGATGCCCAGCCGCTCGACGCCGAGCAGGGTGCTTCGGAGATCCTCGGGGCGTACCGGATCGATGGTGATGGCGCCGTTGGTGACCGCTGCGAGCCCGATGAAGCTCCCGATCTCGATGTGGTCCGGTCCGATGGCGTACGAGGCGCCGTGGAGCGGCCGTCCACCTTCCACGGTGTAGACGTTGGATCCGATGCCCTCGATGTGGGCCCCCATCGCGACCAGCGCGTGGGCCAGGTCCTGCACGTGCGGCTCGCACGCGGCGTTGCGGAGCACGGTGCGGCCCTGGGCCGCCACCGCGGCCATGAGCGCGTTCTCCGTGCCGGTCACGCTGGGCTCGTCGAGGAAGATGTCGCTGCCGCGGAGCCCGCGTTTGGCCTCGAGCTCGTAGCGGTCGCCTACGGTGACCGATGCGCCGAGCTGCTCGAGCGCCAGGAAATGGGTGTCCACGCGGCGCCGGCCGATGACGTCGCCGCCGGGCGGCGGCAGCGTGACCGATCCGAACCGCGCGAGCAGCGGGCCCGCGAGCAGGATCGACGCGCGGATCCGGGTGCAGAGCTTTGGGTCGAGCGGCTTGGGCCGCACGGGCCGCGCGTCCACCCGGACCAGATTGGGGCCGATCCACTCGATCTGCGCGCCGAGATCGGCGAGCAGCTCGAGCATGGTCTCGACGTCCCGGATGCGCGGGATGTTGTCGAGCTCCATCGGACCGTCGGCGAGGACGGTGCTGGCGAGGATGGGCAGCGCGGCGTTCTTGTTCCCCGCCGGGCGAATGGACCCGCGAAGCGGCCGCCGGCCGCGCACGAGAAATCGTGGAGGCATGGCCAAAGCTCACCGGGTCATGCAGGCGCGTCAAGCGCAGCGAGGGGGTTGCGGCGCGATGCGGACTGCGTTGTTTTACGCATCGGGCCCTTCCGGGAGGTCACGTGGGTTCGCATACACTCGCTCTGCTGCAGGCCGCCGCCGGTCCCGACTGGGTGGGACCGACCGTGGCGATCTCGCTCGCGGTCATCGCGCTCTCGATTCTGGCGGCGGCCGTCGCCCTCGCCGTGGCGGCGCTCCGGCTGTCGGCGCAGGCGCAGAAGGTCGGCACCCTCGTCGAAGGGCTGCAGGACGACACCGCGCAGGCGCTCAAGGCCGTGCGACGGCTCACCGAGCAGGGGCAGGATCTGATGGTGCTCGTGCGCCACGAAGCGGGCGCCTTCGCCCAGACCAGCCGGCGGGTGCGCCGCAAGCTGGTCCGCGGCGTGGATCGGGTAGAGATGAAGCTGGAGGACCTGGAGACCCTGTACGACGTGGTGCACGGCGAAGTCGAGGACGCGGCGCTCGACCTGGCCGCGACGCTCCGCGCCGTCCGAAAGGGCAACGGGATGCTTGGCCGAGTGCGGCGCGTGCTGGCGGCCGGACGCTGATGAAGCTCGCGCGCCTCGCGCTCGCATTCGCGGGCGTGGGGCTGGTGCTGCTCGCCCTGCCCGACTCGGCCCACGCCTGGACTCCCGGTACCCACATCTACCTGGGCGAGTCGGTGCTCTCGAGCCTGCCCCAGCTCCCGTCCTCGGTCGCCGACCTGCTGCGCGCGTATCCGTTCGACTTCCTGTACGGCAACATCGCCGCCGACTCCTCGATCGCGAAGCACTACGCCCCGCTCGGTCGCCACTGTCACTACTGGCACGTGGGCCAGGAAATCCATGACCTCGCGGGCTCGGATTCGCTCCGCGCGTTCGGGCTGGGCTATCTCTGCCACCTCGCGGCCGACACGGTGGCCCACAACTACTTCGTGCCGCGGCAGCTCATGGTCACGAGCAGCACGGCGGCGGTGGGTCACTCCTATTGGGAGACGCGGGTCGAGACCCACCTGGGCGACGCGTATGCCCGATCGGCCAGGGATGTGATCCGGCTCAACCACACCGAGGCCGACTCGCACCTCGACCGGATCATCGCCCCGACCATCTTCAGCGTGCGGACCAACCGCCGGCTGTTCCGCGGGATGGTGCGGCTCACGGAGAGCCCGAGCTGGCAGCGCGCGACTCAGGTGGCGCGCGAGTACAGCCGCTGGCCCCTCGGCGACCCCGACGTCGAGCGGCACCTCGGCGTCTCGTTCGACTACATGATGGAGTTCCTGGGCGGCGAGTCCTCTCCTGCCCTGCAGCTCGATCCCTCGGGCGAGCGCCCGCTCAAGACCGCCAAGGACCTGCGGCGCCGTGTGCTGCGCGATACGGGGCGGCGCAACGTCTCCCGGCTCGAGAGCGCGGCGGAGGAGCACTTCGGCCTGCCGGATCGCCCCCTCACGTTCTGGTCCCGCATCCCACAGCGCCTCCCCTGGCGCGCCCCCGAAAACGCGGCCCCCTCTCCTCGCGCGCTCGTGAGCAACGACCGCTGAACCCGGACGAGGTGGTCCGGCGGCTCGACCTGCAGCCGCACCCGGAGGGCGGGTATTTCCGCGAGACGTTTCGCAGCCCCCTCCGCCTCACGCTGCCCGACGGACGGGTGCGCGCGGCGTCGACCGCCATCCACTTTCTGCTTCCCGCCGGCACGTATAGTACCTGGCACCGCGTGCGATCGGACGAAGTCTGGCATCACTACGACGGCGCGCCCCTCCGGCTGTACCGGCTCGGGCTCGATTCGGTGCTGCTCGACCGCGGCACGCCGCAGGCCGTCGTGCCCGCCGGCGTGTGGCAGGCGGCGGAGCCCGAGGGCGGAGCCGCGCTCTGTGGCTGCACGGTGGCGCCGGGGTTCGAGTTCGAGGACTTCGCCCTCGGAATCGCCGCGGCCCTGGTGGCGGAGTTTCCGGCCGAGGCGGAGCTGATCCGGCGGCTCGCACGGTGAGCCGGCGGTGCGCTCTGGCGCTCGCGACGGCGCTGCTCGCGTCGCTGGCGCCGTCGCTCCACGCGCAGGATGGAAGCGGACTCCTGGTGACGACGGCGCCCGCTCCGCCTGCCCGCGGAAGCGTCGTGTGGCTGACCGTCCGCCCACGGGGGTCCGCGGACACCTCGATGACGCTGGACGGCACTGCCGGTGGCGAGCCGCTCCATTTCCGGCGGCTGGGTGACGGACGGTTCCGCAGCCTGCTCGGCATCCCCCTCGAGGGGGGCGACACCCTGCCGGTCACGCTCCGCCTTTCGACCGGCGCCACCGCGGATACGGTGGTCGTGGCGCTCGCGGTCCGCCAGCCCGACTACCCGCGCGAGCGGCTGCGGGTGGCGCCCAGGTTCGCCCAGCCCGACAGCGCGGCCCAGGCGCGCATCGCCGGCGAGGTGGAGCAGAGCCACGCCGTTTCGCGGGCGACCCACGACACTCCCCGACTCTGGGAGGGCCCGTTCCTGCGGCCGCGACCCGGGCGGATTACCAGCACCTACGGCAGCGCGCGCGTGTTCAACGGCGAAGTGACCAGTCGGCACATGGGCACCGACTTCGCGGGCAAGGTGGGAGCGCCGGTGAGCGCGCCGGCGCGTGGTGTCGTGGCGCTGGTGGCGGACTTCTACCTGGCGGGGCACGCGGTGTATCTCGATCATGGCGGCGGCTTGCTGACCGCCTACTTCCACCTGAGCCGGGTGGATGTCACGGCAGGCGACACGGTGGCGGCGGGACAGACGATCGGCGGCGTCGGTCGGAGCGGGCGCGTCACGGGTCCGCACCTGCATTGGATCGCGCGTTACGGCGAGATCACCGTCAATCCGGCCTCGCTCTTCCTTCTGGACGACTCAGACTAGCTCGTTACCGTCCCGCATCAGGGTCATTCCTGCCCATTGCGCGCACTCGGGCGCGCGCAAAATTGTCGCACACTCCGCAGCGCCACTCCTCTGATCGAGGCGCACCGTCGGCCGGCTGTCGCGGCCGCGGGCGGAGCCATGCTTCTCTAACACCTTCGCTCCCGAGGTAGTCTCATGCGATACGCGCCTGTCATTCCCATGGTCGCGCTGGCTCTCGCGACCGCCTGCAGCGACACATCGTCCAATCCGCTGGAGACCAGCCATGAGGGGATCTCCGCGGCGAGCGTTCACCTGAAGGGCGGCGCTCACGCGAAGCCGACGTTCTACGACCTGGGCCTCACCCTCCGAACGACCGGAGCGTTGAGCGGGCTCGGGAACGGCGACATCACCGTCGAGCTGACCGCCACGGGCAATCCCACCGCCACGTGTGGCAATCCCGGTACGAACACGTTCCAGGCCCCGGGGCGGAATCCGGCTGCAATCACTCTGACGGGTGTACAGCCGATCCCGGCTGGCAGCATCATCAACGGCAATGTGAGCTTCGACGTCACGACCGCAGCTCCGGTCTCGCCGGTTCCGGGAGCGCCGGAGTGCCCGAATTCGAGCTGGGAGGAGATCATTACCAACGTGGCGTTCACCTCGGCCACGATCACGGTACGGCAGCCCTCCTCCGTCGCGAGCCCGGGCCCCGTGGTCTTCTTCGTGAGCTGCACGTTCAACCCGGCCACGAACGATCAGCAGCCGGTCCCGGGCGGCACGGTGACCTGCAGCTGACGACTCGCGCCTAGGCGACGCGATACCCCCTCCGGCCCACAGTGGGCCGGAGGGGGTCGCGCCGCCCGGAGCGGTGGGTCGGTCGGGGCGACTCAGGGCCCGGTCAGTCTTCCCGCGAGCACCGGCTGCACCTTCTTGGGGTCGGCCCTTCCGTGGCTGCACTTCATGACCTGCCCCACGAAGAAGCCCATCAGCCTGGTTTCGCCGCCCTGGTAGCGGGTCACCTCCGCCGGGTGCGCCGCGAGCACCTCGTCCACCCACGCTGCCAGCGCGCCCTGGTCGCTGACCTGCACCAGGCCTAGCCGCTCGGCTGCGGGACGGGGTTCGTCCGCGGGGTGCCGGGTGAGCTCGGCATAAACCTGTTTGGCGGCTCGGTGGCTGACCACTCCCTCGCGCACGAGCGCCACGAGTTCCGCCAAGCGTCGGGCGTCCACCGGGAACCTGCCGGTCTCGTTGAAGCTCGTCATTACTTCGCCCATGACCCAGTTGGCCGCAGTCTTGGGCTCGACTCCGCTGGCGACCACCGCCTCGAAATACTCGGCCACCGGCAGCTCGCCCGTGAGTACCCGGGCGTCGTACGCCGGGATGGCGTACGTGCGCTCGAGCCGGGCGCGCCGTGCCTCGGGCAGCTCGGGAAGGGCGGCGCGCTGCTCGTCCA
>DASUXW010000100.1:0-8966 GCA_036377715.1 Gemmatimonadales bacterium
GCCAGCTCCGTGACCGGGCCCTCCTCCGGCTGCGCGAGGGCGAGACCGGCGATCGGCTCCGGGATCTCGTAGCGTAAGTCTTCGCGTCACGTTACATCAAACGCCCCCCGGAGCTTCGGGGGGCGTTTTCGCTGGTATTCACCACGGAGACACGGAGGGCACGGAAACGGCCACGGAGGGATTCGGGTTCGGGAGGGTTCCTCGGACCCGGACAACACCAACAACTTGATGGTGGCTCCGCGTCCCGAACGCCTCCGGTGTCCGTGTCACCTCCGTGCCCTCCGTGTCTCCGTGGTGAATTGGGCGGGGCAGGGTGGTGTCAGGCCAGGAACTGCCGCAGCACGCGCTGCAGAATCCCCCCGTGCCGGTAGTAATCGAGCTCGACCGCGGAGTTGAGCCGGACGACGGCAGGGAAGACGGTCTCCTTGCCGGACTCGTCACGGGCCGTGACGGTGACGGTGCCGCCGGGCGTGAGTCCCTGGGCGATGCCGGAGATGCTGTAGGTCTCGGTGCCGGTGAGGCCGAGTGACTTTCGGTTGGTCCCGGGCTGGTAGGCCAGCGGGAGCACGCCCATCCCCACCAGGTTGCTCCGGTGGATCCGCTCGTAGCTCTCGGCGATGACGGCTTTCACGCCCAGGAGCGACGGCCCCTTGGCCGCCCAGTCGCGGCTGGAGCCGGTGCCGTACTCCTTGCCCGTGAGGATGAGGAGCGGGGTGCCGGCCGACTGATACCGCATGGCGGCGTCGTAGATCGAGATGATCTCTTCGCTCGGGAAGTGCAGGGTCCAGTTGCCCTCCCGGCCCGGCACCAGCGCGTTGACGATGCGCACGTTACCGAACGTCCCCCGCATCATCACTTCGTGATTGCCCCGGCGCGAGCCGAAGGTGTTCCAGTCCACCTGCTCGATCTCGTGCTCGCGCAGGTACCGCGCGGCCGGGCCGTTCTTCGGGATCGAGCCGGCCGGTGAGATGTGGTCGGTGGTCACCGAGTCGCCCAGCACGGCCAGCACGCGCGCGCCCGCGATGTCGCTGAGCGCCGGCGGCTCGGCGGGCAGGTCGCGGAAGAACGGCGGCTCCTGGACGTAGGTGGAGTCCGGGTCCCACGCGTAGCGGCTGCCTTCGGGCACCGGCAGCGACTTCCAGATCTCGTCGCCCTCGAACACCGCGCCGTAGCGGCGGGTGAACATCTCGGGCTTGAGCGAGGCCGCCATGGTGTCGCGCACCTCCTCGGGCGTGGGCCAGATGTCCCGGAGGTAGACCGGCTTCCCGTCCCGCCCGGTCCCCACGGGCTCCCGGTTCAGGTCGATATCGGCCCGGCCGGCCAGCGCGAACGCCACCACCAGCATCGGCGACATCAGATAGTTGGCCCGCACCTGCGGGTGCACCCGCGCCTCGAAGTTGCGGTTGCCGCTCAGCACGGCCGCCGTCACGAGCGCGTGCTCGTCGATGAGCCCCGCCACGACGTCGGGGAGGGGACCGCTGTTCCCGATGCAGGTGGTGCAGCCGTAGCCCACGGTGTTGAACCCGAGCTGCTCCAGGTAGGGCAGCAGTCCCGACCCCTCGAGGTAGTCCGTCACCACCCGCGACCCGGGCGCGAGGCTGGTCTTCACCCAGGGGCGGCTCCGGAGGCCGCGCTCCACTGCCTTCCTCGCCACCAGCCCCGCGCCGATCATCACCGAGGGGTTGGAGGTGTTGGTGCAGCTCGTGATGGCTGCAATCACCACGGAGCCGTCGTGGAGCGAGATCTCGTGCTCGCCGAGCCGGCCGCTCACGATCGGAGGCGCGTCGGGGTCGAGCGTGGCCACGGCCGCGGTGCTTTCCGCTGCGCCGCCCTCGCCGATGGTCACATTCGCGCCCCCCTCGCCCACCCAGCGGGAATACGCGCTCTGAGCCAGCTCCTTCCGCGCCGCGGGGACGTTGGCGCTCATCAGCCCCGGCAGGCTCACGACGAAGTTGCGCTTGAGGCCGCCGAGCGGCACCCGGTCCTGCGGACGCCGGGGCCCGGCCACGCTCGGCGTCACCGTCGAGAGGTCGAGCTCCAGTGTGTCGCTGAACGCCGGGTCGGGGGTCTCGTCGGTGCGGAACAGTCCCTGCTCGCGGGTGTAGCGCTCCACCCGCTCGCACACCTCACGGCCGCGCCCGGTGCGCTGGAGATAGCGCACCGTCTCGGCATCCACCGGGAAGAAGCCCATCGTGGCGCCGTATTCGGGCGACATGTTCGCGATCGTCGCCCGGTCGGCCAGGCCCAGTGCCGAAAGACCCGGGCCGTAGAACTCGACGAACTTGTCCACCACGCCCTTCTTCCGGAGCATCTCGGTCACCGTGAGCACCAGGTCGGTGGCGGTGGTGCCGAGCGGGAGCTCGCCCGTAAGCTTCATCCCCACGACTTCCGGAATGAGCATGAAGTAGGGCTGGCCCAGCATGACCGCCTCGGCTTCGATCCCGCCGACGCCCCAGCCGACCACGCCGAGGCCGTTGATCATGGTGGTGTGCGAGTCGGTGCCGACCAGGGTGTCGGGGTAGGCGGTGAGCTCGCCGAACTGCGGCCGGAGCTGCACCACCGGCGCCAGGTACTCGAGGTTCACCTGGTGCACGATCCCGGTCCCGGGCGGCACCACCCGGAAGCTGTCGAAGGCGCGCTGGGCGAACTTCAGCAGCTGATATCGCTCGCGGTTCCGCTCGAACTCGAGCTCCACGTTGAGCTGGAGCGAGCGGTCGGAGCCGTAGGAGTCCACCTGCACCGAGTGGTCGATCACCAGGTCGCAGGGGACGACGGGGTTGATCCGGGCCGGGTCGCCGTGCATGCGGGCCATGGCGTCGCGCATCGCCGCCAGGTCCACCACGCAGGGGACGCCGGTGAAGTCCTGCAGCACCACCCGCGCGGGCATGAACGGGATCTCGCCCCGGCTCTTGGCCGAGGGGCGCCAGCCGGCCAGCTCACGCACGTGCGCCTCGGCCGCGAAGCCCTGGCCGGCGTGGCGGAGCGCGTTCTCGAGCAGGACCCGAATCGAGAACGGGAGCCGGTCCAGGTCCGTCAGTCCCTGACGCTGAAGGGCCCGCAGGCTGTAGTAGGTCGCGGAGCCGCCGTCGAGGCGGAGCGTGGCACGAGCGCCGAACGGATCGATCACGGAAGTGGACATGAGGGCAATATACTACGGCATGCGCAACCCGATTCCCCATGCCATCAACCGCCGCGACGACGGCCTGCTGATCGAGTGGGACGAGGCCGGTCACCAGGCCTTCTTCCCCGCGCGGGCGCTCCGGCTCGCGTGCCCCTGCGCCACGTGCGTGGACGAGATGTCGGGCCGGGCGCTGCTCGACCCTTCGCGGGTACCGGAGGACGTCCGGCCGGTCTCGCTCGCGCTCGCGGGGGCCTACGGCCTCCGGGTCCAGTGGAGCGATGGGCACGCGACGGGCATCTATACCTTCGAGCGGCTGCTGCAGTCGTGCACCTGCGAGCGCTGCCGGGCGGCGCGCGGCAGCACCGGGCCGCCGAAGTGACTTGCGCCCACCGCCCGGTCTTCCCACTGTGGGGGAGTGACGCGACGGGGCGGCGGCCGCGGACTCGGGCCTGCAGACCGCCGCCGTCGGACTGCCCGAGCCAGGGGAGGGAATCATGGCGGACACCCGTCACTCGGTTCTCGCGGAAGGGACCGACGTTGGCATCATCGGCGGCCTGGTGGTGGCGGTCTGGTTCCTGATCCTCGATGCCATCGAGGGGCACCCCTTCCAGACGCCGAGCCTGCTGGGGCAGATCGTGCTCCTCGGCGAGCGGAACCCCGATACCACTCATCTCGCGTTCACCGGCATCCTGCTCTACACGGCTTTCCACTTCATCGTCTTCATTCTGCTCGGGATCCTGCTGGTCTGGCTGGTGCACTGGGGGACGGACAACCCGGTGGTCCGCTACGCGCTCCTCCCGCTCTTCCTCGTGTTCGAGGTCCTGTTCTACGGGGTGCTTCAGGTCTTCTCCGAGCGCACCCAGGAGCTGTTTCCCTTCTGGCGGGTGATCACGGCCAACACGTTGGCAGCCATCAGTATGGCGATTTATCTCTGGCGCCGGCACCCGGCCTTCAAACGTTCCATCCAGGACACCCCGCTGGGAGACGCGCCCATGCGGTGACGGCCGGGCCCGGACCGGTATACCTTCCTGCCTCACCTCACGGCCGGGGCCTGTGCGTCGCCGCTCGCTCATCCGCGCGTCCATCTCCCTTCTGCTCGGCGCCTTCGCCGCTCCGCTGTCCGCTCAGCTTCAGCCCCCGTCCACCGGGGGCATCGTGGCGCTCGATCGCGAGCTCCGGATGCTGGGCCACACGGAGCGGGTGCTGATGATCGGGGCCCACCCCGATGACGAGGACACCGAGCTGCTCACGCTGCTGGTGCGGGGCCGTGGCGCGGAGGCGGCGTATCTCTCGCTCAACCGCGGTGAGGGTGGGCAGAACCTGATCGGGCCCGAGCTGGGGATGGCCCTGGGCCTGCTGCGCACCGAAGAGCTGCTCGCGGCACGGAGGCTGGACGGGGCCCGGCAGTTCTTCACCCGCGCCTACGACTTCGGCTATTCGAAGACGCTCGACGAGACCTGGCGCCACTGGCCCCGCGACACGGTGCTCAAGGACGTCGTCCGTATCGTGCGGCGGTTCCGGCCGCAGATCATCGTCTCGGTCTTCAGCGGCACGCCGCGCGACGGCCACGGCCAGCACCAGGCGGCCGGCTGGGCCGCGCGCGAGGCGTTCCGGATCGCGGGCGACTCGAGCCGCTTCCCTGAGCTGCAGCGGGAGGAGGGCCTGGCGCCCTGGACGCCGCTCAAGCTCTACCGCAGCACGCGGTTCGATACCACCGCGACGACGCTGACGCTCGAGGGCGGCGAGCTCGACCGTACCGCCGGGCGCTCCTATCACCAGATCGCGATGGCCGGTCGGAGCCTGCACCGCTCGCAGGACATGGGCCGCCTGCAGCAGCTCGGCCCCTCGCCGATCCGGGTGGCGCTCTGGGAGGATCGGACCGGCCGCGGCGCCGGCGGCTTCTTCGCCGGGATCGACACGACGCTCCGCGTGCCCGACGCGGCGCTCGCGCCGGGCGATACGGGCGCGGCGGCGCTGCTCGCGCTGCGTGAGCGATGGGCGGCGGCCGGCGCGCCGGCCGATCAGCTCGCCCACCTGGACCAGGCCATTACCATCGCCGCCGGGGTGGTGTGCGACGCGCGAAGTGACGATGACCGGGTCGTGCCCGGACAGCGGGTGACGGTCACGTTCGAGTGCTGGAACAGCGGGATGGCGCCGCATACGATGACCGCCTCGCTCCGGGCCGGCCCCGCCCTCGAAGGGCCTGGGGGCGCAATGACGTTTCGACTCGCCGCCGGCGCGCTGGCGAGCCGGAACGTCACCGCCACCGTCCGCCCGGACGCCCCGCCGACCCAACCGTACTTCCGGCTCCCGCGGCCCGAGCCCGCCATCTACGACTGGAGCGGCGCGCCGCCGCCGGTGCGGGGTGAGCCGTTCGGTCCGCCGCCCCTCACCGCGGAATTCGTGCTCGACGGCGCGGCCCACAGCGCGCGCGAGGTCAGCTTCCGCACCAACGACCAGGCCCGGGGCGAGCTGCGCCGCCCGCTCCGCGTAGTCCCCCGGGTGGACGTGGACATCGACCCGGGCACCGAGGTCGTACCCGCGGGCGACTCGGCGGCGCGACGGTTCACCGTCACCCTCACGCACGGATCGCGGGACACCACCTCGGGTACGCTCATGCTCGAGCTGCCCGCGGGCTGGGCCGCCGTGCCTTCACAGCGGTTCCGGCTCACGCAGGAGGACGAGCGCGAGACGTTCACCTTCGAGGTGCGGCTGCCGGCCGCGCCAACCTCCGGCGCGGCCACGCTCCGGGCCGTGGCGCGCGACGGCTCGAGCCGCCGCTACGGGTTGGGCGTGGTCACAGTGGACTATCCGCACATCCGCGCGCGGTCGTACGTGCGCCCCGCGGCGGCCCACCTGCGCGTCGCACCGCTGGTGCTGCCGCGGCTCACCCGCATCGGCTACGTCCGGGGCGCGGCCGACCGGGTACCCGAGGCGCTCACCAGCGTCGGCCTCCCCGTCGTCCTGCTCGACCAGGCCGCTCTCGACCGCGGCGACCTGCACCGGTTCGACGCGATCGTGATCGGGCCTCGGGCCTACGAGACCGACTCCTCCCTGGTGGAGAACAACGGCCGCCTGCTCCAGTACGCACGGGATGGCGGGCTGGTCATCGTGCAGTACCAGCAGCAGGTCTATTTCAAGGGCGGCTTCGCGCCCTTTCCGCTCACGGTGGGCGCGCCTCCGCCCGCTCCGGGTCTCCCGCCGATCGGGCACGACCGGGTAACGGAGGAAGATGCGCCGGTGAAGGTGCTCGACCCGGCCTCGCCCGTCGTTCGCCTGCCCAATCGCATCGGCGCCGAAGACTGGAAGGGGTGGGTACAGGAGCGTGGGCTCTACTTCGCCCACACCTGGGCACCCGAGTACCACCCCGTTCTCGAGATGCACGACACGGGCGACCCGCCGCTCGAAGGCGGCCTGCTGATCGCCCGGGTCGGCCGCGGCACCTACGTCTACACCGGCCTCAGCTTCTTCCGGCAGCTGCCGGCCGGGGTGGCCGGGGCGTTTCGGATCTTCGCGAATCTGTTGGCGCTGGAATGAAGACGGAGAGACGGAGGGACGGAAGGACGGAGAGTCAACGCACACCAGGCGGTGTGCCGTTCCTCTCCGTCTCTCCGTCCCTCCGTCTCTCCGTCGTTCTGCTCTTCTCCCTTGCCTGCAGGCCGGATTCCCGCACCCCCCTCGTCGTCTACTCCCCCCACGGCCGCGACCAGCTGGTGCTGCTCGAGCACGCGTTCGAGGCGCGGCACCCGGACATCGACGTGCGCTGGCTCGACATGGGGTCGCAGGAGATTCTCGACCGGGTGCGATTCGAGCGGGTGAACCCCCAGGCGGATGTCTGGTTCGGCGGGCCCACGACGATCTTCGATCGCGGCGTGGCCGACTCGCTGCTGGCGCCGTACCGGCCGGCGTGGGCCGCCTCGGTGGACCCCCGGGGCGCCGGCCCCAATGATCTCTACTATCCGGCGTATCGGACGCCGGCGGTCATCGCCTACAACGACCGGCTGGTCCCGGCGAAGGAGGCGCCGCGCGACTGGGACGACGTGCTGGAGCCGCGCTGGCACGACAAGGTGCTCATTCGCGATCCGATCGCGAGCGGCACCATGCGCGCCATCTGGGGGCTCATCATCGAGCGGAGTCTCCGCATGACGGGCGACACCACCGCGGGCATGGCGTGGCTCCGCCGGCTGGACGCGCAGACCAAGTCGTACGCGCTCAACCCCGCGATCCTCGACGCCCGCCTCGCCCGCGGCGAAGGGCTGATCACGCTCTGGGACCTGCCGGACATTCTCATCAGCCGGTCGAAGGGGATGCCGTTCGGCTACGTCTTTCCCCGAAGCGGCACGGTGGTGATCGACGACGCCATCGGCCTCGTGCGCGGCGCGCGCCATCCGGCCGCGGCCAGGGCGTTCATCGATTTCGTCGGCAGCGAGGACGGGCAGCTCCTCGCGGCGGAGAAGGTGTTCCGCCTCCCCGCCCGGCACGATCTCCCGCGCGACCGGGTGCCGGCGTGGGTGGCCGAGGTGGAGCGCGAGATGATCGTGGCCAACGTGGACTGGGAGCTCCTCGCCCGGAAGGGCGCCGAGTGGATGGGCTACTGGGACCGGCACGTGCGCGGGACCGGCCGGGCGCAGGGCGGATGAGCGCGTTTCTCCGGCTCGACGACCTGGTGAAGCGGTTCGACGGCGTGGTCGCCGTGGACCACGTCTCGCTCGCGCTCGAGCGGGGCGAGATGCTGGCGCTGCTCGGGCCGAGCGGGAGCGGCAAGACGACCACGCTCCGCCTGCTCGCGGGGTTCGAGACGCCCGACGCCGGTCGCGTGCTCGTCGAGGGCGACGACGTCACCCGCCTTCGGCCGGTGGCGCGGCGGTTCGGGATGGTGTTTCAGCACTACGCGCTGTTCCCCCATCTCGACGTGCATCAGAACGTGGGATTCGGGCTCGAGTCGCTCGGCATCCGCGGCGCGGAGCGCGACCGCCGGGTGGAGCGGGCGCTCGGACTGGTGGACCTGGAGGGCTACGGGAAGCGGCGGATCGCGCAGCTCTCGGGCGGGCAGCAGCAGCGGGTCGCGCTGGCGCGCGCGCTCGCTCCCGAGCCGCGAGTGCTGCTGCTCGACGAACCGCTCTCGAATCTCGACCCGACCCTGCGCGAGCGCACCCGCCGCGAGCTGCGCGAGGTGATCCGCCGCGTCGGCACCACCACCGTGCTGGTGACCCACGAGCAGGACGAAGCCTTCGAGCTGGGCGACCGCGTGGCGGTGATGCGCGAGGGCCGGCTCGAGCAGGTAGGCACGCCCGACGAGCTCTATCTCTCGCCCGCCAACGCCTTCGTCGCGGGCTTCGTGGGACGCTCGACCCGGGCGATGGTCGAGGTACTCGGGTCCGCGCCCGACGCCACCCGCATCGCGCTCGACGGGGTCGAGTGGGCGGTGGAGCGCGCCCCGGGCGAGCCCGCGCTCCCGCCCGGCCCCGCGCTGATGCTGGCGCGGCCCGACGCGCTCCGTCTGACCGGCGCCGAGTCTCTCGCAGTGCCGGGCACCGTCACCGGTCGCCGGTTCGTCGGTCCATCCGCCATCTACACGGTACGCACCGACGGCGGCGCCGAGCTCGAGGTGGTGGCACCGCCGCAGTCGGCGCCGGCGGGTGCGCGGGTCGGCATCCTGCCCAGCCGGCGCGTGGGCGGCGGGATCCACCTTTTCCCGCCGGAGAGCCGGTGACCCGCGGCTCCCGACTCCTCGCGCTGGCGCTGCTGGCGGTGCTCGCGTGGCTCATCGTGTACCCGATCGTCCTGGTGCTGCTCGAGGGCCTGCGCGATCCCGCGGGGTGGACGCTCCGCTACGTCCGGCTCT